>JAZULV010000048.1:0-29833 GCA_045603305.1 Lachnospiraceae bacterium | reverse complement strand
ATTCTTTAATTTTTTCCTGACAATACCTTCTAAAGGAATTCAAATTGCCCTTTATGTCTAAGTCTAAATACTTTGAGTCATCTACTTCTATTTCAACAGCAATGGTTTTAATCTCGTCATCATGTTTTAACATATCTATATTATCCATAGCAGTATCAATATCAGCAAAGAAATATATACCCTGTCCCAACCAATGTGTATCACTATGTTTATAAATAAAACCATGTTGAAGAATGTCACTAACATTAGTTACTTCTGTATTATGATAACCTTCTAATTTCATATTTAATATTATTACCTCAAACAAACGCCTTCATACTTCTAGTAAATTTATTATAACTTGAATAAATTCAAAATACAATAGTAGTTTAAATAATAAAAGTTTATAGCAAAATAATTGTACCCCAAAAAATCCTTGCATTTTCAAATCAACAAGAGTAATATTAAAAATGTTTTGTCAAAACAGACATTTTTTTATACCAGGGTCAAAAAGTCTTACTTTTCATGCTTGCATAGAAAAGTATGCGGTTGAAACCCGCCAAAATATGAGAAAGTAGCCCGATAGGGCAGATTTCGAATATTTTGCAGGATTGTGGTAGCACATAGTGCGTAGCAATCCGTAGGTATCATACAAAACAAAAAGAAAAACATTGAGGTAATCTTATGGAAAAACTTAAACCAATGCTCTTTACGACGATGAAGGGCTACACAAAGGAACAGTTTATTAAAGATGTTGTTTCAGGAATTATTGTTGCTATTATTGCACTGCCTCTGTCAATCGCCCTTGCGCTTGCATCAGGCGTAGGCCCAGAAGAAGGTATTTACACTGCTATTATTGCCGGATTTCTTATTTCCTTCCTTGGCGGAAGCACGGTGCAGATTGCGGGACCAACCGCTGCCTTTGCAACAATTGTTGCAGGAATAGTTATGAAAAATGGTATGGAGGGTCTTATCCTTGCTACAGTTATGGCAGGTATCTTCCTTGTACTTATGGGAATCTTCCGCTTCGGAAGCCTTATTAAGTTCATACCTTATACTATAACCACCGGTTTTACTGCCGGTATCGCAGTTACAATATTTATCGGCCAGTTAAAGGACTTCTTCGGTATTACATATGCAAGTGGTGTTACTCCTATAGAGACCACTGAGAAAATTCACGCAACTATTAAATATTTTGGAACCTTTAATATTCAGGCTGTTATTGTCGGTACAGTATCCCTTGCAATACTTATTGTATGGCCATATATCAGCAAAAAGATTCCCGGTTCACTCATAGCAGTAATCGTAGGAATTGTAATGGTTAAGTTTTTGAAAATGGATGTAAATACTATTGGTGATTTATATACTATCAGCAACAGTCTTCCGTCTTTCCACCTGCCGGGATTTAATTTTGAACTGGCTCGTGCAGTGCTCCCGGATGCATTTACTATCGCTATCCTTGCTGCAATCGAATCACTTTTATCCTGCGTAGTTGCCGATGGAATGACTAACACAAAGCACCGCTCAAACATGGAGCTTGTTGCTCAGGGTGTGGGTAATATCGGTTCTGCTTTATTTGGTGGAATCCCTGCTACAGGAGCTATCGCCCGTACTGCTGCAAATATCAAAAACGGCGGACGTACTCCTATTGCCGGTATGGTACACGCAGTAGTCCTTTTATTAGTTCTCGTGGTACTTATGCCATACGCTGCATTAATTCCAATGCCTACTATCGCAGCAATTCTTTTCATTGTTGCCTACAACATGTGCCAGTGGAGACCTTTTGTTCACCTTATAAAGACTGCACCAAAGAGCGATATCTTCGTTCTGGTTGTTACATTTATTCTTACTATTGTATTTGACCTTGTAGTTGCTATTGAATTTGGTATGTTATTTGCCTGCCTTCTGTTTATGAAACGTATGAGTGATGAAACAGCGGTCAGAGGCTGGAAATACACCGACAATCCGGAGGAAGACCCGGAGCTTGCCCAAGTTCCTCTCCACGTTAGAATTTATGACATCAACGGACCTCTTTTCTTCGGTGCTGCTGACAGAATCGCAGAAATCAGTGTAAAAGACTTTACAAAATGTCTTATTCTCCGTATGCAGAGTGTAACTGCCTTAGACTCTACCGCAATGAATGCTCTTACTGAGCTTCATGAGAGATGCTCTAAGAAGAACATTACAGTCCTCTTCACCCATGTAAATGAACAGCCAATGCGTGTTATGGAAAAAGCCGGCTTCGTTGATAAAGTTGGCAAAGACAACTTCTATACACATATTAATGAAGCTTTAGAACGCGCCGAAGAGCTTAACTAAATACTTTTTCATATCAAAAATCCGATGCAGAATCTTCTGCACCGGATTTTTATATATCTATTCTTTATAAAGCTTATTTATCTGTTATACAACTGCAATTCATAAAGTCTTACTGTACCTACTCCGTTATCTGAGTTAAATACCTTCATCATTACATATCTTGCAGTCTTAGAACCAATACCATAGGAAGATATAGCAGAATTCTGTCCGTTCTGATAATCAACTGATGTCCAGTTCACACCATCATTTGATATAAGTATCTCCCATTCTGTTGCATTGGCATATCCTTCATAACTCTGAGTATTATACAGAGTATATGTATTAAAGGTCTTCTGTGAGCCTAAATCAATTGCAACCCAGTGCTGTACCTGATTAAGAGCATAGGTCTTATCTACAACATTACCTGTTGTTGCACACCACTTTGTAGTCAGGTTGCCATCTATAAGCATTGATGCTGCTTCGCCGGCACTAATGTATCCGGAAGTCTTATATATGCTTGCACCGCTCATAAGATTAGTCCCGCTTGTTACAGCTGATGAAAGCTTCGGATTTGTAATATTACCGTGTACCTTGTCACCAAGCATCGGATATTCCGGATTTGGAATTCCTTCTATGTTCTCTGTAACCCAGTTATCAGCGTAATTTGCAAAGCCTGTGAAATTCCATGTTCCCTGCTGTAACTCCTGTACAAAGCGCTGTCTAAGAGCCTCAAAACAATTGTATCCTGTGACTCTGTATACACACTGATTAAGCTCATTTGTTGTGTCGTATGGATCTTCCTTATAAGGAGTTCCTGAATTATTAGCCTTTATTAATAGGTTAAGACTGTCAAGTAATCCGTAGGTTATGTTGCCATTTGCATCTCTTGTGGTTGGATATCTGGAGTCCATATATGCAAAGAACCACTTATTATTACCATACTTCTGGTAGCCCCAATCCTGTAATGATGTATCATTTGCCTGATAAATCTGTACATACTGTGGATTTGACCAGTGGAAATATCTGAATCCACCGTAGTTCGCCATGTTTTCTGTGAACCATCCGTCTACATCACCATAGACAAGCTTATTACCATACTGCTGTACAGAGTGGGTAATCTCATGAGAGAAGAAGCCTATATCCGATGGATTTGCATTTGCATAGGTTGTTGATACGCAAACTGTTGTACCCTGACAATATGCAACTCCATCATATGTTCTGTCTGCCATAAATGTTATAGTTGTAGGCTCTGTTCCGGTTCCCCATCGTGCATAAAGACGTGGATAACTGTTGTAGAAAAGTTTAATTAGTTCATCTACATAGGTATCACTTGTTATAAGGTCCCAGTCTCCCTTAAGCAATATGTCATATTTACTTGGGCTGATTGCCGCACCATTAAGCTGAATCTCTGACAACTGGAATGAGTCTCCAGCTAATGATTTAATATCTAATTTGTAGTATCTGTATGTTCCAACCTTGTCAACAACATAGGTGTAAGGCTGATAGTTAACATCTGACATTCTTCCATCAGCAACGGCATCAATCTGTTCCCAGCTGCTTCCATTGTTAGAGCCATACAAAATCCAGCTCTTTGGAAGTCTGCCAGTGTAAGTTGCATTATCATTTGCTGTAGTAAGAGTGTAACTGTAAGCAGTTGTAGCTCTGTCCATCTTCCATGAGATGACACCGGTTCCTACATTGAACATCTTGGTCGCTGTATTCTGGTCAAACAAATTTGCCGGAACTTCGCTGTTGAAACCAGCAACTGTATTTGCTGATGAATGTATTGAGTCATAATATGAAATTACATTATCGCCAATATTAGCTGATGGGTTTGCAACATCTCCGTATAATGTGATATCTGCAATCTGAAGTCCGTAATAGTAAGTTCCGTTACTTTCTACCTGAAGTAAGAAATACTGATATTCACCGCGAACATCGGTTGAATATGTATATACCCCATTATTAACTGCACCAATACCGCCGCCATCAACGTAATCTAACTGTATCCATGATGTTGCATCATTAGAACCGTAAAGCTGCCACTTATATGGATTTCTGTAAGAATATGTGGCAGAATCTGCTCCTGTTGTAATTGAATAAGTCTCAACTGCCACTGCCTGGGACATCTTCCATGCAACTCTTATAGGGAATCCGTCAGCGGTAAAGAACTTTGTTGCAGGATTGCTGTCAAACATCTGACGTGCAGTCTCATTGCCTGAACCTATTGTAGAGCAGCTTGGCACATCTAAATCCACATAATAAGGCATGAGATTGATATCCTTAGGTGCTTCAGTAGCCGGTGGCTCAACAACAGGTGGCTCTGTCGGAGCCTCTGTAGGAGCTTGGGTTGGTGCCTCGGTTGGCGCCTGGGTTGGTGCTTCAGTAGCAGCATTAATAACATTTATAGTCTCTGTATACTGGTTATTGTTTTCATCAACTTCTGCGGTAAGTCTGTTAATGTCATCTACCCATGCCATAACTGAATGACTTCCTGCTACTGTTGTCCAGTAATTCACTCCGCTTGAACCTGAATTACATGTAAGCTCAACCGTCTGACCTGATGCAAGCCCGCTACTGTATGTATCTGACCATAAAATATTCGCGTTATTTCCATCAATCTGAATCTGGTAACCAATAATAGTTCCCGCAGGAATCGCTGTATCACCATCATTAATAACTGTTACAGTAAATACAACCTGTTCGCCTTCTGTAGGATTTGCCTTATTCCACTTAATATCAGTTACTGCGAGGTCGTAGCCTCCTGTATACACAGGATTATACTTGGACGGTGCCTCAGTTGGTGCTTCGGTTGGAGCTTGGGTTGGCGCCTGGGTTGGCGCCTGGGTTGGTGCCTCGGTTGTTGGTTCCACAATATCTATCGCATCATTATCTACTGCACTATTAACCGCTTCTCTATAATTGATATAATAAGCTCCGCATAATTTGTGGGTAGTCTCAGAAGTCTCTGTATAATAATATGTCTGAACCACGCCATTGGCGTCAGCATATGTGATGTAAGGTCTTGCAGCAATATGCTGGGCATAATATGCCTCTGGAATATTAATAACAAATGCTGTATATGTACGATAATCAGAACCCATGGTATATGTGTTCACTGCCGGAACTACCACATTGCCCTTTGCCATTGATGTTGCAGCTTCATCTTTAACAAGCATGCTTCCATTAGCAAGATTGTCAGCGTATGTAAGGATAGTTCCATAACCTATCCCCTTCTGGGATGCACTTGTCGGTCTGATACCGCTATTCTGTGAATTAAGGGCAAGCACACTATTTACAAGGTTATCACCAATCTTGGTAATGAACCTGATACCAGCTGTATACTCTGCGGTTACTGCTCTGTACTGAACACCGCGAAGATACAAATCGCTGTCTCTGCCGATTCCTACATTAATCCAGCCTGCGTATAAAGTCATATTCTCTGAAACTGATGATGAAAAATTATATGCATAGTTTACTGCAGCCGGCACATCGTTAATAACACCCACATCCTTAGTAAACCAGCCTGCAAATAATAATCCATCCTGAACAGGTGCAGATAAACTAATAACCTGACCACCCTGTGCTACAGTAACGCTGTCTATAACTGTACTTCCGTTCTTAAATGTAACTACATTGCCGGCTGCATAAGCATTGATACTACCGGAAAGCACTACAGACAATACCATAACAAGTGCTAAAACAAGTGCACTTATCCTTGAAACACGTCGCAATTTCATGATATATTCTCCTCCTTTAAATTAATAATGCCCCCATTAACTTCAATAATCCGAACTTCTAAACGCCTTGAAGTTAAACGTTTAAGTTAACTGTTAATATAATGGTACAATATTTATATTATAAGGTCAAGGGAATATAATTATTAAATTCATTTTAGAACGTTTTTATTTCTTATATTACAAGGTTTTATCTATATTCCGTACTTTATTTTAATACGCCACAGTTTCTCACCAAAAGGCTTTGCCAAAAACCATAAAAATATAAAGTTGGAAGCCGCATAGAGTACCGTATGTGGGAGGGCTGCAATAACCGACGATAAATACAACTTAGAATTAAAACTTCCGTTATACCAGAGCACTGTCCATACATCCATAACAAAGGAAAAAGCAATACCTGAAAGCACACCAAAGATAAGCAAAAATATTCTGCTTTTCTTTAATGCCTTTGATAAATATCCGGCAACCAGTCCAATCAATCCCCAGCCAAGCATCTGAAAAGGTGTCCAAGGTCCCTGCCCAAAATAAAAGTTAGATAACACTGCGGCAAGAGCGCCTACTAAAAAGCCTGACTCTCCCCCTAAATAAATAGCAGTAATAATAGTCAGTGCGGTAACCGGCTTAAAAAATGGTATAAAGCGTCCAACAATGCACAGTGCTATCATTACCGCCACAATCACCATTCGCCTTGAACCGGTGACCTTCTTTTCAAAACCCGCAATAAATAAAAGCACTGCCAGCAATGCAACACCAAAGGATATAAGCAAATGTTTCTTTTCATCAAATACAATTGCCCCCAAAAATACTAATACCGGAACTATTACAAAAGGGATAATAACTTTCAATATGTTACGCACATTTTTATTTTTTATAACCATCATTTGATGTCACCGCCATTCCTTCCATTAATAAGACAAAGACGGGCAGCATCTTCCACCGTAACAACTCTGTCAAAGTGCCCTTTTGTCATACGGTTTATAGCGGTGGTGTAGAAATTATTTGCGGAAAAGAATTCTCCCGGTGTACCCTCAGATACAATACTGCCTCTGAAAAACATGGCACAGCGGTCGGCACATAAAGCAGCAAATTCCACATCATGGGTAACTATAACTATAGTTATGCCCTTTTCTTTAAGAGCTTTTATTATATTTATAAGTCCATTCTTTGAGTATGCATCCAGGCCCTTGGTAGGCTCGTCCAACAGTAGTAATTTAGGCTTTGTAGAAAGCACCTTAGCAAGGGCAACCAGCTGCTGCTCTCCCCCTGATAAATCGTAAGGATGCTTGTCATAAAGATAACTAATATCAAAAGGCAGCATTTCTGCCTCTGCATTTGCATCCTCCAGCTCCTCCCTCACAGTATTTCGTAAAAATACCGTCTGGACATCCTGAGGCAGCATTGAAAGGCACTCTTTATATAGTGACTGATTTTTATACTCTTTTAGCTTTTTACCAAACACCTTAATACTTCCACTATAAGGCTTCAAAAGTCCCGAGGCTGTACAAAGAGTTGTGGTCTTTCCTGAGCCATTGCCTCCTAAAATGCAGAATATTTCATTTTCGTATACTGTAAACTTTAGTCCCTGTAACACATCCGGTGACTGTTTATCATACCTAAAATATATATCTTCAAATTCAAGTACCGGTGTTTTTGAATGAGTATATTCTTCCACCGGCAAAGAACAAATATCATTCTTAAAATTATTTTCAATAAATGCCCTGCCCTCACGAACATCAAGAGGACAGTCCCCCCTGCCATTCACAGCATGATACAATCTTGCCGCCGAAGGCATGGCACACAAAAGCTCAGGCTTGTCCTTTAGCCTTCTAATAACTTCTACCGACAATTCGTAATCTAGCACTTCTCCTTTATCTAAAACAAGAAGCTTATCGCATACTGGGATGATTTCCTCTAAACGGTGCTCGACTATAATAACAGTTAATGAAAGCTCGCGATTTATTTTCTTAAGAGTTGTAATAAAATCCGATGCCGCAATAGGGTCAAGCTGGGCGGTAGGCTCGTCTAATATCAGAATGTCCGGCTGCATTACCATCACCGCCGCCAGATTTAACAGCTGTTTCTGCCCCCCGGATAAATCGGAAGTTTTTTTATCGTACCACTCCTCAATACCGAAGTACGCCGCCATTTCTGCAACGCGGCTTGCTATTACTTTCTGAGGTACATTCATATTCTCCAGACCGAAGGCAAGCTCATGCCACACCTTATCACATACAATCTGCTGCTCCGGCTTCTGCATAACAAAACCTATAGAAGCTGCCGCTTTATAAGCTGAAAGTTCCTCCTGTAAAACACCATTAAAATAAATACTTCCTGACTTTTCACCAAGAGGTGCAAGCTCTCTTTTAAGCAAACGTAGCAATGTAGACTTTCCACTGCCGGTTGCACCGCATACTGCCACAAAATCTCCTTTATTCACTGCAAATGAGACATTGTTAATGGCCGGTTTGTCACATAAGGGATAAGTAAATTTTAAATTTTCGATTTTAAGAATTTCCACTTCAATGCCTCCTTTACTTCAATTACTGCCGGCAACAAAACAAGTACGCCGTATGCCAGATAGCCCATAAAGCCTCGCTGTGTTATTTCGGGCATTACTATGGCAGGATAATAAATAAACTCCTGACTTCCAATTCCCAAAAGGGTAAGTATAAACAAGCATATACTTAATGCAAACAGGCATACATCTTGTCTTTTGAAACTAAACAATGAAAATCGTGAACGCTTACCAATTCCATAACCTCTTGCAGTCATGCTATCGGCAGTGATTATACCATTCTCTAATGCCCAGGTAATCATCACTGAGAATATCCGTAAGCCGCCTCTAAAACTATCCACAATATTATCTTCTTTATATAGCCCCAGTACCTTCTGGGTCTGCTTTACCTTTTTATACTGACTTCCAAACAAAGGCACATATCTAAGTGCCATTGATAAAATAAGGGCAAGCTTCGGTGACAAAGCCCCAAATATATATAGCAGCTTATCACTTGTCATAATCTGCGAGAATGTACGAAACCAATAAAGCACAGAAACAATCATAGTTGCTGCACAGACACCATAAATAAGTGCTTCTAAGGTTACAGGATTGTCATTCATTACAAATAACACAGTAACACCATTGTGTGAAACAAAAGGATTGATAAGTGCCATTATAAGAAATAGACCTAATGTGAATAAATGAGACCTCATATTTTCAGTACCATTTCTTAAAAAATATAAAGTCAGGGCACCAAACAAAGAAAGTAAAAGAATGATTGGATTCATGCTGAACATTGCGATACCGGCAGTCACTAAAAAATAGACTGCCACTGCTATTGGATTATAATCTGCAAATGAACGCATAAATCTCATCTCCTCTCATTTCTTATTTTAAATCATTTCCCAGATCACAGCTGTAAAGCCATTCAATGGTATCACCATCGGTTAATGAATATTTATCACAGCCTACCGATGCTTCTTCCCCATTCACAAAGTACATCCAGCCGGATAAATCTCCAAAATCAAATTCATACAAATAGTTGATACCGGCAATGTAAACCATACCATTCGCTCCGGTGTTTTCTACATGTATACTGTATTCTCTTGCCGCCTCAGTAAGAATATCATAAACCGTATCATCTTCATCAATTATAAACTCTGTAGTTTCAAGAATAATACCATCTTCAGGAATATACTCTGAGTCTGATTTACCGATAACAGTATCACAGCGGATTGTAAGTGTAACAGTACCTGCAACATTTTCTTTTATAATATCCTCACCACTGTAATAATCGTCGGCACTTTTAAAATCAGTCAAAAGTACAAAGCCTATTGCCAGTAACGTCACTACAGCCACGAAAATAAAGTTCATTTTATTTCGCTTTTTTATAATAAATAAAACAATGCTAATAATTATTGCCAAGACAACAATACCAAGACATGTCCAAAGTTTATAGCCATGGGTTTCAGCTTTCTCAACTATATCATCTTCCGGAAAGATTACTTCATTCTCATCAGTCTCAGTAATTTCTAAATTCTCTGATTCATCTTCTATATTTATCGGTATATCAGCCTTATTTAGTTCCTCAGGATTACGATTATCTAAAAGATACAGGCTTCCCTTGCCCTGCATCATTCTATTATAGGCTGTCAAGGAATAAAAGCTCTGGGCAGTAGCATGTTCATTAGAAGCATCACCAACAGTATGAGAAAAACTGCCATCCTGCAGTTTATATCTTTTAAGAGCATCAATCAGAGTGTTACCGTTTTTTATAAAGCTTTGATTTTCTCCGAAATCAATACCAAGACATGAAAGTGCTGTAATTACCTGTGCTATGCTTTCAGCATTAACAACTCCATAGCTGGAATAGCTTCCGTCATCAAGCTGACGCAACGACAATAATTCCAATGCTTTATCAACCGCATTGCGGACTGAAGAATCCTCATTATAGTGTATCGCTAATGCCTGTAGTGCCATAGCAGTTACATCCACATCTCCGGTATCACCGCTTATAGCCCAGCCTCCATCATCCAGCTGCATTGAAATTAATGTCTGCTTTACCTCTTCTATAGTATAGGAATTGCTTATGTATCCGTTGTTTAAAAGATGCAGACCATATATCAGGCTCATAACGCCCTGCTGCCCAATGGAGTTTTCTAAAACCTCAGCAATATAACAGTCGGTACTCCCAGTAGAAATTAAAGTTAGCGCATACTTTTGTCTTGAAGAAGCAGAATATACTTCATTATCAGCCAAATAATTTATTAATGCATCCTGATAGGATGAAAAATCATATTTTTCACTTTGACTTAATGCAAGCACATACCACTCTGAAGTTCCTGCAGTTTTAGAAAGCGCCTCATCAATCCACTCCTGAATTGATGAACTCCCTGACTGATTTAATTTATAATCAACAATCTCATCGATCAGAATCTGCGCCTCATCTAAAGCATTTCCTTCCCCTTTAACTGAATTTGGAGCTGCTGTGGTAATAAGTGTGCATATTGTAATCAGGCAAAGAATGCCAGCCAAAAACTTATTTTTCATGTGACTTCTTACCCTTTACTACAAAAATAATCACTGCAGCCAAAGCCCCAACTATTAATACCGATACTATTGATACAGCAATCAATGTTCCGCTTCCTCCGGTAACATTTGCTATACAAACAGGCGGTACCAGCGTCTGTGTTTCAGAAACTGCACTAATTACAACTGTTCCTGCTTCTGTAAGTTTTACATTTGCTTTTCCTTCGGCATCAGTCTTATATTCGGTTGCAATACCATTTACAGTAATGATTGCATCAGCAACAGGACGGGTAACAGGATTAAAGTTTTCATCAAATCCAGCCGCCAAAAGAGTTAACATAACTTCATCATTCTTCTTTACATCCACTGTATTAACATCGAAATATGAATATGTATCTGACCATGTGGCTAAATCAGTAAAAGCATACGCATTAATATAGTCGCCACTTTTTATAGTATCATTAAGGCTCAATGCAGAAGCATTATTAACATAGTACCCGTAGCAGCCACCATTGACAACGCCCCATAACATATTCAATGAGACACCAAACTCACTATAATAAGCCTCATAACCGGCTGCTGCACCGCCTTCATACTTAGCTTCGTGAGCGCTATAAAGTACATCGTTAATGGTAAGTGCACCATCACTATCAGTATCACTTACAGTAATCTTTTCCTGGGCAAGCACAAGCTTACCATTGTCATCTGAAATAGTAATATACACCTCTGCAGTTTCGGTTGTCCCTTCCGCAATTGCTGTAAGACTTAAAGTCATTACCATCATTAATATTAACACTGTTGCAAAAATTCTTTTCATTTTATTAACCTCTTTTCATTAATTTATAGAACATACCCTAAGGGTTTGTAACTATCGTTTATTTGTGCTTCTTTCCGGTATCAGGCTTTGCCTCTTTAAGTCCTGCTGCCTCTAAAGCTCTCGGCCATGGACCTAAAAATGCCTTTATTCTTGACCTGGTAACCTCATCGAAATCATCCTTCTTAGGAAGTCTATGAAGCTCCTGTGCTTTCTTTTGCAGTTCATTTACTGCCCACGCTCTTTTATCCTCCTGTGACATAACCAACCTCCTTAACGCTTAAATTATCACTTACTATGTATATACCTCCGGCAGACATAGGTTTTTACATGTCTAAATGCAAAAAAATACTCCTTCAACCTATCAGGTCAAAAGAGTACAACAGATTCATCTCATATATACAACAAGTTCTTTGACAACATATATCAAAGACTGACACTTGCTTAATATATAGTACAGGCAGTTTTTGAACACTTTGAAATAAAGAGCACAAACCGAGCCTGCAATCTTGTGATAAACCGGTTGCACTCTTCTCACCAAAGTTGTGGTTAAACCTATAAAAATACGGCAGGTATCCTGACTTATGATGTAGTGGCAAAAGCCACAAAGAACATGCCTTCTCAGGAAAAAGTCCCAATGACTTATATGTTCTTATCTCGTCAAATACAGTAATGGCGGTTGTTCCGGATTCAAACCGGATTCCCTATTAATCTACTCAGCAAACAGCTTTTCAAACCGTATCTTCTTATATCGATTATTTAATTTTCTGAATTATAACACTTTTATAAATATGAATCAACATAAACATAAATGAATTACGTTTAAATCCATTTCCCTTAAATACTTTTTCTCACCACATCCGGAGTCACATTATTTCTTTCGGCCGCCCAAGCTACATCCTCATACTCCGGCTTAGTCTTCGATACACCGTAACCTTCACCATGCTTCACTCTAACAGCTCCGTAAGGGGTCTCTACAGTCTCAAAATGCCTGTCCAAAATATATCTCTTATGCTCTGTGCGTCTCACTCCAAAGGTAGTAGTATATTTTAAAATGCACTCTGCCAGCCAGTCAGCCTTATCAGGGCTGCTTAAAACCACTAACATCTGTCCCGGTCTGAATTTCTTCATCTGTATCGGTACAAAGTATACGTCAAGAGCTCCCTGCTTCATAAGTAACTCAGCTGCATACCCAAGGTCTTCCCCTGTCATATCATCAATATTGCAGGCAAGTTCCACTATATTATCCTTAAGGGTCTCATCACCGTCATTTCCTAAAATCGCCCTCACACAGTTTGCCTGAGGAAATTCTTTAGTTCCCATACCATAACCGATATTTTCGATAACAACAACCGGCATCTCTCTGAATTCATTTACAAAGTATTTAAGCAGTGCCGCTCCCGTAGGCGTACACATCTCTCCCCTGTAAGGACCTGCATACACCGGTATACCTGTTAATATATTTGCAGTCGCCGGTGCCGGAACCGGTAATATTCCATGAGCACAGTGAACATGCCCAAAGCCGGTATTTACCGGTGAAGCAATTATTTGGTCGATTCCAAGTTCATCTATAAGCATACATACAGATACCACATCCACTAAGGCATCCATGGTACCGACTTCATGAAAATGAACTTCTCCTGCCGGCCTGCCGTGCACCTTTCCTTCTGCCTTAGCAATTATATCATACACTGCGCAGGCATCTATTTTAACTTTATCAGAAATATCAAGACTGTTAATTACATTGTGAATGTGCTCTAATGTCCTGTGGCAATGCTCCCTCTCATCATGACTGCTATCATGATTATGTTTATGTGAGCTGTGTTTATGTGAACTGTGATTATGGGTATGTGAACTATGATTATGGCAACCGCTGTCACATATACATTCCTCATGCTCTGCTAAGTCTGCGCTCTCAGTATGCAGTTCATGCTCTTCTACACCATCAATCTTCACATGCATATGAGTGCCAAGGATACCGCACCTTGTTACTCTTTCTCGTTCTACACACACACCGTCAAGCCCAAAACCATTTACCTTTTCTAAAAATGCTTCAGGATTTGGTATAAGCTCCAAGAGTGCTCCCATAAGCATATCCCCGGCAGCCCCCATGCTGCAATCTAAATACAATATCTTCAAATCTATACACCCTTCATCTGGTTAATCATACTTGCCGAATAGGCCGCACCAAAACCATTATCAATATTTACAACTGACACTCCACTGGCACAGGAGTTTAACATGGATAGAAGTGCTGACACTCCGCCAAAGCTGGCACCGTAACCTACACTGGTAGGCACTGCAATTACCGGACAATCAGTAAGACCTCCGATAACACTTGCCAAAGCACCTTCCATACCTGCTACCGCTATAATTACTCTCGCCTGCATAAGAATATCTGCCTGGGCAAGCAGCCTGTGTATTCCCGCTACACCTACATCATACATTCTATGAACACGGTTACCAAGCACTTCTGCAGTTATCGCCGCCTCTTCACATACCGACATATCGCTGGTTCCACCGGAAGCCACAACTATAAGTCCCTTTAACTCCTTGTCAGTATCTCTGTTTACCACACCTGTACCACTAAGTTCCTCATACTCAAATGGTACATTCTCCGGTAAATTCTCCTTAAGATACTCCGCCGATTCCTTTGACATTCTGGTGATAAGTATATCCTTAGCCCCACGCTCCAGCATATGCATGGTGATTCCTAAAATCTGCTCCTTGGTCTTTCGCAAGCCAAAAATCACTTCTGAAACACCCTGACGCATCCCACGGTGATGGTCTACCTTCGCATAACCTAAATCCTCAAAAGGCTCCATTTTCAACTTTAACACTGCATCATCAGTGGATATATTCCCGGACTTTACGCCTTCAAACAATGTATAAAGTTCATTTTCAGTCATGGCGTTCCTCCTTTTATTTCTGAAAATCAACAAGTTTTCTAAATCTCAATATCCCCATATCTCATAGGCTTCATACTCATGATCATAATGATAACCTAATTTCTCAGCCAATGCTACAGACCACTTATTCTGGGCATCCCAGCTAGGATATAACCCTATGTCTAAACACTCTAATATAAGCTTCGCTCCACAGGCATAAGCAAGACCTTTTCTGCGATACTCTTCTTTAGTATCAATCTCTATCTCAATACCGCCTATATAGCTTGAATAAGAAGAAGCTCCCGAAACCGGTATACCATACTTCAAAATGACCACTCCCAGCCCTTTATCACGGTATTCCTCGTAATCTCTGTACTGGGATACCAAATCACGACTCCAGCCATTATCCTTACACCAATTAAAAACTTCTTCGTCTATTAATTTTATATTGTATTCCTGCGAAAGAGAATCTACTGCCTTTTCAAGCTTTTCTCTATCAAATACATCCTGCTCTTTCTTTATGGCATATCGTGTAACCTTCTTTGCTTTTTCTTTATAGCACTCCCTTATTAATTCTGCCCACTTATCATTCTGTGGTACCATAATGATAAAATCCTGCCGGCAGCTTTCCGGCTTATACAAAACCAGTTCTCTATCAGGCTCTCCCGCAAAAAAGCAGAAGTCTCCGAGAATAGCCATGGCACTTTCCGGGTTATCCAAGTCATCTGCATAAATCTCACCCATTACTTTTTGCAGGCAAGACAAGATAAGAGTCTCCTCCCAAGCATCAAACAGGTGCTCAACTCTTTTAGTATCTTTAACTAAACAGACCATAATAATCCTCCCTGCAAATAAAATACAAGCTTATTTTATCATAAAATACCCGGAATGAAAATCCGTCAAATAATTATTCCTAAAAATACAAGGAACCATCACATGACGGTCCCTTGCCTCAAACTAATTATTATTTTATCTTTGTTAACTTATAACTTATATCATTCTCCGCAATCCAATATCCATTGCGTGACGCTTCTGCAGTAATAACCACTTTATCATAGTCCGAACTCTTAGGAAGATAAATGTATGTAGGAACTTTGTCAGGATTTATTGAATAAAACTCCTTTAATCTCTCCAAACTGGTTGTATTCTCTCCTGATAGCCATGCTGAAAAAGTTCCGTATGAAAAATTATCTGCCATAAGATAGCACCATGTCTTTTCTGAAAGCACAAGTAAATTATCCGGCTCTACATCGTCATAATAGAGCATATCTTTATAAATTCCCTCATATGCCATAGCGTTAATGCTATTTGTATAAATACCTTTTGCCGGACCATTCTCAATTCTGGTATCAAGCACCTTAGGTCCGCCGCTCTCCCAGAAGCAATGCTCTGCCTTGGCCTTTATCTGTAATGTTGCTAACAATACTATTGTAAATGACACAGTAAATAATCCGACATACCTCAATGCACTTCCATAGGCCACATCATCATGCCTCTCCTTCATCTCCTTAAGTAATACCCCAAGGAAAATAAAGCTTGATATATTAGTAACAGCAGTCGCCATTGCAATTACATAGAAGTACTGGTTTGATGAAAAGCACATGCACATGGAATATAAAATACCTAGCATAAAAACTGATGCAAACAATTTCTTAGGCTTATTCTCACATAAAATATATGATGTCAGTCCCACAAAAATCATCGGATACATTATTCCGTTGTAATACCTGCCAGTAAGCTCCGGTAAAAACTGAATATAGCTAAATATCGCAATACAACAACTGCAAATAAGATAGAATGCACGATGATTCTTTCTGTTTCTGTCAAACAGCATTGCTGCAAGCATAATTCCAAAGCCTATAATCGCAGCACAGAAATTTGAATGACAACTATATATTGACTCAAAGTAAAGTCTTATCTTCATCGTAAATGGTATCTGCGGATGCTCCGGGTCAGTAAGCATCGCCGGAATACTTTCAAGTATATCTGAAAGTCCTGCTCTCGATAAGAGGAATATACAAAATACAGTAGCAAGTATTACCACACCTCCGGTAAATAGCAGGAAGGTTTTTGGTGAAAAGATGCTTTCATCTAAAACCAGCTTTGTGCGGTTAATCTTAGCAAGTATAATATGCAGGCATACACATACAGCATATATTACATATACTACTGCAAGATAAGGATTACATAAAACTGCTGCCGCAAAGAAAAGACCACTTAAGATAAACGGAAGCTTCTTATCCTTATCGTAGGTTGCCATTAACACTCCGGCTACCACGAGCAAATCCATGCCCATCGTATTATAACTTAATGCCATGATATTGTATGGAGTATATACAAAGTAAAGTACTGTAGCAAATACTGAGATATAACCATATTTCTTAAGTCTTAAATATGCAAATACAGCAACTGCGGCATGTACTATAACATATACAAATCTCATCGTAAGAAGAATGCCGTCCATAGATTGTGTTATCATTCTATACAGCCATACTATAGGCATGAGCAGAAAACCTGAAAGCTGGGACAGATGCCACTCATCAAACAACAACGCATCACCCATGGACAAACGATGTGGTACAGTTAGATAAAAGGACTCATCAAATCCTCCAAAACCATAAAAGCACTTCCAGAATGAAAATGACACTGCTATAATCATTAAAACTATAAATAAAATATTCTGCTTATCTATTCTGGTATCATCCTTAATAGATTTTATGTATCCCCAGACCTTTGGGACAGCTATATCAATACCTTTCTGAATTAATTCAAGAACTGCTGATAAGAGCAGCGAGCATACAAAAACAAATGGTACCATAATAAAGTAATACTTTATTCTTGATGGCATATCTTCAACTGCACTGTTCAATCTCGGATAAGCGTATGTATCAAAGATATATGATACAAGATACATCGAAAGTGCTAAATCAGATATCTTCCATAGCAGGTATCTTCCCACATAAGGTATCTTCTCTCCTTTTATTCTGATTAATATGGCAAACAGAAGCACAGACAGAATAAATGGTTGAAATCCGTACCAATAGGCATAAGGAATTGATTTAAAAGGCACTCCATAACTTCTGTAATAGTTAAATGAACCCAAAATAAATGCAGACAATACAAATAATAAAAGTAATGTCCTTGTTTTTAGTTTCAGACCATATTCTTTAAAGTAGCAACCAATAAAGTAATATGTTATCGGATACATACCCAGCCACCAGTCCGGAATAAGCTTTGAAAATTCATCCGATATCGTAGGATCAGCCCACCACTGTACAGTTTCAAAATTATATATATTAACCAGTGTCGGTAAAATTGTAATAACAATTAAAGTTCCTATAAGAATCTGCTTATGCTTCTGACACTCCAGTTTGTTATATAGAACATTCAAAAATGGTATAATTAAAAACAGTCCGATATACATCTCAATGTACCATGAATATGGAGCAGCCTCAAACCCGAGAATCTCTAATATCGCAGACTTTGGAGTAAAACTCAAATCAAAACGTATTGCCCTGAAAACCATGCATACAGCACTCGCCAGAATGTAAATCACCAAAGTTTTTCTAATACCTGAATAATATTTTTTACTAAGCTCTTTTTGTGACATAAGATAACCTGTAATAATAATAAACAATGGCACACATACTCCAAACAGAGTACGCATTATACAGGCAATATACATATTAATGCCGATAATATTCTCACTGTAAAATCCGTTATTCAAAAAAAGTGAACTGAAATCACTGAAAAAACTGCTACTATTCTAATAATATCTACCGCCGTATTACGACCGGCTATTTTACTTTTGTCCATAGTAACCCCCTGCTGTTAATCATAAGTTTCTACCCTTAGTATGATACCTTTATTTTATGCTAAATTCAATATATACTTCTGATATTATACTATAAACTGCAACTTCTCTATACAGGAGTGCTCTCTTCATAGGTTCATACTAAATTGCACCTTTTTAGTATAACAAACTGCTATATCAAAAAGGTGCATAAATTTCATATTAATAAACTTTATGAAAACATCGGTGTAGACAAATACCTGTCGCCTGTATCCGGCAAAAGCACTACTATCGTCTTTCCCTTGTTCTCCGGTCTCTTGGCAAGTTCCTTTGCTGCCCATACAGCGGCTCCGGAGGATATTCCTACAAGTATTCCCTCACTTCTTGCTATCTCTCTGCCAGTCTCAAAAGCATCCTCGTTCTCAACCGTAATAATCTCATCATAAATCTCAGTATTAAGTGTGTCCGGCACAAATCCCGCGCCAATTCCCTGAATCTTATGAGCTCCGGATTCGCCTTTTGAAAGCATCGGTGAATCTGCCGGCTCCACTGCCACAATCTTAACCTTCGGATTCTTTGACTTTAGATATTCACCTGTACCGCTTAGAGTTCCTCCGGTACCTACACCTGCTACAAATATATCTACTGTTCCTTCGGTATCTTCCCAAATCTCCGGACCGGTTGTTTCCCTATGAGCAGCAGGATTTACAGGGTTAACAAACTGCCCGGGAATGAAACTGTTTGGAATTTCCTTTGCAAGCTCTTCTGCCTTTTTGATAGCTCCGGTCATCCCCTTAGCACCTTCAGTAAGCACCAGCTCTGCACCATAGGCTTTTAAAAGATTTCTTCTTTCAACACTCATAGTCTCAGGCATAGTAATTATAATTTTCCAGCCATTTGCTGCTGCTACTGAAGCAAGGCCGATACCGGTATTACCACTGGTAGGCTCAATAATAACTGAATCCTCTTTTAAAATTCCTTTAGCCCTGGCATCCTCTAATATAGCCTTGGCAACTCTGTCCTTAACACTTCCGGCCGGATTAAAGTACTCCAGTTTTGCCAAAATTGTTGCTTCAAGATTGTTCTTCTCTTCAAAGTTTGCAAGCTCAAGAAGCGGTGTACCGCCTACTAAATCAGTAATTTTCTTATATATTTTCATAAACAGTAATCCTTTCCTCTGCACATTTAATCACTTAGATAAACTCTATCACCCTATTCATACTGCGTCAATGGGAATTATATATATTTTTTCTTGTTGCAAAAATGAATTTATATCGTATAATAGTCATAACATCATAAGACAGTTCGTAACCATCCTGTCTATAAACAAAACTAGGGACTGCTGTATTATTGCAGCTGATTTAACAATATATTTTCGTGTATCGGTGCCCTCAGTTTAAAGATTCTTCTTTTAGCTGAGTTTTTTTCTGCTTAATACAGGTATTTCTTTTGCATATCACGCTATTCTGATACATTCTATTTATTTCCCGGTTTTCCAGACAGATGACTAACGAACACCTATTTTGAGGTAGGTTGAAAGGAGAATATATGACTAACGAAATCTTATTAATTATTATGCTTATCCTAACCTATGGTATGGTACTGGTATGGTTTGCAGTCTTCGGTAAAAAAGGTCTGGTGTGCTTTAACGTACTTGCAACCATAGCCGCAAACATCGAGGTGCTTATACTAGTCAACGCTTTCGGAATGGAAATGACCCTTGGTAATATTTTATTTGCCTCTACATTCCTTGTTACTGACATTCTTAGCGAAACTGTCGGTAAAGAATATGCAAATAAATCTGTAAATATAGGAATTCTCACTTCTATAACCTTTATAATATTCAGTCAGTCATGGCTGCTATACATTCCAAGTGAAAATGATTTTGTGATGTCCGGCATCAAAACAGTATTTACTAACACTCCAAGGCTGATGCTTGCCAGCCTTTTAACCTACGCCATCGTACAAAAATTTGATGTGTGGATGTATCATAAATGGTGGCAGTTCACCGAAAAGAATTTCGGAGACAGAAAGAAATTCCTGTGGCTTAGAAATAATGGTTCAACTCTTATTTCACAGTTTCTAAATTCTCTGCTTTTCACCTTTGGTGCTTTTTACGGAATATACCCTTTGTCAACATTGCTTAGTATCACCGCTTCCAGCTATGCTATATTTTTTGTAACAAGTCTGGCAGATACACCGGTTGTATATCTGGCGAGGTATATTCATAATAAGAAAGAAAACTTGTAAAACATCAAGAATAAGAATAATCATATTTATTTAAGTTTATAGTAAAGGCGTCGCTAAAATGCGGTGCCTTTGATTTTTCTATAAACATATAGTCCTATTGACATTTTAACTCTAACGTGTTAGAGTATATGTAAACTCTAATGCATTAGAGAAAGGAGGATCTGTTATGGATACACCAAAAGTATTTGAAAGTGAATATCGTTTTTGTTTAATTTTATGGGAGCACGAACCTGTCAAGAGTAGTAAGCTTGTAGAGCTTTGTAAGGAACATCTTGGCTGGAAACCTACTACCACATACACAGTTATCAAGCGTTTATCAGAACGTGGCGTATTAAAGAACGAAAACACTGTTGTGACTTCACTTGTCAGCAAAGAACAAGTACAGGCTGCCGAGATTAATGAAATGGTTGAGAAGACCTTTGAAGGCTCTCTGCCTGCATTTATTGCAGCCTTTACAAAACATCAGAAAATTTCCGATGCAGAGATTGATGTAGTTCAGCAAATGATAGACCGTTATCGGAAAGGAGAGTCAAAATGAGTGAACCCTTCTTAAATATCGTTAATATGAGTATATCGGCAAGTTGGATTGTTCTTGTTGTACTGCTTCTAAGATTACTTCTTAAAAAATCACCGAAATGGATAACCGTTCTGCTTTGGGGTATTGTTGCAGTACGCCTTATATGTCCTTTTACCATTGAGAGCGCAATAAGTCTTATTCCAAATGCCGAAATTATTAGTCCTCAGGTACTAATTGAAATACCTAAAATAAACACGGGCATTCCCGCTATCAACAATACTCTTAACCCTATTATCCAAGAATCGACGGTTACGATTTCACCTGAAAAGAGCATTAATACAATGAAACTACTCGTGTTAATTTTCTCTAAAGTTTGGATTGTCGGTGTAGCACTAATGCTTGCTTATACTATTATAAGTTATTTAAGTGTAAAGAGAAAAAACAATACTGCGGTAATGCTTCGTAACAATATCTTTCAAAGCGAAACTGTGATTTCTCCATTTGTACTTGGCATTATAAAGCCAAAGATTTATTTACCATTCAATATTAATGAGCAGGATATGGAGCACGTTATTGCTCACGAACAAGCACATATTCGCCGCAAAGACCATTGGTGGAAACCCTTTGGTTTCTTAATACTCACTCTCCATTGGTTCAATCCTTTAATGTGGCTCGGATATGTGCTGCTGTGCAGAGATATTGAGCTTGCCTGCGACGAAAAGGTTATCAAAGAGCTGACCACAGAGCAGAAAGCAGATTATTCACAAGCATTACTGACTTGTAGTGTTAATCGCCGTACTATTGCTGCTTGTCCTCTTGCATTTGGGGAGGTCGATGTAAAGGAAAGAGTGAAATCAGTGCTTAACTATAAGAAGCCTGCCTTTTGGATAATTGTAGTTTCTGTTATTGCATGTGCTGTGGTAGCTATTTGTTTTCTTACAATCCGAGAACAACCTTAGGAGCAGAGTTGTCGATATTTATTGATGGACAGATTTGTGAGCATCACTATAGTGAAGGTCACACTGATGATAACTTTATTGCTATAGATTACGAGGTGTTGGGTGTCGATAAGTCTCTGAACCAAACAACAGTTTATATGTGGGTTCTTTATCACGAATATAGTTATGAGAACGGCGAAATCAAATTAAAATCCGGTGCACATACCCCTACAGTAATTACTGCAAAACGCACAGGAAAGCATGGTCATTATAAGCTTGTTGAATATTGGACTCCACGAGATGGTTCCTACTATGTTGATGATATTCGTGCAAAATTCCCTTGGTATTTGCATGGTAAAGCACTTGATTCTCAAAGATATATCGATGAACAGCTTGCATTCTGCAACAACGCTGCCGAGGAATATTTTTCATCCAGTGATAATATCAGAGATGTTGACACCCAAACAAACATTATCACTTCCGATGATATAGACCGGCTAAAAGCAAACTTCCCTATGTATTTTGACCTGGACACTTCAAAGGGCTTAACAGTATACATCTGGCAGCTTGCAGAAGGCTCCTACTCTTGTGGTTTGCTTCCTGTCAAAAATTCCGGGTATACCCAAGAGGAACTGTGGAATCTGCACATGTCTTCCGCATCACTTGAAGAAATGAGAGTAATTGTAGCATCCTATTTTCCGGATATTACAAAAGAGGATGTTATAATATCTCCTATGTATATGCCTCATTCAAGCTATATGTACACTATTGACGACACATACCGCAAAAATATAACAGCACTGTTTTGGTCTGACTTTCCGATAATACAAGTATCAAATTACTTTGGAATTATTGACACAGCAACCTTTGATATAGATGGTGATGGTATAGAAGAACATTGCGAATTAAGCTATGGCCCAACTTCGGGATTGTTTACATTTACTATCTCTGCATCAGTAAATGGTCAACTTAAATATTTCAATATATTCAATTCACCAGTTTTAGAATTGAGTTTTGAAAAAAACACTGAAGGGCAAGTAATGCTTATAGGAAAAGATAGTGACTATACCCGCTATATGTCAATGTATGTTGATAACGGAAACATTGTCATTACAAGTGATGAGCAGGATATTTCATATTGGGGTGAGCAAGGGGTAGACTCTCCTTTTGCTCCAAAACCAGTAAGCAAATTATATACTGCGATATCTTCTGTCCTTAAAGAAAAATATCGTAGCGAAAAACCTGACGGACTCGTACACATAGAAAGTTGCTATTTACTTGCAAATGAAGAAACAAATGATATTTCAAAAATTGAAAATCCGGATTGTTTTGAAGAAACAACGGTTTATCTGATAGTCTATCATATGAAATACAAAATCCACGAAATGATTGAAGAGGTAGAAGGAGATTTTGTTCCTACCGCCATAACCTTCTCGGTGGACGAAAATGGTGAGTATACCTTGAAAGACTATTGGACACCAAGAGCCGGTGAGAATTACGAAAGCGATATTCGAGCTAAATTCCCAGGGACAACAGCAGATGAGGCACTCAATATTGAGAAATATGCAGAGACATTAACTAATGCCAGTTGGATTCAAGCAACCGGTTATTTGCGTGAAACAAATGACACATCTGCTCAATGATATCTAATCGTTTTCCTATATTCATAAATATTACTTTTATTTTTTGCTAACAGCATAACAAAAAGAAAAGAAGCTTCTGAGCAATCCTGCCTCAAAAGCTTCTTCTTTCTATTACATATAGTTAGCAAATAACATTAACATAACAAATACGAATGCAATCATCCATGCTCCGGCTGTTATACCTATACAGCTAAATACTTTACCTGTAGTTGACATAGATGGCAAAATCGATATTCTGACACACAGCGTAATCCCTAAAAAAGCAAGTACTATCGGTAATGCACCGCCAAGGGTCATGATTGGTAATGCAATTAATAACGCAATGAATACCCAGTTCCAACTAGGCATCTTCTCTAACGGTACATATGGCTTTTTACTGTCTATATACATTCCGTCAATTGCAATGTCTATTTTGTTGCCGATAGCTACAAATCTGCACTCTTTTTCACCAATATAGAAAGGTTTATCTATACCTGTAAAACTCTCAGAAAAACTAGTTCTTTTCATCTCGGTTTTCTCGCCGTCAACAATCACAAATAATTTTCCTGACCAGAACTTCTTTTCATAAGAAAGCTCATGTGCTACTCCGTCAACTGTTACATTCCACTTTTTACTCATTTGTATCCTCCCTAAAATATAAGAATTATATACTACTCACCAAGAAGAACCTCTGCAAGTCTGTACATATCTTCTTCGTTCTTCGCATTCATAGTAGACTTAATCGTAATCATCGGCTCGCAAATTGTGACATCCTTGTATGTTTCAACAATTGCCTTCATGCATCTTCCTGCACTAGGAGCCCATGTACCATTCTCAATCATGGCAATCTTTCTCTTCTGGTAGCTCTTGCTCTTAAGGTGAAGGAGAAAATCTTCCATACAAGGGAATACGCCCGCATCATAAGATGCAGCCATAAGAACTAACTTATCATAACGGAAGGAATCTTCTATAGCCTCTGCCATATCATCTCTCGCCAAATCAAAGAGACTTACCTTCTTTGCGCCCTTCTCCTCTAAAATCTCTGCAAAACGCTTAGCAGCCTTAGCAGTATTGCCATGAATAGATGCGTATGCAATAGTTACACCATCATCCTCCGGTGTGTAACTGCTCCATGTATTGTACTTGTCAATATAATATCCCAGATTCTCCTTAAGAATTGGTCCGTGAAGCGGGCAGATAGTCTTGATGTCAAGGGCTGCGGCCTTCTTAAGCAAAGCCTGCACCTGGGCACCGTACTTACCAACAATATTAAAATAATAACGGCGTGCTTCGCAAGCCCAGTCCTCGTCTGTATCTAAGGCACCAAACTTTCCAAAACCATCCGCAGAGAAAAGTATCTTCTCAGACTGCTCATATGCAACCATAACCTCCGGCCAGTGAATCATAGGAGCCATAACAAAGGTAAGTGTATGTGTACCGAGCTCTAATGTGTCTCCCTCAGCAACCTCAACCATCTTTCCTTCCAAGTCAACATCAAAGAACTGCTTTAACATAGGGAAAGTCTTCTTGTTACCTACCAGCTTCACCTCAGGATACTTCTCTAATATAATGCCAATGCTTCCGGCATGGTCCGGCTCTAAGTGTGAAATCACAAGATAATCAACTGTACGGCCATCAAGTGCCTTATCAAGGTTAAGAAGCCACTCATCTGTTTTTCTTGCATCAACAGTGTCCATAAGAGCAACCTTCTCATCCATAATGACATATGAATTGTATGATACACCATTTGGCACCACATACTGGCTCTCAAATAAATCAATGGTCTTGTCATCTACACCAACATATAAAACTGAATCTGAAATATATGTACTCATCTTTATATCCTCTCTTCTATAATTTTGCTTCTTATAAATTAACTTAAATTGTACATTTTTGCAACAATGTCTTTACTATTATACAATACACATTTTAACTCTGCAATTAATTATTGGTATTCCGGCGAACATTATTTATTTTAACTAACAACTAATCTTAACACTGTCAAGCTAAGTACTGTTGCATAATCAGCAATTTATACCGGCTATATTTTAATTATAATGTGACACAAAAAACAGGCTATCTATGCCAAAATACCGGCCTAGATAAACCTGTCTTATGATTAATCTGTATACGGAGCCAACTCGAGTCTTATAAAATAGCCCTTATCATGGTCGCATACCGGACACTTATCAGGAACCTCTTCTCCTTCAAAAATAAATCCGCAGTTTAAGCACATCCATCCGGTTTTTACATCGGATACAAAGAGTTTATTTTCCTCTAATAACTTTGCAAACTTGCCGAATCTGTCACCATGCACCTTTTCAATCTCTGCAATCATAAAAAATGATGCTGCAATCTTTGCAAACCCCTCCTCCTTAGCCTTTTCACCAAAGGCTTTATATACCGAGTCGTGTTCCTCGTACTCGTTGTGCTGTGCCATTCGCAAAAGTTCTGTAATATCATTAGAAATATCTACAGGATAGCCTCCGTCCACATGAATGGTTTCTCCGCTCATCTCCGACAGATGCTTATAAAAAATCTCCGCATGCTCCTTTTCCTGGTCAGCAGTAAATTTAAATACAGCCTCGATTACGTGCATATTCTGTGACTTTGCCTGACTTGCAGCAAAAGTATATCGGTTTCTTGCCTGACTCTCGCCGGCAAAGGCACGCATAAGATTGTCTTTAGTCTCACTGTTCTTAAAATCCATGGTACTGGTACCTCCTGTTTTTTAAGTAGTATTGACCAGAATGTGGATTTTATTCAAGAATGTATCTTCTTTATTTCTTCTGCAATTGATAAACTCTCTTTGTATTTCGCCAAAAAATATTATCTTCAATATGTTTCTCAAGGTTAAGTCCTTTTATAAACTCTATATATTCTCTCTGGCTGCAACATGAATAATCTGAACCGAATAATACTCTTTCCTGTGCCACAACTATTATTATGGCTGGAAACTTGGTTACAGTGACCAAGTTTCTGGCTATGTTTAAGAATAATATTTTTGATTTTTACTCTTTGGTTTATCCGGCAAGGTCATCTTTAATCTATCCTCTTTCACTAAGACATTTAAATACTTTCTTCTAAAGCTTGTTCGACTTTCAAAACCGAATTTCTCCATAATTTCCGGTACAGACTTTGCTTCTTTACAGAAATCCAAAATCATCATGACCACATCATGACCAACTTGGTCATGATGTTGAACATCATCCCTTAACAACTCCAAATACCTATCACAAGCCTTGCATAAAACCATGATGCCAGCCTCATTAATCTCATACTCCGGTAACGGACCATCATACAATTTACAAGCCTCTTTTATTTTTTCAAAGCCTCTTCCCCATGCCTCAATCATACCGCTCTTGAAAAATACATTTGCCAATTTAGGGTTATATGGCTTGGAAGAGTGTTTCATAAACAGCTTGTTTTTACAGCTTTCTCTTTAAATAATTTTATCGCATCTTGTTTCAAATCATTTACCGTAATTTTAGGCAATGGTATACCATCCCATGTTCTTCCCTGCGTTTTCAACATTGCTCGTTCCAATTCCTTTCCGGTAATTTCACGCATGGTACTTCCCGAACGATAATAATACTTTCCGTGGAAACTGATTAATGAGGGATATTTATTAACAATGATCTCCAAATATTCCAGTTCACCTTCATATAAGAGATTCACATCTGCAATAATCCCCATTATATCAGTTATTTTATTAGGAATTATCTCTAACAAATCCCTGGCATTATCAATACCTACGACATTACCGTCGTCATCTGTACCTATGTATAATGTTCCACCTTGAGCATTAGCATAACCGCAAATCCATTTTAAATATTCATCTTTCCAAAAAACTTTCCACTCTATGGATTGATGTTCTTTCTCTCTCATTATTACACCAGCTTTCCACATTACTGCTTGTCCACTTCCGTAAAGAAGTATTACAATTTGCCTGTTAACATATTTTCAAATAATTCTTTGATTTGTCTTCAGTTTATCCAAGCAACCTGTGCCACATCATCCATAGTAATAAATCTTAAATTTACCTCTTCTCAGACATTTTCTTTCCTAATAGTTCCCCTCTCTTTACTAGCTAATTTTTCAACTTTTATTTATATAATATCAAATTTATCAGCAATATATCTTCTAAAGCAGCTCTTCAAACAGCCTCCTCTTTCTCTCTATCATCTCTTCCACCCTGCTCATGTAAAGCTCCACGTCCTTTACATTATCCGCTCGCTCTATTCTTCCATCGCCGTAAACAGCCTTTGTGGTAGAGCCGGCACCTATTGCAACTATAGTCTGCTTCTCCTCCATGATAAGAATGTTATATATTCCTGCTTTGCCGTCTAAAGCATAGCCTACATTCTCTAAGTTACCCGCCATATTCTTCTGACGGTAGAGGTAGTAAGGTTTAAGTCCGATATTGTCACAATACTCTGAGGTGAGGTTCATCATCTCGTCAGAATTCACCATACGCAAGTCCTTGTAAAGCTCCTTCTCTGTGTTAAGTCTTGCAGCACGCTTAACAGCAAGAGAATGAACTGTTATGTTGTCCGGCTTAAGTGCAGAAAGCTCCTTCATTGTATTTTCCACATCAGTCTCATCTTCCTCAGGAAGTCCCAGTATAATGTCCATATTTATATTGTCAAAGCCGGTCTGCCTTGCCATTTCAAATACTTCTTTTATCTGCTCTACTGTATGCTGACGGCCGATTAACCTAAGAGTCTCCTGCTTCATGGTCTGTGGATTTATAGATATTCTTGTGACTGCATGCTTCTTTATAGCCTCAAGCTTCTCCTTAGTAATACTGTCAGGGCGTCCTGCCTCCACAGTAAACTCCTGCATATATGTAAAATCAAAGCTATCTTCCAGCTTTGTAAGCAGTCTGTCTAACTGCTCTGCTGAAATACTTGTCGGAGTGCCGCCACCGATATATATGGTATTTAACTTCTTATCCTTAAAAGCCTCTGCCGTATAGTCAATCTCCATAAACATTGCATCAAGGTACTCGTCGACCCTGTTCTTCCACTTACCAATCGGATTTGAAGTAAATGAGCAGTACAGACAGGTAGTAGGGCAGAATGGTATGCCTACATAAATACTGTAGCCATTCTCATAGTCAATGTCCTTAAGAATCTCCTTCTCTCTTTTTGCAATGTCTATGCTGAGATTAATCTTTTCATCGCTCGCCAGATACTCCTCTTTCATATAAGAATAAATATCCTGCTCAGACACACCTTCCTCAAGCATCGCCATAGGTATCTTCGTAGGTCTTATACCGGTGAGAGTTCCCCACGGCAACTCCTTACCTGTATGCTCAGAAAAAAGCTCATATACGCCACGCTTTAGGGCTGATTTACTCGCCTTTCTGTCAGCACTGTCTGCAAATACCTTCACACCCTTGTCAAAGATTATATTCTCAGACTCCAAATTCTCATAAACAACGTATCTGATATCAATATCCTTGTCATTGTAATCCACATAAACTTTTTTATCTGCAGGAACATCCTTTGTAGATATATCCTCCCCCGGATAAAAGGACATCACAATACCTCTAATGTCATACTCAAAATTATCTTCACTAAGAACTATTCTAATCATCTAAACACTCCAATTAATAAATACTCGCAAAATATAAAACATTTTATAAACAATCCGATATCACTTATCTGGTTATCAATCTAATAATATCTTTTATATATAAAAAACACAATAACAATCTGATATCACTTATTTACTTTATCAAATTAATAATATATTTTATTTAATAAATACTCAACAATTATATGAATATCAGGTTTCAAAAATATCTCACAAAAGCGCCTGTGAACGTAGTGAACTGTGCCGCCTGTGAATTTTTATAAACGATCTGATATCACTTATTTACTTTATCAAATTAATAATATATTTTATTTAATAAATACTCAACAATTATATGAATATCAGGTTTCAAAAATATCTCACAAAAGCG
>JAZULV010000047.1:0-54747 GCA_045603305.1 Lachnospiraceae bacterium | reverse complement strand
TTCTTTTCGATTGATGTCCTCTTTCGAAATAAAAGATGCGTCGTCAGAGAAAATAATTTTTATAGGAGTATCTGAACTTGTATCTGATGAACTTTCTTCATCAACTAACATACATCTTTCTATATCTAACAAAACATCATCAAAATTACCCTGTAGCTCTAATTCTAACTTTGCCATGATTTTTCTCCTGTAATTCTTATGTTTACAAATTAGATTTTGCGACAATCTCTACACCACAGCAACTGCCAAAATCAACCGTACCTTTTCATCCTGCTCTCACCGGTCCGTTAAAATATATAAACTTACTACTGAAATACCGAATACTCACACTCTTTTTTGTAATGGGGCGAAAGTCTCTCTTTAACCCAAGCCTGCTGTTCCTGTGTCATATCCTTCTTTTGAAGTGATACAATATAATTATTCTGCACCATTATCACAAACAAATTCTCTGTTTCAAAAACGCTCACACAATCACCATATGCTACCTTTTTCATGCCGGTGCCATAGTAAAACTCTAAACTTTCATCAAACAACACCACTTCATTCGTCTTTGAAACTCCTCTGCTTCCATCCGGCATATAACTTCCGCCAACCGGTACAACCTTTGTCTTAAATACAAATCTCTTAGTACAGCTCCATTCAAAAATCCTATACCACTTCTGTACAAACGGCAGTATATACATGATGCCTCTAAATATCTGATAAAGCATAAAGAGCCTGAACAACTGGAGTAAAATATAAAGAAATATAGCTTCAATATCTCCTCGACAATAGCTAAACTTAAATAATGCCCCAAATATAACAACTACAAGTCCGGCTAAAATGCAAAAGAATCCTCTTATCATTGTACAATAGTCATAGTTATTTAAAGGCAGTACTGATTCCAGTATCTTAGCTATTCCACTGCCGTATCCACTTTTTCGCCACAAATCCGTAGATAATACAAAACGATCCTTTTTTGTAAAATCTCCAAGAGGCTGCCATAAATCTTCATCGATATGTTCAAAGGTGCTTTTAAAAAACTCCACTTGATAATCACGGTCACATTTGCAGGTGAATTTAAATGCCTTTACCGAAGTTTCGCTTGTCTTTTTTTCTTTTATTCTTTCATCGGTGCGTGGACAGGATATGCTGCTCTTTTCTTTTTCACAAGCTTTGCAAAAATCTTTTACGGCATCTTTTATCAAATTAAATTGAATACCGCTTTCAAAAGCGCTATCATCCCTACCGGTTATCACGATGTTGACACTGTCCAAAGATTGTGTTAAAACAAACCCTGCTCCGGAATTATAATCTCGGCTTACTGTACGGTTGTTCTCTACATATGACTCATAACCTTTTCCAGCCTCAACCATTATACTTCTTTCTATATTCGCCAATATCTCATCAAAATCACCTTGCAATTCACATTCAAACCGCATATTCTTCTCCCTTTTATGTACTTAGCAAATTTACTGTTACATATCTTTAAACAGCGTATCTTCTGACTCTACCGGTTTATATCGTCTTTCATAGTATGGAGTAAGTATCTTTCTTACCAGTTCTTCTTCCTCCGAACTCATATAATATTTCGCAAAAGAAAAAATATCATTATCGTCTACCATCACAACAAACCAGTTTTCTGTCTCAAAGATACATTCCATATTCTCATAACCAAGACTTACAAGCTGGTCTTGTAAATAAATTTTCATGCTGTTTTCATATAACTGCATTTGATTATAAGAATCACTTCTTACAACTCTGTAATATGTATTATTGGTATGCTCATAATGCCAGCCTCTGAATTTATACATATCTTCATTCCATATTTTTTTGAACACGAGTTTCTGAGCCGGTCCCAGTACAATCATTAATCCAAATAAGAATACCGATAAAACAGCAATAACCACTAAAAAATTCAGTCCGGATAATTTATAATCCGGATTTAATATATCGTCAACCGCATAAAACAACATCGGACCGGTCATCATCATCGCAAAAAAACCATATATGGCAAGCAAGACGTTATATCGATAATCTGTCTTTATCCCAATCTTCGTCAGGACATCTTTAATTCTTCTGATAATTCGTGGCTTATCTTCATCGCCCCTGCCTCTGGTATTCTCTCCTGCATGCTCAAATGTACTCTTAATCAATTCTTTTTTACACAGTGCATATTCTCTTGAAGTAAGAACGATTAGCGGCTCTGATTTATCTTTTGTCTGAGGAGCAGCATCATTAACGGAACATGTATCATAGATACTCACGGCTCTTTTTATACTATTGATAAAATTATTTATATTAAAATCACCAACTGCACCTTCTGATATGGTCACACTAATATTAATATCGCTTCCGGTCTGAATCTGTGCCAGATTAATGTCTGCACTGCCATATGTATTTTTTCTAGTATACACTATTACAACACTGCGGTTGTCCGGCTCATTTACAAAAGATTTACTAACCTTCTTTACATATGGGTCAGCGCTTAATATTTTGTCATCAATAACCGTCAGTATCTTATCAAATTCACCCTGTAATCTACATTCAAATGTCACTGCTTCTCTCCATGCATCTTTTTATTTTAATACAGGGAGCTTAATAAGCTCCCTGTAAATCATTCTTTATTCCGGTATAATTCCTGCGATTTAACAAATCATTGAATTATGTCTAAACTGTTTTCTTACTCAACAGGCTTCTCATCAACAACTTCTGATAATGCCTTAATAGTTCCAGCAAAGCCCTGAATCTCTGAAGGAATAATAATCTTTGTAGCTCTGCCGTCAGCAGCTCTTGTAAATGCGTCAAGACTTCTGAGCTGAATAACTGATGCATCAGCGCCTGCATCCTTAATCATCTTGATACCTAAAGCCTCAGCCTCTTTTACCTTGATAATTGCAAGAGCATCACCTTCTGCTCTCTTAATCTTAGCTTCCTTGTCAGCCTCTGCACGAAGAATTGCAGCCTGCTTCTCAGCCTCAGCGTCAAGAATTGCTGATTCCTTCTTACCTTCTGCAACGAGGATAGTTGACTTCTTCTCACCTTCTGCACGTAAGATTGCTTCTCGTCTCTCACGCTCAGCCTTCATCTGCTTCTCCATGGAATCCTGAATCTCGCTTGGAGGAATGATGTTCTTAAGCTCAACACGGTTAACCTTGATACCCCAAGGGTCTGTTGCAACGTCAAGAGCAGTTCTCATTCTTGTGTTGATAAGCTCACGGGATGTAAGAGTCTCATCAAGTTCAAGATCACCGATGATGTTACGAAGAGTTGTTGCTGTAAGATTCTCGATAGCCATGAGTGGATTCTCAACACCGTAAGCGTAAAGCTTAGGGTCTGTAATCTGGAAGAATACAACGGTGTCAATCTGCATGGTTACGTTATCCTTAGTGATAACCGGCTGTGGCTTGAAGTCGATTACCTGCTCCTTTAAGTTAACTCTTCTTGCTACCTTATCAATAATTGGCAGTTTGAAATGAATACCTGTATTCCAGGTCTCCTTATATGCACCAAGTCTTTCAAGTACGCTTGCCTGTGCCTGTGGTACAATCTTAATACATGAAATTAAAACCAAAGCAACTACAATTACAAATAATAAAAATGCAAATAAAATAATATATTCCATATTAGTTCTCCTTTATTCTTTCTGCTATAATCTTTACTCCCTTAATCTCAGCTACACTAACTATCTCGCCTGCCTCAAGGATGATTCTGTCGTCTGACGAACGTACTGTCCATTCCTGTCCATCTACAATTCCCGCACCGGTTCCGGACAGGTTGTCAACCCGCTCAGTTATTTTTACCTTCTTACCTATAACACTCTGGTAATTAGTCTTTACAGTTCCCTTGTTAAGCCACTTCTTTGCCACCGGTCTGGTAAACACCAGTGTAATAATTGACACTGCAAAGAATAACACAATCTGTACAGGTAATGGTGCACCAAAAAGGGATGCAATAAATGCTACAATAGCACCAAAGCCAAACCATATACAGGTAAGTCCTAAAGTTGCTATCTCAACAATGATACATATAATCATAATTGCAAGCCATAACAATGCCTCCATTCTCATCTCTCCTTCCCCGAAAAACAACGACTTGTTTTCGCTTTCTTATATATTATCCTATAATTAAGAAAATCACAATATGCCATTATATTTATTTACAATGTTTAATGTAGTTATTTACGCACTTTAAACGCGTAAACGTAAACCACATTTACCTTTTAATAGTATAATATATAATTTCGAAATTTACAATACCTATTTTGCCTTCCGCAAATAATTTTATTATTGTTGCATAAACTATTACACTTTGCTTCGGTAACTTCTTTGTTTGCTTTGGCATAAAAAAACTCTCTAAAGACATCTGCCCTTAGAGAGTTTAAATTTTCGCATTATGTTGTCATTTATTTTCTTACATAGAAACAGTTATCACCAATAACTGTATAGCCTGCATATTTATCAGGATTCATAATCTTTACATAGCAGAAGAACAAAATATCACCTATATTATTCTTGCCTGCAAGAGCATCCATAACTGCTTCTCTACAGTCGTTCTTAGGACCTGCGGCAATGATGGAATCAATCTTGCCGTTATTAGCACCTGAGAACTGTCCCTTTGCATGGATAACTTCTGAAATTGTATTACCCCATCTACCGGTTCTAAGTCTGTTAAGAATAACATTTGCAACAGCAAGCTTATTCTCATAGCAGCTGCCTCCGGCTTCATTCTGTACTACTGCTGACATAAGTATAATATCCGCCTCTGAAACAGTAATACCTGAACCATATGTTGTCTGGATGCTTAATTTCTTTGCTTCTTCTGCAGCTCTTCTCTCTGCCTCAAGACGCTCCTGCTCTGCTATGGCGGCTCTCTCTTCCTCAATGGAAATTGCTTCGCCAAAAGTATATTCTACTGTTGCATATTCTGAAGCAATAAAACCACTATCGCCTTCAAACTTAATCTCTAACCAGTTATCGAGTATGGAAATAACCTTGTATGATTTACCATGGTCTACTGAACCTAATACCTTAGAGTCAGTTGAATCCTTCGCTCTTACTCTTAAATCTGTTACATTGATCTTTGCATAAGGCTTACCATAAACCGTTGCAGAATTCTGTGCATCGATTCTCTTTACGATAAAACCATTGTTTACCCAGCCTGTTACTGAACCGGAAGAAATCTTAGTCCAGTCACCGCTTTCTTCAACAATCTGTCCGGCACTGCCCGGATATAACTTTCCAACTATCTCTGCATCTGATGATGCCTCTGTTCTGATATTAAGCCAGTCTGCTGTTACTGTAGTTACTGCAAGTTCAGCATACTGCTCTGACACAACAGGCTCCTCTTTCTTTGGAGCTTCAGTTTCATTCTCTTCTTCCTCTGCTTCGTCAGTCAACTGACTGCCAGCATTAAGTGTTACTACTGTCTGTGCTGTAATTCCCGGAATGTTCATAAGTTCTTCTGTGTCAAAGGATAATCCGGCAACCTGTTCGATTCCCTGTAAACTTACGTCCCCAGCACCACCATCTTCATTTGTAACAATTGTACTCTCAGTCGAAGCTGACTTGGTTGCAAAGTAGTAACCGCCTGCTACACAAGCGATAAGACAACATATCAATGCGCCGATTTTCAAGCATCTTGGAATGCCTGTTATTTTCGATGTCATTGTTTACCTCCTTTAAGCTTTACATCGGGTTAAACGCTAATTTATTAACCATTTTGTATTAAATGTTACAGAATTGTTACACGCATATCTTATCAGTTTTAATATTTTCTGTCAACCCCCTGCCACTTTGGGCATGTTTTTCCATAAAATGATGGTATTTCCTACCACTTTCGACCTGCTTCGCAGTCTCTATACCTCTTTTTTACATTTTGTTTTTTAAACTATATAAACCTACATTCTGTATAAAAACATACTACATATTGTACTTTTAAACATTCCATATTATACCAGTTGTTAATATTACACTTTCTTTCCGACAAAAAACGAACGCAAAAAAAGACCCGATTTTACGGGTCTTTTTACAAATACAATTTTGAAACATTGTACTTTATTTTGATTTTCTCTGTCTAAATGCCTCATACATAAGCAATGCGGCAGCTACGGAAGCATTAAGCGATTCTACTTTTCCCTGCATCGGAATCTTCACATAACAGTCTGCTTTTTCACTGATTTCGTCAGTCAGCCCATTGGCTTCATTTCCTATTAAAAAACAGGTGCCTCCGAGATACCCCTCTTCGTCATAATCATTGACACCCTTTAAGTGGGCCGCAAACACCTTTATTCCGGAGGCTTTAAGCATATCGACCACACTCATAATATCCTCAGAATACATAAAGGGAACTCTGTAAAGAGAGCCCATGGTAGAGCGTATCACCTTAGGATTGAATATATCTACAGTATCCCTGCTCATCAAAACTGCAGTAACGCCTGCACCTTCTGCAGTCCTTAAAATGGTACCAAGGTTACCCGGATCCTGCAGATTTTCAAGCACAATAAACAGCGGAGCATCGCTATTTTTAAGTATTTCTTCTATATTATATGCAGGTTGTCTTACCACCGCTAAAAGGCCCTGAGGGGACATGGTGTCTGACATATGTGAAAGCACCGATTCTGATACCACTTCCAGTTTATCATTGTCCCACAAATTGTCATGTTCACTTAAAAACTTCTCTGTTGCAAACACCTTTACAAGCATATCCTCCGGTGCTTCACAGACCATCTTTCTGCCCTCAACCACAAAAAGGCCTTCTTCACGTCTCTGCTTCGCCTTCTTCTGCAGGCTCACTACCCATTTTACCTGGGGATTTGATGTACTGCTAATCATATTTCCTCCAAAAACAATCCGGCACTATATCGTAAACAGCCCAAATCTAATTGCCTTTTATTACTTATTTACCCTCATAGGTAATAGCACTTGATACATTATATCCTGCAAGGCGCTCTCTGCCCTTAAGCCCTGCAAGCTCCATTACAAAGCAAATCTTAACCACTTCGCCGCCAAGACTCTCAATAAGCTTAATCATAGCCTCGGTAGTTCCTCCGGTAGCAATCAAATCGTCAACAATTACAACCTTCTGTCCCGGCACAATAGCATCCTTGTGAATCTCAATTATTCCGGTACCATACTCCAGCTCATACTCCATCTCCACAGTTTCTCTAGGAAGCTTGCCCTTCTTTCTAACCGGTACAAAGGCCTTGTGCAGATTGTATGCAATAGGCACTCCGAAAATAAAACCTCTTGACTCAGGTCCTACCACAACATCAAAGTCCACGCCCTCAAGATCTTTCATAATCATATCTATAGAAAGAGCCAGACCATCAGCATCCTGCAAAATAGATGTAACATCCCTGAAAATAATACCCGGTTCCGGGAAGTCCGGAATACTTACTACATAATCTTCTAATTTCTTCATCACTTAATCCTCCTGATTATTATTCTAACTCAGTGCATAATTCTGCACAATAATCTGTACTGTCCGATTACCATTATACTCGTTTATCGTCGGATAGTACACTACTGAAATTTCTCTTCCGACAAAATTATCTCCATACTTCAAATCAAGTTCTTCCATGAACTCTTTGGCTCCACTAAACAGCACTGCATCTATCAAGGCACCTGAAGCATCGGATAATATTAATTTTACCACATTTTTATTCTTACCGATAAGCATTGCCCTTCTTATTTTTAAATTCTTTTGGGCAAATAAAGGCTTTTCGTTACCATTTCCAAAGGGCTCAAGTCTCGCTAATTCAGTTATAAGCCCTTCTGTCACATATGTAAACGGCATCGGTACGTCTATCCAGACTTTTTTTACAAAATCCTCGTCGACAAGAGAAGCATTTTTATTAAGAGTCTCTCTAAATGCCTCAACATTATTTTTTTCGAGAGAAAGCCCCGCTGCCATTGGATGACCGCCAAAAGCGACAAGCAGTTCCTTCACCTCACTGAGCCCCTCATACATGTGATATCCTTCAATTGAACGCCCGGAACCCTTTACAAACTCCTCGCCATCGGTAAGCACAAACACCGGGTGGTTGTACATCTCGCGAATTCTGCCGGCAATTATTCCGGCGAGGCTCTCATGGCAGTCCTTTAAATGCACTACATACACTAAATCATTCTTAATTCCGGTTTCCTCAATCTGTTTTACCGCTTCTTCAAGACCTTTTATAGTGAGGTCTTTTCTTGTGTCATTTAACTCCTTTAACTCTAAGGCTAACGGCAGGGCAGCCTCTTTATTATCGGCAAGCATAAGGCTTAAAGCTTTCTTTGCAGTGTCCAGTCGTCCTCCCGCATTTAGTGATGGGCCAATAACAAATCCAATATGATAGGCGGATATGTCCTTGCCGGCTAAATCATTCAATTCAATCAGGCATTCAATACCCGGAATGTTTGAATTCTTCATAAGCCTTAAGGCTTCCTTCACAATTACCCTGTTTTCATCCTGAAGCCTCATAACATCAGCAACTGTAGCAAGTCCGGCCGCCTCGGTTAATGCATCAATTTCTTTATTCTCTATACCAAACAGTTCATATAAAACTTCTATAAGTTTGTAAGCAACAACTGCACCACACACACCATCAAAAGGGTAACCACAATCTTTCTGCTTCGGATTCACTATCATATCCGCAAGAGGCAACAAATCTTCGCCATCTTCGCTAAAAGGTACATCATGGTGGTCGGTTACAATAACAACAAGCCCCAGCTCTTTTGCATAAGCAATCTGCTCTCTTGCGGATATACCATTATCACAGGTGAGAATTGTATCAATACCATCACGCTTCGCATCATCAATAATTCTTATGTTAATACCGTAACCATCCTTTATTCTGTCAGGAATATCGTAGTCAACTACCGCCCCAAGGCCCTTAAGTCCCTTATACAATATATATGTAGAGCAGACACCGTCGACATCATAATCCCCGACAATACGAATCTTAGAACTGCTATCAATCTTTTCTTTAAGTAACTTTGCCGCCCTGTCCACATCCTTAAGAAGATGAGGATTGTGACAGGAGGATAAGCTGCCGCCAAGGTACATCGCTATCTCTTCATCGCTTATAACCTCGCGGTTTCTTAATATCCTTGCAGTTACCACGTCTATACCAAATCGCTTCGAAATGCCTTCAAAATCAGCCTTCTTAGCGTAAAGCATCCATTTTTCTTTCATCATATTCACTTTCTAATTATATATTATCCGCTGGTTCAAAACAAATTTACCACCAGCCGTTTTCATGTCCGGAGCCCTCCCAGTCATTCCATATATCATCATGATCACTGTTAATGTCATCAAAGAATCCATCACTGTAATATGAATCGTATTCGTCAGCATTCTCGTCCGGGTATCCAAACATTTCCCCGTCTTCCACCGTAAATATTACCCAATCAGTAAAGGTTGATGTTCCAAATATATCAACTATCTCGTAGGAATAATAATAATCTGCATCAGGAAGCACGCCTACTGATATATTAAAGTCCTCACCTACTTTATATTCATCACCATAAGTTATGCCCTCTTCGCCGGTCTCATAGTGACTTGTCTCATATATCGGTCTGATAACATCTCCGCTTACTATATCGATATTGCTTCGTCCTGCCTGACCATTATCGTCTATGCCTTCCCACACGCCAAGTACAGTGAAATCACCGAACACATCATACTCACCATACTCCATCTTTACTCTAAGGCTCATCTCCTCGTCATTTAAAAGAATAGGTATAGAGTAAATATTATATCCTTCGCCTTCTTCCACCAGATAAATAGCCACATTCTGTCCATCAGGAAGCATCGGCCACTCGCCCATAAAGCAATCATAGACTTCACCGGTCTCAAGACTATAATCTACCGCATTGTCATTGCCAAGGAAAATCATCTCATCACTGCCATCGTCCTTAAACAGTGCAAAATACACCGACTGAACATAATCCAGTGACTCCTCGGAAATTATCATTGTATAATAACAGTCGTTATTTACATAAGGCTCAACCTCAAAACTAATCAGTTCATTGTCTGTATTGTACCAGCCATCATTTTCACTGATATTAAACCAGTCATCCCATCCGTCGAAGTAATTTTCGCTGTCTTCCTCATTTAAAAAGTCATTGAAGCCAAAATTGTCTTCGTAGTAATAGTCGTTGTCACTCCAGTCATTTCCCTCGTAATCTTCTATACCACCATTTGATGAGCCGTAGGCAATGGACTCCACAAAATTCATATAATAAGGACTAACACAAATATTTCTTAATATATTAAGCTCACTGCTTCCCTGAACACTTAAAGGATAATATATTGCAACTCCACTGGACTTAGGGCAGTTATCACCGTTGATTTTATATGCAACCATCTGCTTTAAAAGTGACAGTGCTTCGCCGCTTCCGTCAACAATGCCGTCAAGATTCTTAAGAATATCACCCAAATCCACCATGTTGGTATATCCTTCATACTGGTTATTACCACCGTAATTCTCTGCATTGGTTATTGCACGGCTAACCTTGGATAACTCTGATATATCTGAACATGAAGCAGCAAGTTCCTCTGCTACTTTATTAAAAGCTATAAGAAAATCATCAACCTTTTCAAGGTCAACAACTGACATGGTAGCATCGTCTTCTTCTCCGGTATATCTGCAGAAAGAATAGTAGCTTCTGCAGATTACTTCTCCCACATCTTCTCCTGAACAGTCAGGATTATCTGCAATGTACTCAAGAAACGCCTCATAATCCCAGCCATAACCGGACTCCAGTTCCTCAGAAGCAATCATATACTTTGCATGAGGCACAAGCATATTTGCCGCTTCAATGGTAGCCATAAGACAGGCATCAAAGCCTACAAACTCAAATCGGCAGGTCATTTCATCATATACCATCGCCATTGCTTCTTCTATCTCTGTAAGGTAAAGGCTGTCATCATAATACAATTCATCAAAACACACACCATTTATACTGCCGCTTCCATGATTCCAGAAAATCACCGCCATATGCTCCGCCGGATAGTTCTCAACACCCCATGACAGAAAATTGTACAAAGTCTCGGCACTACCCATACTTGTACGTTCGCCTTCACACAACAGTTCAATTCTGCCATTATTTATCATATATCGTTGAAGATTTCTGGTTGAAATACCTCTGGTGTCCCAGGATCTTGTTCCTCCGGTCTGTACGATAATGTTGAGATTTTCATTGGAACCAATGTCCATCATCTCTTCCAAATCTTCTGTAGCACATCCTGCATCTGTTTCCAAATCTGTGCCACAAAGGTACACAAACACACTCCATGTACCCTCTTCTCCCATAATCACTTCATTGTCTCTGGTCTTTCTGTCAAGTTCAAGACCACCTCTGTCATCTACCAGGATATGGGTAGTTCTGTCCAAATTACTGCTGTCATAATCTGAAAGTGTCGCAGCCTCGCTATTCCAATCCTCGTCATCCTCTTTGATTCCGGTATCACAGCCGGTAACAGAAATTATCATAATTACAGAAAGCAAAAAGGCTGCCGTTTTTGTATATAAATTATTCATGTGTATATTTCTCATGCCTTCCTCCTGTTATTCTACACAAAGTCCTTAGTTTCACCATAAATAGATATTGGGATCAAAAGGTATTTTGACCCATGATACCTACGGATTACTTCGTACCCTGGTATCATAAATATATAATATCACAAAAATACTGAAACCGCTCTAATTTGTTGATATTTTATTGATAATGGAGAGAATTGCAACTGCCAAACCTATATGTTAAAATACACTTATAAATAAGTAGTACATTCGGAGGTGCCTATGAGAGAAGGAAAGAGATGCATCCTCATTGCTGATGACGAAAAAGAAATTCGTGATATACTAACGCTCCTGTTATCAGGTGAAGGTTATATCGTATTGACCGCAGAGAACGGACAGTCTGTGTTAGATCAGGCCACTGCAGACATCGACCTGTATATTTTGGATGTCAATATGCCACTACTCTCAGGCATCATGGCTGCCGCTGAGATTCGAAAGCAATATGATACACCAATTATTTTTCTAACAGCCTACTCCAGTGAATCCGACAAAGTAATTGGTTTTTCAGTTGGTGCAGATGACTACATTGTAAAGCCTTTTTCCAGTGCAGAGCTGTTGATGCGCGTAAAAGCAATCTTAAGACGAAACCCCTCTTTCAATGCTTCTATTAATCAGATCCAGGAAAACAAATTGGTATTTCAGGACCTGATTCTGGATTTGGACAGGCAGGCAGTAATTAAGGGCGACGAGACAATCACCTTAACCTACACTGAATTTAAGATATTGGAGCTTTTAGCCTCCAACAAAAAGAAGATATATTCTTTAGAGAATATCTATCAGAGTATTTGGGATGACAATGCTGTCGGTGACAGTGCAATCATGGTGCATATCAAAAACATTCGCAAAAAATTAGGTGATAACTCCAGAACTCCTACCTATATAAAAACTGCATGGGGGAGGGGATATTATATTGACTAAACAAAACAAGCCAAAACGTCACAAACTTTCCTATGAGATACTTGGCCTTCTCGCAGTATCATTTATTATCAGCCTGCTTTTGTTCCAAATCCTTTTATCATGTGGTATTGCAATCATTGAGAGCTTCTGTTTCACACATGATATTGTTCTCACAGATACACATTTAATGGAAGTGGATAGCTGGGTTTTTAACCTGAGCATTCTGGTCTCAGTAGCTTTTTTTACTATTCTCTTCCTCTTTCTGCTAGGTGACAGACTGGTATATATACGAAAGCTTATAAAAGGAATCGACACATTACGAACCGGCAACTCAGACTATGAACTCCCTCTGGAGGGAAACAACGAGCTGACACAGCTTGCGGAGGAGATAAACTATCTGTCAGCAACACAGCGGCAGATAAAGGAAAAGGAACGTTTGCTGAATGAGGAGAAAGAATTATTGATACGCACTCTGTCCCACGACATCCGCACACCACTAACATCCATAGTGGCATATTCAGAATTCTTATCCTCCAATAACGATTGTTCGTTACAAGAACGAAAAGAATATCTTAAACTTATTCGCAAAAAAGCCGAACAGATTAACGAACTGACCGGGGTTCTCCTGGATGGCGGCAATCGAAAACCGGAGAGATTCGAAGATTCCAGACTGCTAATGGTACAACTGGCAAGCGAATTTGAGGAAACACTGGAAGATGAATTCATACTTGCAATAGATTTATCAGAATGTCCTTCCTTTACAGGAACCTTTGATGTTCAGGAGCTGCGCAGAATTTTTGATAATTTAGCCTCAAACATTTTTAAATACGCAGATTCCGGGAAGCCGGTAACTCTGCGAATCAGCAAAAAAGACTCGGAAGTCGTTATTTATCAGAAGAACCATATTCGAAGCAGAGGAGAAAAGGCTGAAGGTCATCAGATAGGACTTGGCAGCATCCGCCGCATCGCTCATAACTATGGTGGGCGAGTGGATATCAGTCAGGAAGATGATATATTTGCTATTACTATTACTCTTTCAGATATTTAATATATTTCTTTAGAATTCTTTAGAAATATCTCCTCAATTTCTTTAGAATCCTGTGTTATTCTGTTCTCAGAAAAAGCAAAACACAAATAAAAATGAAAGTGAGGAATTTGTTATGATAACTTTTTTAGATCTCTTAGTTGTTGTTTTTATGGCTTTGGCAGCTGCCAGCCTTCTTGCCGTATGTTTGATGTTTCTTGTCAGAAACATCAAGGTTAAAAAAGTCTGCTTCTATATCGTTGTTGCACTAGGTCTCTATGCCTGCACAATCAGCTTCCGAATATTCTGGCCATTCTTCCCTATGCAGCTTGCTTTAGGAATAGTTCTTGGGGCTATGAGTATAGCAGCACTGGTTATTGAAAGGCTGAGCAAAGGCGATAAGAAGAAATTCACAATCGCCCGTATCATGGCTGCAGTATCCCTAGTTGTCGGTATTATCAATGCTTTTTCATAATCTGCCGGCTTAAACTCTAAAAGATAAAATTTCTTTTCTAACAGTGAACCCCCGCAGAGATTTTGTTTCTCCGCGGGGGTATATTACATTAAAATAACAAATTTACTGCAACTACTTATTTGTATGACATCTTATGCATGTGAAAGTGTAGGAAACATCAGCTTATCTGCTTCAAATTCCTCAACACTAATCCCCTTAAAGAATAGTGTTGTATCATCATTTTGAACTAAGCTTACTGTATACCCAGACTTATCTTCAGGCGTAAAGCCTAAAATAACTTTACTTATGCTCTTTCCAAAAGCACTGATTACATCATCTAAATCCACTTTCTGCTCTGAAAAAACATTATGAATCAGCAGTTCACCTTCTTCTACCTCTGCAATAACGTGCACGTCTAATCCCTCATCATAGTACACGCACTCCTGCATAAACTTTGTAATGTAGAACATAATCAAATCACTGTTACCGGTCATCTCAAAGCTGCCAAAGGGCACACTTTTATTTATGACATCCACAAACTTTGCCCATGCTTCTTTATTATTCATAAGCAGCGGTTTCATACTTCCTTCACCGCTAATAGTCACCTGCTTTGAATACTCATATTCCACAGCCTTTTCAAAACCGAACTTCGGATAAAATCCAAGTACACTGTCATTTGCGAACAAATACATGCCGTCAATTCTCTCACTATAATCCTTTTCAATCTCCGCCATAATTGTTCGAATAAGCCCTTGATTCCTGTACTTTTCCTCAGTCATTACAGTTCCCAGCTGAATAAAATGCTTTACACTACCATTCCACACCATATCTGTGATATTTACGGACACATTGGCAACTACCTCTCCATCAATCACTATTGAATATGGACTGTAATTGTCTCTCCAGTACCCATTCTGATACCAGTCCTCAAAATCAAGCCCAAATGTCTTCTTCGCCAGCTCGTTGAAGCTGTGCCTTAAAGCGTCGTTGGTGCGGTATTTTTTTTCTACTTTCAAATCTCTCATCTTCCTAATAATACGCTGTATGCTCTTCTCCGACAAATAATACAAAGTAGCAAGCTCTGAAATCTTCCTACCACTAAGATAATCCTCAAAAATCTGCTGGTTGCGGGTGTTAAGCTCCTCTTTTATCCTGGTACCTGCACCCCACTGCTGTCTGTTATCTGTCTTCCTTGGGATATAAATATTCTCCCCGTCCACATACTGCCAAATCTCTTCTATTAATTCTATCGGCAGAATCTCTTCTGCATTTATATAGCCCATCTTTGCCTCCTAAAATAGTATTGTCACTCACAAAGCACTTCCTGCATTGCGGATTAATAACCTACCCTATTTAGCATTGGCTATAACAATTATGTATTTATTGCAATAGCCAGTGCTATGCAATACATGATGGTGTAGTCATAAAATATGTTCTCCTCTCCTCAAATTATAAATATGCTTTGTTTAGTTTATCATGCTTAAATGCTTATTGCTACCTTAAAAATAATTATAAGAAAAGATGAGCCCAAATTACCACCCTCAATTTGTTTCTTCTCTTGCTTTCTTTCTGAACTCTTAGCCCTCTTTTAAGCAGCCCTTACATTAACTTAATTCCCCTAAAACTAAGTTCATTAAAAATTAAGGGTAAATATATACACATTTTCAATAAACACAAAAAGTCCTAAAACGCTATCACCACGCCTTAGAACTTTTTATCATTTATATTCTTTAATTATTATTAACTAAACCTATTATATCCTATGTATAAACAACCCGCTTCTTAATTTCGGCTCAAACCATGTAGACTTCGGAGGCATAAGCAGTGAAGCATCTGCAACTGCAAATAACTCTGCAATTGATGTAGGATACATAGCAAATGCAACGGTCATGTCGCTATTTCCCCTGCGCTCTAACTCATCCAGGCCTCTGATACCGCCGATGAAGTCGATTCTCTTGTCGGTTCTTGGGTCGCCAATACCGAGTACCGGAGCTAAAAGAATGTCCTGAAGAATTGATACGTCAAGTCCCTTTACCGGGTCATCTGATGTAAATTCAGGCTTTACTGTGAGGCGGTACCACTTGTCACCTAAGAACATGGTTACTTCGCCCTTCTTCTCCGGAGCACCCTGAGCTGCCATCTCTTCTACAGTGAAAAGCTCGGCAAGCTTTGTCATAAATTCATCATTGCTAAGGCCATTCAAGTCCTTAACCACACGGTTGTAGTCCATAATCATAAGCTGCTCATCAGGGAAAAGCACTGATAAGAAGTAATTGAAATCCTCTGCTCCTGTGTATCCCGGATTCTCTTCGCGACGCTTAAGTCCAACCTTAACCGCAGACGCTGCTCTGTGGTGTCCGTCAGCAATATATGTATTAGGAACCTCAGCAAATGCCTTTTCAAGGGCTTCAACCTGTGCCTTGTCTGCGATTCTCCATACTGCGTGACGAATACCGTCATCAGATACGAAATCATAAAGTGCAGGCTCCTTCTTAGCCGCATCAACTACTGCATTAATTTCTTCCTTTGCACGATATGCAAGGAAGATAGGTCCTGTCTGGGCTGAGCAGGTGTCAACGTGACGAATACGGTCAACTTCTTTGTCTGCTCTGGTGTTCTCATGTTTCTTTATAATAGAATTCTGATAATCGTCGATTGAAGAACAAGCCACAATACCGGTCTGAACTCTGCCGTTCATGGTAAGCTCGTAAATATAATAGCAGGCATCCTCGTCCTGAACAAATGTGCCATCAGCTATTCTGCCATCAAGCAATTCCTTAGCCTTTGCATATACGCAGTCAGCGTAGGTATCCACATCATCTGAAAACTGAGTCTCTGCTCTGTCTATATTCAAGAATGATAATGGCTCATTTGCTACTACTTCACAGGCTTCTTTTCTATTGTATACATCATATGGTAGTGCAGCCACCCTGTGGGCTACGCTTACTTCCGGGCGGATACATTTAAATGGTTTTACTACTGCCATACTTTCTCCTTTACACTAATAATTAGGTGATTGCAAAACAATTTAGTAAAACAAAGAGTTTTGCAATCACCAATAATCATCCAGACAGCACGTCTGGCAAAGTTACTATATAATCAGTTTTTTATTTGATAACTCTTACACTTGTTACACCGTCGATAGCCTTAAGCTTCTCAACAACTGCCTCTGATACTTCCTGATCAGCATCCATAAGTGTGTATGCCACATCACCACGGCTCTTATTTGTCATGTCAGGGATGTTGATACCCTCTGCTGCAAGAACAGAAGCAAAGCTACCAATCATGTTTGGCTTGTTAACATTTGAAATACAGATTCTGCATGCACCCTTGCATGGAGGCATCTCACAGTTAGGGTAGTTTACAGAATTTCTAATGCATCCTGTCTCAATGTATTCCATAAGTTCCTGTACAGCCATAACTGCACAGTTGTCTTCTGACTCTGCTGTTGAAGCACCAAGGTGAGGAGTTGCAATAACGCCTTCCATATTAGCTGTTGCAGGATTAGGGAAGTCAGTCATGTACTTCTTAACCTTGCCTGAAGCAAGTGCCTGCTCCATATCAGCGTCATTTACAAGAAGGTCTCTAGCGAAGTTAAGAATAACTACGCCATCCTTCATCTTAGAAAATGCATCTGCATTAATCATTTCCTTTGTGCTTGGAAGAAGCGGAACGTGTACTGTTATGTAATCACACTCAGCATAAATCTCATCAAGAGATGTCACATGCTTAATTTCTCTTGAAAGCTTCCATGCTGCATTTACTGAAATGTATGGGTCATAACCGAGAACTTCCATTCCAAGACCTACAGCCGCATTAGCAACCTCGATACCGATAGCACCAAGACCGATAACACCGAGTTTCTTCCCCTTAATCTCAGTTCCTGCAAACTTCTTCTTGCTCTTCTCCATGCTCTTTGAGATATTCTCATCAGCTTTATTATCCTTAACCCAGTTGATTCCGCCGATAACATCTCTTGCAGCAAGGAACATTGATGCGATAACAAGCTCCTTAACACCGTTAGCATTCGCACCCGGAGTATTGAATACTACAATACCCTTCTCTGTGCACTTATCAATCGGAATATTGTTAACTCCGGCACCGGCTCTTGCGATAGCAACAAGCTTCTCTGAAAACTCCATATCATGCATAGCTGCACTTCTTACGAGAATGGCATCTGCATCATTTACGTCCTCAGTAATTGTATAATTATCTGTAAATAAATCTGTTCCTATATTTGAAATAGGATTCAAGCAATTAATCTTATACATCTTATATCCTCCAAATTTTATAAAACACTTACAATGTTAAATACGGTTGCTACGTTGCTTTCGGCAACTCCCGCACCCTACAGTATACCAAAGCATGCAGAAAAACTGCCTACCGAAGGTATACAGAGTAAGTGACAGTTTTTCTGTATTCGTAACTCCAATCTATCGATTTACGTTACTCATACTGTATATTCGCCAAATATCCGTAGATATTCGTGCAAGCACGATATCTGCGGCTGCACAGCTCTATTTAACACTATGTTCAGCCTCAAATTTCTTCATAAACTCTACAAGAGCCTTAACACCTTCGATTGGCATAGCGTTGTAAATACTTGCTCTCATACCGCCAACGCTTCTGTGTCCCTTAAGGTTTACAAAACCGGCTGCTGCTGCCTCTTTTACGAATAATGCGTCGAGGTCTGCATCACCTGTTACGAAAGGAACGTTCATAAGTGAACGGTCTTCCTTAACAACTGTACCCTTGAACATCTTGCTCTCATCAAGGAAATCATAGAGAATCTTAGCCTTCTCTTCGTTGTAAGCCTTGATTGCCTCAAGACCGCCCTGCTTCTTTAACCACTTGAATACCTTACCGCAAATATAAATACCATATGCAGGTGGTGTATTATAAAGTGAATCAGCATCAGCATGAGTCTTATACTTAAGCATAGTAGGTGTGCCCGGATATACATCATCTGTGATGAGGTCCTCACGAATAATTACGATAACAACTCCGGCAGGTCCGATGTTCTTCTGAACACCACCGTAAATTACACCGTACTTTGAAACGTCTACAGGCTCTGATAAGAAGCATGAAGATACGTCAGATACAAGTAACTTGCCCTTTGTATTAGGAAGTGTCTTAAACTTTGTACCGTAAATAGTATTGTTCTCGCAGATATAAACATAATCTGCATCCTCTGAAATCGGAAGGTCTGAACAGTCAGGAATATATGAGAAAGTCTTATCCTCACTTGAAGCGATACAATTAGCCTTTCCGTACATCTGAGCTTCCTTATAAGCCTTCTTTGCCCACTGTCCTGTTACAATATAATCACCTACACCGTTCTTGAAAAGGTTCATAGGAACCATTGCGAACTGCTGGCTTGCTCCACCCTGAAGGAAAAGCACCTTGTAATTGTCAGGAATGTTCATCAGGTCTCTTAAATCCTGCTCTGCATCCTTGATAATCTTATCATATACCTTTGAACGATGGCTCATCTCCATTACAGACATTCCACTGCCCTGATAATCCATCATCTCTTCTGCAGCTTCTCTTAATACCTCTTCCGGTAAAACTGCTGGTCCTGCTGAGAAATTATACACTCTGCTCATAACACTATCTCCCATCTTATGTTTTATTTTTATTACACATTATATTACACTGACATGTAATTAATTATCATCTATACCCTGTGTCTGATGATACAATATGCTGCTTGTTTTCACTATGGTTTACTCGGCATTCTTTGCATCAAGGTCTGCCTGTGAAAAACAATCTGAAATGGATGCTCCCGGTGCAACCATAGGGAATACCTTGTCATCCTTTTCAATCTGAACTTCGATAACTACAGGTCCGCCTGCATTCATAGCTTCGCTAATAGCCGGCTCAACTTCTTCAAACTTTGTAACTCTTATAGCTCTAACGCCAAGACCTTCTGCAGTCTTAACGAAATCAACCTTGTCTTCCAGAATAGTTGAAGAATATCTCTGTCCATAGAATAAAGTCTGCCACTGTCTAACCATACCGAGAACCTTGTTATTGATAACAACTTCAATAACAGGAATATTGTAACGGCTGGCTGTAGCAAGCTCGTTAAGGTTCATTCTGAAGCATCCGTCTCCGGCAATATTGAACACCGGCTTGTCAGGCTGCGCTACCTTGGCACCGATTGCAGCACCAAGACCATAACCCATAGTACCAAGACCACCTGATGTAAGGAAGCTTCTAGGATTCTTATACTTGTAGAACTGAGCTGCCCACATCTGATGCTGGCCTACATCTGTACAGATAATAGCATCGCCCTTAGTTGCCTCGTAAATCTTCTCGATAACATATGGTCCGCAAAGAGCTCCTTCCTGATAAGTAAGAGGATACTTTGCCTTAAGCTCCTTAACTTCCTCAACCCATTCTGTATGGCTTAACTTATCAAGCTTTGAATTAAGCTTCTTAAGAACAGCCTTTACATCACCGATAATTGACGCATGAGCCTTAACATTCTTGTTAACCTCTGCCTGGTCAATATCAATATGAAGAATCTTTGCATTCTTGGCAAAGGTCTTAGCATTACCAATAACTCTGTCGCTGAAACGTACACCGATTGCGATTAATAAATCACACTTTGTAATGCCGAGGTTAGAGGCCTTAGTACCATGCATACCAACCATGCCTGTGTACAATTCATCTTCACCGTCAAATGCACCCTTAGCCATGAGTGTATCAGCTACAGGAGCATCTATTTTATGTACAAATTCATTTAACTCGTCAGAAGCATTTGAAAGGATACAGCCACCACCGATAAGAACGTACGGCTTCTTAGCCTTATTAATCATCTTAACCGCGTTCTCGATGTCTGCCTTCTCTGAATAGATTACCTCTGTGTCTGCCGGCTTAATCTTCTTCTTTTCGTACTCTGTTACATTAGCTGTAACGTCCTTTGTAATATCAATAAGTACCGGTCCCGGTCTTCCTGAACGGGCAATCTCAAATGCTCTTCTTACTGTGTCAGCAAGCTTTGTAACATCCTTTACAATAAAGCTGTACTTTGTGATAGGCATTGCCACACCGGAAATATCAATCTCCTGGAAGCTGTCCTTACCAAGTAAAGATACACCGACATTTGCTGTGATTGCTACTAAAGGAATGGAATCCATGTATGCTGTAGCAATACCTGTTACAAGATTAGTCGCTCCCGGTCCTGAGGTTGCCATACATACACCAACCTTACCCGTAGCTCTTGCATATCCATCAGCTGCGTGAGATGCGCCCTGCTCATGGGATGTAAGGACGTGTCTAATCTGATCTGAATGCTTATATAAAGCATCATAAATATTCAGTATAGCTCCACCCGGATAACCAAAAACCGTATCTACACCCTGTTCAAGGAGACACTCAATTAAAATCTCTGAACCATTTAACTGCATAATTTATCCCACCTTTTTATTTTATCTCTAAAACTGCGCCTCTGTTTGCAGAAGTTACAAGCTGGGCATAACGTGTTAAATATCCGCTAGTAACCTTAGGCTCTCTAGGCTGCCACTTCGCCTTTCTTGCTGCCAGCTCTTCGTCTGAAACTCTTACATTAAGAGTATTCGCATTAATATCTATCTCAATAATATCGCCTTCTTCAATAAGTGCGATAGGTCCGCCTACTGCTGCCTCCGGTGATACATGACCGATTGAAGCACCGCGGGATGCACCGCTGAAACGTCCGTCAGTAATAAGAGCAACGCTTGCACCAAGTCCCATACCGGCAATAGCTGATGTAGGATTGAGCATCTCTCTCATACCAGGACCACCCTTAGGACCTTCGTAACGAATAACCACAACATCTCCTGCAACAATCTTGCCACCCTTGATAGCAGCGATTGCATCTTCTTCGCAGTCAAATACTCTTGCAGGTCCTTCATGCTTCATCATCTCAGGTACAACTGCTGAACGCTTAACCACACCTGAATCAGGAGCAATGTTACCCTTAAGCACAGCAATACCGCCGGTCTCACTGTATGGGTTCTCGATTGGTCTGATAACGTTAGGATTCTTGTTCATGCAATCCTTAATATTCTCACCTACAGTCTTACCTGTAGCTGTAATGATGTCTGTATTAAGAAGTCCCTTCTTTGAAAGCTCATTCATAACAGCGTATACGCCGCCGGCTTCATTGAGTTCTTCCATATATGTATATCCTGCAGGAGCAAGATGGCAGAGGTTAGGTGTTCTTGCACTGATTTCATTTGCAATGTCAACATTAAGCTCTACGCCGGCTTCATGAGCAATCGCCGGAAGGTGAAGCATAGTGTTTGTAGAGCAGCCAAGTGCCATATCAACTGTAAGGGCATTCATAAATGCCGCCTCTGTCATAATATCTCTAGGTCTGATATTCTTCTCAAGAAGCTCCATAACCTTCATACCTGCATGCTTAGCAAGTTTAATTCTCTCTGAATATACTGCCGGAATAGTACCGTTGCCCTTAAGACCCATACCAATTGCTTCTGTAAGGCAGTTCATACTGTTGGCTGTGTACATACCTGAGCATGAACCACAGGTAGGACAAGCCTTAGCTTCAAATTCCTTAACATCTTCTTCTGTCATAGTTCCGGCTGAGTATGAACCTACAGCCTCAAACATACTTGAAAGACTTCTCTTCTCGCCCTTTACATGACCGGCAAGCATAGGACCGCCGCTTACGAATACTGTAGGCACGTTAAGTCTTGCTGCTGCCATAAGAAGTCCCGGTACGTTCTTGTCACAGTTAGGAACCATAACAAGGGCATCAAACTGGTGTGCCATCGCCATACACTCTGTAGAATCACAGATAAGGTCTCTTGTAACAAGAGAATACTTCATACCAACATGACCCATGGCAATACCATCACACACTGCAATTGCAGGGAACACAATAGGAGTTCCTCCTGCCATCGCCACACCAAGCTTAACTGCTTCAACAATCTTATCAAGGTTCATATGTCCCGGTACAATCTCATTGTGGGAACTTACGATACCTACTAATGGTTTTGACAGTTCTTCCTCTGTCAATCCAAGTGCATTAAATAATGATCTGTGGGGTGCCTGCTGCATACCCGTCTTTACTGCATCACTTCTCATCTTTCCTCCGTCCCGCCAGACAAATAATACTGGCACAATTTATTTCATAATAATCCTCTCAGATCAACTCTGCTGTCCGGAATCACTACAATAGCGTACCACTCAAAATCCTTCAAATCTCCCGGACTTAATCAGCGCACAAAATATAATTGTGCTATTCTAATAATCATAGCTCAAATTAATAAATATTTCAACTATGCTTGTGAAGAAAAAATGGCACTCATTAGAATTTTCTTTTAGTAAACATGCAAATGCACTTCCTTAAGCCACCATCTGTCCTTTGCAGGTGTGTTAGCAACATGACAATATAAATATCAAAAGCTGCCACTATCTTCTTCATAGTGACAGCCTTGTGATTAATTTTTAGTTTTCTTGAAATGATGTATAATTTCAGCTTCAATATTTTCTTGCTGCTCTATACGAATTATATCCGCTTCTTTATCCCCCTGTAAACACCTGTTTATTTTACTAACAGCCTTTACGGTCTCTCCCTTGTTTCCGCATATTCATCTAAAATATAACCTGCATATTTCGCAGCCTGCCGCTCCTCACCCATTGGTGTTAACTGTATGCCATTAATCCACTGAAAATAATGGGTCAATTCATGAGCAATAGTAAGCAATATTGCAGTCAAGGCATTATCCTTCCCACGTTTTGAGCATAGTTCTTTATAATCTCCTGCTGCAATACGTATATACGGATAAACTGTATAGTCATCATCAATGCTCCAAAAAGTTCCGTACACCTTTTCTCCATCCATAGCCACAATTTTCGGAGTATCCTTTATATATACAACAACTCTTATTGGAAAAAAGTACTCTTCTCGCAAATATCGGGCAAACTCTTTACAAGCTTTTCGAACTTCATCATCTACTGATTTATCAATCCTCAACCTAAGACCGGTTTTATGATTTATTCTGTCTAAATCAATATTCTTCTGCCAGTCTTCTATAGTCCAAATGTGATACATTTATGTATTCTCCTTCTTTGGTTTTATTTATAGGCATTTGTCAAATACTCAAAAAACTCGTTTTTTTGTTGTTTTACTGCACTCTCTTAATCAACGTCTTGACCCAAAATAGTCATTATACATTAATACAATATGACTTAGCTTACCATAAGTAATTGTTCTATGTAAGGATGTGAATCTTACTATATTAAATCGCGTTTTTTACGATATTTTGGGTAAAACATAAAGATAGCTACACATATTGCAACTTCAACAAAATAGAAAATCATAATCCACCAGCAAGAATAGGACAACACTATTATTAAACAACAAACGATATAGAAAACACACGCACCTATCACAGCAAACAGCCCTCGCATTTCCTTTCTTGTATCAAATACAGAGATAGGTACCATGCACATCAGCACAATTCCAATTATAAATGATGTTGCTCCATTATTGTTACTAATACAAACCTCATATATCCCGGAGATTATGAAATTCAATCCACTAAAACCATAGCTCAGACATATTATCAGCAAATATTCTTGTAAATGTGGTGTGTTCCCATGATTCACTTCAGTATCATACTTTTTTATGTATCATTCTCCTGTTATCTAAAGCAGCTTCTTATAATTTCCTTACGTCTATAAATAAACCTATTTGCTACAAATCCTAAGCCATGGTGCGCAACAAACAAATAACTATACACCATTATCAGCGTTCCTACACTGTTTCACTGCTCTTATTGCTATTATACCATCCTACCGTTTCTTTTGGAAGATACTACTTCCATTATTATACATAATATTTTATCACTTCGCTGCTTGCTATTGATATAATAAACTCTGATTTTTTATTTTATATATCCTTTTATTGACACAGCAGTACGTAAAAACCGGAGGATTGCTCCTCCGGTCCGTAAACTCTCTATTAAATTATAAGCAATATCTTAACTTAAGCCTTCTCAATACTCTGAACAGCATTCTTATCCATCGGAATTCTGCAGTTCTTGTTGTTACCAAACTCTACGATGATTACATCATCACTAATATCAATAATAACTCCATAAAAGCCGCTTGTAGTAAGCACGCTGTCACCTACTGCCATAGAAGCATTCATCTCGTTACGTCTCTTCTGTTCTTTCTTCTGTGGTTTGATCATGAAAAAGTATATTAATGCAACAAATAATAAAACATAAATAATCACAATCGGTAGTGTCATACCATTTGGTGAAGTTGTTAATGCGTACATAAAAGTACCTCCTGTTTCTATAATTACTCCTGCCAGCCACTTGCCATATTATCAAGCTTAGTCTTCTTGTACTCTTTATAACGGCCTTCCTCTATTGCCTGGCGTATCTCTTCCATCATTGTATTATAAAAATAAAGATTATGCAAGACGCAAAGTCTCATTCCCAGCATTTCTTTCGCCTTAAGCAGATGTCTGATATAGGCTCTGCTGTATCTCTTACATGCAGGACACTCGCACCCCGGCTCGATTGGTCTGTCATCTAATTCATACTTTGCATTGAACAAATTAATCTTGCCAAAGTTGGTGTACACATGACCATGGCGGCCGTTTCTTGAAGGGTATACACAGTCAAAGAAATCCACACCTCTGTCTACCGCCTCCAAAATGTTCGCCGGAGTACCAACACCCATCAGGTAAGTCGGCTTGTCCTCCGGAAGATATGGCACAGTCTCGTCAAGCACATAGTACATCTCCTCGTGGCTTTCACCAACCGCCAGTCCACCCACTGCATAACCGTCTAAATCCATCTCGCTGATGCGCTTAGCATGGTCGATTCTTACATCTGCAAGCACGCCGCCCTGATTAATACCAAAGAGCATCTGCTGATTATTTATAGTATCCGGCAGACTGTTAAGTCGTGCCATCTCTTTCTTGCAACGATCCAGCCATCTGGTGGTTCTGTTTACCGAATTCTCAATATATGACCTGTCCGCATGGCTTGGAGGACACTCATCAAATGCCATCGCAATGGTGGATGCAAGATTGGACTGTATCTGCATACTCTCCTCCGGTCCCATGAATATCTTTCTTCCGTCTACATGAGAGTTGAAATACACACCCTCTTCTTTTATCTTTCTAAGGTTTGTAAGGGAGAATACCTGAAATCCGCCGGAATCGGTAAGTATAGGCTTGTCCCAGGACATGAACTTATGCAGACCGCCCAGCTTCTTAACCACTTCATCTCCCGGTCTTACATGAAGATGATAAGTGTTTGAAAGCTCCACCTGAGTCTTAATCTGCTCTAAATCGGAAGTTGCCACCGCTCCTTTAATAGCCGCAGCAGTTCCTACATTCATAAATAGTGGTGTCTGCACAGTGCCATGAACTGTTGTAAGCTCGGCTCTCTTGGCAAGACCGTCTTTTTTTATAACTTTATACATAAAAATTTGCTCCTTAAACCCTAATAATAAATGCATTATAAGTATAAACAAAAACTTAAAGTTTTTCAAGAAAACCATCTTACTAATCTCGTTTTCTACACCTAATCGCGATTTGCTATTCCTCGCTTACCGTTTCACCTTCCCAGTCAATAATACCACCAAACTCCAGTATATTTGTATAACCCATGCCTGCCAGCTTTTGTGAAGCCTGCTTGCTGCGGTTTCCACTTCTGCAATAAACCAATATCATCTGTTCCTTATCCGGCAGTTCTTCTATTGTCTCATCACCAATTGTTTCGTTAGGTACGCAGACTGCCCCCGGAATATGTCCCCCGGCAAACTCCTCTTCAGTACGCACATCCAGTATAATATAGTCTTCGCTTTCTTTCATAATTGCCACGGCCTCTTCCATGGTTATCTGCTTATATGAGGCTTCATTATTTGAAGAAGCACATGCTGAAAGAAATAAAGCAGCACCTAAAAATATTAAACTTTTCACAAGATGATTTTTTCCTGTCATTATATAAACAACTCCTTTTTTTAATCAGTCTTTTTTACACTGCCTGCAAAATTTTATTCCCACAGCAGTAACATCAATGTATCCAAATCTGCAATATCATTTATAATTAAATTTCATGTCAAAATTAATATACAATACTTTATCTGAATTTGAAACAAATTAGTATTAATAAATTGCAAAAAATTCTCGTATCAGCACCTGTCGGCGTCTACAAACCGAAGCGTCTACGAGAATTTTTATTTGCAATTTTACTTATAAAACTTTTTATTTACTCCATAAAATCTAGTGGGTCTACAGTCACATCATCTTTTCTAAGCTCAAGATATATATTGCAGCCTTCAACTACATAACAGGATGTCGGCTGGGCTGTTACACCTATAGTGTCGCCGGCGTTTACATAATCGCCCTCGCAAACACTTATGTCTGCAAGCTGGCCACATATAATTTCATAACCGTTGCCAAGACTCATTGATACATATCCGCCGATTTCATCATTATATCCCACTTCATTGACTAAAGCATTGGCAGGACTTACAACTGCTGCCCCCGGCTCACTCTGAATAAGTATTCCCGGATTGCATTTGTACTGCTTCAATGTAGAAAAATACACTGTAGTGTCCATGCTGTACTCTAAGATTACACTTCCCTGCACCGGCCATTTAAGCCTGCTTCCCTCAGAAAACACAAGACTTATTACTTCTGAGCCTGCCACAGGAGCTGCTTCTATAGTCTCTGCCGGAACCGGCACGGTTTCCTCAGGAAGATTTGCTTCCATATTAACAGGCACAGTTTGCTCTGTTACAGGCTGTGTTTCCTCCAGCTGGGCCAGAGTGCTTTCTGCTTCAGTTACCGGTTCACTTTCTTCTAATACCTCGGTATGAATTGTCTCCGGCTCATCGTCCTCGGTTTCCGCCACATCACCCCAGAGATACTCCTCCATTGTTTCATCAATGGTTTCTTCAAGTTCCTCACCATCATTGTTTTTTACTGTCATGGTCACAATGCCTGCTATGGCGGTTACAAGCACCAGACACCCCAGTAATACTGATAAGAATATATTTTTGCTGTTTTTCACGATAATCACCTCGGTATTATTCTTACCTGATTATCGCTTTTATATTCACTATTTTTTATTTAATGAACTATAATAAAAACAAATCTTAATCTTTGTTATTCGCCTTTGTAATTTATTCCCAGTTGCCGATTTTCACTCCTTTAAAATAATACTTCAATATATGTTCTGCCGTATTTCCCTCCTCTGCCATTTTACCGGCTCCGTACTGGCTCATTCCGTAACCATAACCTCTTCCGTGGCATATTATTCTCACCTTATTTTCTAATATCTGAAATGTAAATGCACAGGAAGGCAGTTCAAAAGCTTCCATAATTCGCTCCCCTTCAAAGGTTTTCGTACCTATCATGGCGTGCTTTACATATCCTCCGGCATCAGTTTCAACTATTTGCAAAGAAATTGCCTCACCGGCTGAAAAAACTGCGCCTTCTTCAAGCTTCGCTGCCACCATCATAAATTCCTCAAAAGAATATTCCTTTATCGTCATATAATTTTCTGCTTCTATATCTCTTGGACTCTCCACTGATTCCAGATAAGGATACACATCCGTGCCATCCCTTGTGACACCAGCACTGATTTCATGGAATATACCCTCTGCCACACAATCGTCATAGGTCATTATCTGACCCGCGGTAGCCTCAACCGCCGAAGATACCTTCTCGTAATATTCATTGAAATTATCCCCCCACATATCTTTAAGCTCCTCTTTGGTATAATATTCCAGCCTTAAATCAGCCTCGTCTGCTGTCGATTCATCCTCCATGGCATTACATACAAAGCTTCTTGTAAGTATTGTCTGAGCTTTGACAGCCTCTTTGCCATAGGCTGCATTAATCTGTCCGGCAACCACTCCCACAAGATACTCATTAAGAGAAATCTCTCTGGAGGTTCCATTCTCTGATACAATTACTGTCCTACCGTTGTTATCTTCTGCTTCACCCTTTATATGGCTCTGCCACACCGTAGTTATGATATGCGGCAATATAAGCACCAGTATAATATACGCAAGTCCACCTAATAACTTCTTTTTTAACATTACTTTCACAATTTTCTCCATGTTTTCAAAAACATTATGAAAACCGGTTGCTACGTTGCTTCCAGCAACTCTCGCACCCGTTAATCTTCGTAACTTCAAGCGTGCGCTTTACGTTACTCATATTTGTACATTCGCCAAATATCCGCAGTCATTCGTACAAGTACAATGCTTGCGTCTGCTTGGCTCATTGTTTTCATAAAAATACCCCTCTCTGCAATTATATGCAGAGAGGGATAATATATAACTTTTCGTTTATCAAATTAATTATTTCTTCCAATACAGGCACTGAGAAAAAACACCTTTTCAACTCCGGCTTCTATCAGCACTCTGGCACAGGCGTCAATCGTGCTTCCGGTGGTGTAAATATCATCCACCAGAATCACTCTTTTTATATTTGCCGGTATAGTCCTGACCTTAAATGCCTTTGCGAGATTAACGTTTCTTTGAATATGTTTAATACTCTTTTGTGGTTTTGTGTTCTTCGTTCGTATAAGTAAATTGTTATAAACAGGTATACCTGTAAGTCTGCCAAGCCTTCTAGCCAATACTTCCGACTGGTTAAAACCTCTTATTCTCTTCTTCCAAAAATACAAAGGTACCGGTATGAGGGCATCGCCCTCCATAAGCCTAAACTGCAACATACACCGCTCAACTGTTTCCTCTGCCAGAAAATCTGCATTGTCCCGCCTATTGTGATACTTGAAATCAGAAATAATCTTTCTGCCCACATCATCATAATTCATCAGCGAAAAGCCCCACTCATAAATATGTGCTTTAGTGCTGCAGTCAAGACAATATTCCACGGCTTCATCATAAATCTCCTTGCCGCACTTTCTGCATGCCGGCTCTTTAATAAAGTGTATCTTCTTAATACACTCAGGACAAATCCTGTCACCCCTTGGAATCACAATGTCATCACACACGGGACACTTTCTCGGAAAAAGCACCTCAAACACCTTATCTAATTTATCCGGCTTGTTATCAAACTTTTTAATAAAACTCTTATACAAAAACTCTCCCCTTCAACCCATTCCCCGGCAAACGCCTACAACAAACTTGCCGCCGCTCCTTATACCTCACCTTTAAAGACTCTATTGAAAATATCCAGCTTAACTTTTTGCTAACTCTTTGGCTTTATGGTATGAATATTTTATTCCTTGGCAAGCGTATCGAAGGCGTAAGCCTGAGCCTTAGCTTGCGAGGAATAAAATATTCATACCATTCAAAAGACAAAAATTTGGCAAAACAAACATTTAATTACGCTGATTTTCAATAGCGTCAATCTCTACTATTCTGTCCTTAAGTCCCGAGTATCGCTTCTGCTCAACTTCATTGTCAGTCATCTGCCACACTGCCTCCGGCACTCCGACCACGCACACACAGGACTTCGCTCTGGTAATTCCCGTGTACAAAAGGTTCCTTGACATAAGCATTCTAGGTCCCGAATGTATCGGAATCACCACTGCCGGATACTCACTTCCCTGGGCTTTATGTACTGTTATCGCATAGGCAAGTTCCAGTTCTTCTACCTGCTTAAAACTGTACTTAACGATTCTCTGCTCGTCAAATTCAACCTCCAGTTCCTCTGAAAACAAATTCATAGTCTTAATTATTCCGACGTCTCCATTAAACACGCCAAGACCGGTCTCCATCGGAATACCATATTTACTTCTTATCTCCCACTCCATCTGATAATTGTTCTTTATCTGCATGACCTTGTCGCCCTCGCGGAGAGTAAAACCGTTAAATTCGTATTCCTTCTTACTTCCGTCCTGAGGATTAAGATAATTCTGAAGTATCTGGTTAAGGCGTTCAACACCCAAAAGTCCCTTTCGCATAAGGGTCATAACCTGTATGTCCATCTTATCTGCGTGAACATAAGGCGGCAGCTTGTCCTTAACCAGTGAAATCAACGCATTGATAATTAAATTAGGCTCGTCACGCTTTACAAACACAAAGTCCTTGCTGCCCGGACTCAAATCGATATGCTCACCCTGATTAATCTTGTGGGCATTTACAATTATGTCGCTCATGGTCGCTTGTCTGAAAATCTTGGTCAGGCGCACAACATGGAACACGCCTGAATTAATTATATCTCTCAGCACATTTCCCGGACCAACGCTCGGAAGCTGGTTAACATCACCCACAAGAATTAGTCTTGTACCTACCGAAACCGCCTTAAGCAGTGAATTAAACAAATTAATATCCACCATGGACATCTCATCTATGATTATAACATCCGCATCCAGAGGATTCTGTTCATTTCTTGAGAAAAATGCATCCGCTGAGGACTCATCCTGTCTTCCTGTTAGCTCAAGCATACGGTGGATGGTTCTGGCCTCATATCCTGTTGCTTCCTTCATACGCTTTGCCGCTCTGCCCGTCGGGGCCGCCAGCTCTATGGAAAGACCATTCATCTCAAAGAAGCTGATAATACTCTTAATAGTAGTAGTCTTACCGGTTCCGGGACCGCCGGTGATTATAAGTACGCCATTTCTTGCTGACTCGGCAACCGCCTGACGCTGCAACTCGTCCAGCTCGATTTTCTCCGAATACTCAATCCTTGCAATCTGGTTATCCAGAACCGTATCATTTACCTCGCACTTCATATCAAGGTCATAGAGCATTCTTGCCGCATTAAGCTCCATGAAATAATAAACCGAAGCATAGACCATCTCGACATCATCTTTCTTCTTGACAACAAGCTTCTTATCAAGAATTAAGTCCATGATATGTTTCTCAATCGACTCTAACTCAACACCAAGAAGCTCCTCTGTGTTTGACAAAAGTTCCTCTTTAGGAAGATATGTATGACCATTTGAAGTTGCTTTGAGCAGTGTATAAAATATACCGCTTTTTATTCTGAAGTCGGAATCACTCTTTATACCGACCTTTGCCGCAATCTCATCAGCAATCTTAAAACCGACACCGGATATATCATCAGCAAGCCTGTAAGGATTAGTCTTAATAACTCTGTATAATTCTCTGCCGTACTGATTATAAATCTTGGCTCCAAGATTCTGGCTGATACCATACTCCTGTAAAAACATCATCGCCTGCCTAAGGTCCTGCTTTACCGCCACCTGATTGGCAATATCGCCTGCCATTCGGGCACTTATGCCCTTAATCTCAGCCAGACGCTCCGGTTCTTCTTCTATAATTCTGAAGGTATCATCTCCAAAACGCTTAACAATCCTCGCAGCTAGTGTTGCCCCGAGCCCCTTAATGGCACCGGATGCCAGATACTTCTCTATCGCCAGCTTATCCGTAGGAACCTTAATCTCATGGGAGGTTACAACAAACTGCTCTCCATAGGAAGCGTGAACCTTAAGTTCTCCTTCTGCCTCTATAAATTCCCCCTCAGCAATGGCAGGAAAGTATCCTACAGCCACCATATCGCCAAAACTGCCATTCATCTCCATTACCGTGTAGAAATTATCCTCACGCCTATATATAATTTTCTCAACATATCCGGAAATTACAGCCATATCAGTCCTCCGTATATACCAGTCAATTTTATATTAATTCGTAACATTATTATATTATCACAAATCAACCTACTATTCTATCTAATACGAAGGAATGCTAAAAGATTATTAAAAAAAGAATTATGAATATCACAGAATATAAGAAATAATATTATTTAGATAAGTAAACTGTTTAAACACTCAAACTGTTTAGATAAGTAAACTGTTTAGAAAACACAGACAAAGACACCCTTATGGTATCTTTGTCTGTTGTATAAAAAATCTTTAGTTTTACTGGGCATGCATAAATTCAACATACTTGCCTGTACCTACAGCAACAGCTGTAAGCGGATCCTCAGCAATTACAGTACTAATGCCGGTCTTCTCTTCAATAAGGGCATCAAGTCCGTTAAGAAGGCTTCCGCCGCCGGTCATAACTATACCTCTGTCATAAACATCGGCTGCAAGTTCAGGTGGAGTTCTCTCCAGTACGCTATGAACGGCATCCACTATCTGCATAGCAGGCTCTCTTAAAGCTTCAAGCATCTCATCTGATGTAATCATAATTGTCTTTGGAAGGCCTGTAACAAGATTACGTCCTCTAACCTCCATAGTCGCAAGCTCAGGTCTCTTGTAAGCACAACCAATCTTAATCTTTATATCCTCAGCAGTTCTTTCACCGATAAGCATGTTATGTTTCTTACGCATATAACGCACTATCGCCTCATCAAAATCATCACCGGCTGTCTTAACCGATGTACTAACTACAGTACCGCCAAGAGAAATAACAGCTATATCCGCAGTACCGCCACCGATATCAACAATCATATTACCGCATGCCTTTGATATGTCCATACCTGCACCGATAGCTGCAGCAACAGGCTCCTCAATAATAGAAACCTCTCTTGCTCCTGCCTCATAAGCAGCATCTTCTACAGCCTTCTTCTCAACCTCTGTCGCACCACTAGGAATACAAACACTAATTCTAGGCTTTCTCAGCATCTTCTTGCCTACTGCCTTCTTAATAAAATACTTAAGCATCTTCTCAGTAACAACATAATCTGAGATAACACCCTGTCTAAGTGGTCTAACTGCAACAATATTACCCGGAGTTCTACCGATCATAAGACGTGCCTCTTCGCCGATAGCCTTAATCTGATTAGTATCACGATCAAAAGCAACAACTGAAGGCTCTTTTAACACAACTCCCTTTCCCTTTATATAAACCAGAATACTGGCTGTTCCTAAGTCAATACCGATATCTGTTGTTAACAGCATGTACAAATTCCTCCTATATATTATTTTATTAATAACTATCCAGAATCCCTGTCTGCGCTAACCTGCACCAAGAGCTCTGAACTGTTTCATTTATATTATTTTTATCAAAATATCATTTAGTAAACACTTATATACATTTTATCAAAAAATGGCTAAAGTGCAAACTATGCTACGATATCATTTATTACATATCCTATTATAAACATTATATTATTATATTTAAAGCACTTTTTGCAAATAAATAATTAATAAATTCATTTTAATAATTTGTTCATAATTTGTTCAAAATTTAATAACATTTCGACATTATTATATAAATGTACCGTTAATCCGACGGTATAAACAAGCTTTTTCATACTCATACTCGCCAGTGTAATAGCTGGCGAGCCCCCAAAAGATATTTTTCACATTTTTACATATACCTCTTATTTTTTCCTGATAGTTTTTTATCAGGTTTTTTTCTTTTTACAAACCTTAATCAGTGAACTTTTTGTAAACTTTTAGTTACTTGTATTTTTTGCCTTTAGTATATTGCTTTTACTATTAATGACAACTCTTCTTTTATCTAATTATCTATTTCACATCAAAAAAATAACATCCACTCGCCTAGCAGGCAATATCGTCAACTTAAAATATAATAATAAATCAAATAAAACTTTTCTGTATTTCCTCCGGCAAATACTTCGCCAGTTCCTCTACCAATTCGTACACCTTAGTCCCTGGTGCAATCTCCGTCGGTGTATTGCCCTCATTTTCTTTTATAATCCGCTTCGCATAGCGAATAGCCAGTTTCGGATTACCATGCTCCAGAAGAATTCCGAAGATATCTTTCATATTCTTCTGATACTTCCCGATTCCCAACTCTCGAAATTTATCATTCAGAAAAGAGATATACTCTGCTCGATGATTATTTGAAGTATAATAGGCAAAATGCAACATGAACCAAAATTCTATGCATTCATTACTCCTCCTGCGTGATACTGTAATTCCGGATTCTCCTTATTAAGACTATCAATTCTTTCCACCACACTGTTGAAGTGCTCTGGTGGAAAGCTATCCTTATCATATAAACACCAAACTTGACCTTTTCTAACATCGTTTGCTTTAACATATTCCTCTGCTTTACCAATGACACGCATAGTTTCTACCTGGCATGGTTCAATCTCAATCAGAACCATATCCTTATATATCGGATTTTCCTCAATTATCTTTTTAAACCCTTCAAATATAATGGTTCCGTCTGTTGACCTTCACAGAAAATGTAGTAACGATATTTCTTCAGCTCCAAATATTCTTGTCGACGTTTCTTTTTCCATTTCTCCATTCCGGCTTTTTTAGGCATTGACTTTCCCCCAATCTATTATTCTTCTGAGATATGGGTCAGCGCCGTACCTACCTTCAAGATACTGTTTGCCAAACTTGGCGTCCTTTCGCACAGATTCACCTTTTTCGTTCTTAAATTCTACAAGAGAATAAAGTTCTGAATTCTCTGCATTGCCCTTTGCCACAAACCAGATTTCGTCTCTTCTGAACACATCACTGTTCATAGTCGACAAATCGTGTGAGGTGAATATTAATTGTGCTTTATTCTTATTCACGCTCAAATCTGTAAACATATTTATGATATGTTTCAACAGAATCGGATGTATCTTGGCATCTAATTCATCTATTACAAGAACATTGCCTTCTATCAAACTTGTTGCGATGAACGGCAAAAGTCCAAACAACTTTCTCGTACCACTAGACTCTTCTTCAAGATCCAGTTCTGCTTCATATCCATCCACAAAATGCTTTGTATAAATATCAAATCTGTTTTCATCTTCTTCTACACGGAAATCAACAATATTCAAATCCATTTCCTGAAACATCTGAAGCATTAGTTGTTTGATATTCTTCATGTTGGCTACTGCCACTACCAATTCTTGTATTGGATTTCCATAGTTTAAGAAATCAATTCCTTGTTCAAACCATTCCAACACATCTCGTACCACCTCGTTTTTGCCATATATGATTCCTAAATATGATAAGAATGGCAAAGTCTCTGACAGTTCATCACTAGCTGTTAATTTTGTGAAATCACCTTTTAGTTCGATATTATTATTGTCACGCTCAAAAAGACCTGAACGTCTTTTAGTACTTAACTTAACTCGGTCAAGCCTTTCATACTCAACTTTTTCTTTCTTGACACACAATTGATATCTATACTCTGCCAGCTCTGTTCTGAAAAAGATTTCAAACTCTGTTGGTGCATTCTTGTTTTCCTCTGTAAACTTAAATGGTTCGATAGTTACATTCTTGCGAAACATTAATATATCTGCATTATTTGTAGATGCATAAAGAGGTCGTAACACCTTACCTACTAATGTTTGCAGCGCTTTTAATACATTTGACTTTCCACCACCATTTGGTCCATACAATGCAGAAACCGGTAAATATTCTTCTCCATCTATATCTCTGATTACTTTATCTTCGTGCTCTGATATCGCCACAGCCTGCATATCAAATGTTACTTCATCACGTATACTCTTGTAATTCTTAACTGTAAATTGGCATAACATATTAGTTGCCTCCATTTCATTTCTCTTTTCAATATCTATTATATTTATTTTTGTAAACTATTTATGAGATTTTTTCTCTTATTTATCTATGTAATTCTTGTTTTTTTAATTTTCTTTCCGTAAATGCACAATAAAAAAGCCGGTTCTTTCAAAACCGACTTCTTCTCTTGGTGTACCGGATATACCATATGAAATCTCTTATATCCCCCTTACCTCCTGATGCAGATATTTCTCACGTGTCGCAAGTCCTCCGCGAATATGCCGCTCTGACTTATTTACATCAAGAACAATCCTTATCTGAGACGCTAAAGATGGATTAATATGCTCAAGGCGGTCAGTAATATCTTTATGTACGGTACTTTTACTAATCCCATACTGCTTTGCCGCCTGCCTCACCGTAGCATTATTTTCTATTATATATCTTGCAATCTCGACTGCCCTCTCCTCGATATAATCTTTCAAGAAAGCCCCCTTAAATACCTTTGTACATAGTATGCAAGGGCTTTCTAAGATAGTACAGCGAGATTTTATAAATATTTTATTTATATCAGCAATTATTATTTAAAAATTCCGGACCGGCTGCTAGCGTTTCTGATTTACCGGAGCTATTCCTTCTTTTCTTGCATTGTGGTGCTGATTCTGATTCTCAGGCTTAGAACTCTGGGTTATATTATTAAACTTATTTAAGTTCTTCTGCTCGTTTATCTGTTCCTGCTTTTCTTTATCAATATTACTTTTCATAATTACCTCACATACATAATTCTAATGATTATTATGGGAGGTTTTAATATTTTTATTCAATATCAGGACGTATGTTTCAAATACATATTAACGCTATTTACTATTTACTCTTTGGCTTTGCATTTGTAACAAGCTTAAACTTCATGCCAAGAATTTCAGAAGCCTTTCTGCACATAAGCATACGCTGCAAAAAGATTTCATAATAATCAAGCATAGTGCACATCTCCTCGTCCAGCTCAAGGCTTAACTGGATAGTCTTAGTTTCACTAATTATCTCAAGCTTTGACGCAGTTACAGCGTAATTCACTCTGTCATGTTTATCAAAGGTTGCCATCACCCTGTTACGAACTCTGTTTCTTCGTACATCTGTCTTGTCCGCCAGAATAAGTGCCGCAGAAACCGGGTCAACAGCGGTTCCCGTATGCTCGTCATGCTGGCCTATTGCATTTACTATCGTTGCAATCTCCTTCGGCTCCATCCCCATGTCGCGAAGTATACCAAATGCCATAACCGCACCGCTGTGAGGATGGTCGTTGCGGTTAACACAGTTGCCAATATCATGCATATATCCGGCTATCTTTGCAAGCTCAACCTCTCTCTCGCTGTAGCCCAAATCACTAAGAATCTTTCCGGCAGTCTCTGCCACCTTGGTTGCATGCCTTTTAGAATGCTCTGTATATCCTAATACGCCAAGCATATCATTACCCTGCTCAATATAGATATTTATTTCTTCGGAAGCTTTAACGCTCTTATATGTTACCATTATCTTATTCCACCTTTTCTAAAGTATAATAAACTTATTCTCCCACTATCAAATATTAATTTTACTATATGTCACACTTTTTTCAACATCAAAAAGCTAACCACTGTTTCACTAATCTGCTTTCTATCAAAAACAAGTAATATTCAAATCAACATAGCTTCAGACGTTATTATCCGCCGCTTTTGCATATGCTTCCTGATAAAAATACTCCTGAGAATTTAACTCTTCTTTATTATCATTTACATATTTATAGGTTCCGTCACTTTGCTGTAGACGTGCTTTGAAATTATCCTTAAGCATAATATCAAACATTTCTTTCAGTCTGTTCCTAATAGAACCATCCGCCACAGGAACCGCTACCTCAACGCGCCTTACTGTGTTTCTCGTCATAAAGTCTGCCGATGCAATATAAATCTTCTCTCTGTCACCAGTGCCAAATATATATATTCTGGAATGTTCAAGAAATCTTCCCACAATACTTACTATGCGAATATTATCGGTGTATCCTTCCACTCCCGACACGAGACAGCAGATACCTCTTACTATCATCTCTACTTTTACGCCCACCTTAGACGCTTCAATAAGACGTTTAATAATCTTTATATCAGTCAGGGAATTAAGCTTAAGTCCGATATAAGCATCTTCACCATTCCTTGCATGCTCTATCTCTTTATCAATCATATATATCACTTTATTCTGAAGGCAATTCGGTGCAACCAGAAGTTCTTCTGTACGCTCCACAACCTCACCTTTACACAACGCGTTAAATACATTGGAAGCCTCTGCTCCAATCTTCTGGTTAGCGGTAAAAAGCATCAAATCAGTATACAGCCTTGCAGTCTTCTCATTATAATTACCTGTGCCCACCTGGGTAATATAATCTATACCCTTGCTGGTCTTTCTTGTAATGAGACACAGTTTTGAGTGTACCTTTAGTCCTTCAAGACCATAAATAACATGACAACCGGCATCCTCTAAACGCCTTGACCATTCGATGTTATTCTCCTCATCAAAGCGTGCCCTAAGCTCCACCAGCACAAATACTTCCTTGCCATTCTCCGCCGCTTCTATAAGAGCTTCAATTACTTTACTCTGTCTTGCAACCCTGTAAAGAGTCATCTTAATTGACACTACTTCCTTATCCTTAGAAGCCTCTTCAAGCAGCTTTAGAAAGGGCTTTATGCTCTCGTAAGGATAAGACAATAATTTATCTTCATTATTTATCTGCTCTATAACACTCTTAGCTTCATCAAAACACACCGAACTTTGAGGCACTCTCTTTTCGTAAAAAAGCTCTGTATTCTGTCTTAGCTTATCCTGAAAAATTGAAAAGAAGGAAAACTCCAGCGGTGTATCACAGGTAAACACGCTTTTCATATCAAGTCCAAGATATTCTGTAAGCCTACAAACAACCTCTTCATCAAGCTTTCTCGAAAGCTCCAGTCTTACCGGATTTAATTTCTTACGCTTTTTGACGAGGTTCTCCATCTGCTCTCGGTAGTCCAAATCTTCATCATAAACGTCAGCTTCCTCAATATCAGCATTTCTTGTAATACGAATAAGGGCCTTTGATTTTATCTTGTAACCGCTAAACACCTCCGGCACAAAGTGCAGAATAAGCTCCTCCAAAAGCATGTGATTTTCTTCTTTAAAGGGAATAGTCACAAGCCTGTCAAAAACCTCAGTACTGCATGGAATAATGCCCAGTTTTTCTTTACCACCCTTAGTTTCAAGCACTACAACAGCATATATCTCTTTGTTCTTTAAGAAAGGGAATGGCTGTCTCTTGCCCACAATCATCGGCGAAATAAGCGGTGCCACTTCCTTCTCAAAATAAAGCTTTAAATATTTCGACTCGATATCTGATAACTTACTAAAATTAACCAGTGCAACACCATATCCTCCAAGTTCTTTCATAATAGCATTAAACACTGCACTCTTTCTTTTATTTAACGCTTTAACTCTTTCAAGTATCTTCTCTATCTGTTCTCCTGCAGTCATATTGGTCTTATTTTCCCGAACCTCAGGGTCAAGCAATAGCTGATCCTCCAAAGAACCCACTCTTACCATAAAGAACTCATCCAAATTTGTCTGGAATATTGAAAGAAAGGACATTCTTTCACAAAGAGGATTCCTTATATCCTCTGATTCCTCTAAAACTCTTTCATTAAACTTCAGCCAGGACAATTCCCTGTTGTCATAACACGCTGCGGTTCTCATATAAAACACCTCCCCCGCACCATTTTAATATATTCTTATCAATCGCAGAAGGATACTCCTACCGACTCGGCAACCTTAATTAACTGGTGGTCATCAGGAACATTCTTTGTCTTACCTGCAATATCCGCCAGTGAATTGTGAGTCGCCACACCATTCTGCTCAGCAACAGTAACTCCGAAAATGCCTTCCGCAACACAATCTGCCGCATAGGCACCAAACTTTGTAGACAGTACCCTGTCATAGGCTGAAGGTGTGCCGCCTCTAAGGTAATGTCCCGGCACCATGCTTCTTGTCTCAAAACCGGTATGCTCTGTTATATACTTCACAAGATTTGCAGTAACTGTAGCACTGCCTCTTGCTGCAACGCGTTCCTTTCGCTTCATGCCCGCCTCTTCTTTAGTATATGCACCCTCTGCCACTGCAATAATCGAGAATACGCTTCCTCTTTTGGTTCTCTTCAAAATAGTCTTAACAACATTTTCATAGGAGAATGGCTTCTCAGGAATGAGTATTGCATCGGCTCCGCCGGCAAGGCCGGAGTAAAGAGTAAGCCAGCCGGCCTTATTGCCCATAATCTCTACTACCATAACTCGTGAGTGGGACTCTGCGGTAGTATGAAGCCTGTCGATTACTTCTGTGCCAATGTCCACCGCTGTGTGGAAACCAAAGGTAACGTCCGTACCGTAAATATCATTATCAATAGTTTTCGGAAGACCGATTACATTTAGCCCCTTCTGATTGAGAAGATTTGCTGTCTTGTGGGTACCGTTACCACCGATAGTAAGCAGACAGTCCAGATTCATTCTGTCGTAATTATTTATCATATTGGCAACCTTATCAACATTGTCGTCGCCAATCACCTGTATGGTCTTGAAAGGCTGGCGTGAGGTTCCGAGGATAGTTCCACCCTGAGTAAGAATACCTGAAAACTCTCTTCGCTCCATAGTCCTGTATTCACCATTTATCAAACCTGAATATCCATTGGCAATACCGACAATCTCAACATCATCACCCATCTTCTGATACAAAGCCTTGGCAGCACCTCGAATTGTAGCATTAAGTCCCGGGCAGTCGCCACCGCTGGTAAGGATACCTACTCTCTTCTTCATAGTTCTTCGCTCCTTTCGAAATCCAGTATATATTCTTTGCAAAATCGTATCTTTTTACAAATTATAAGCATTAATTTAAACTCTTTTCATATAATAAAATATTACCATTATTACAGTTAAAATTCAACGAATGTTACCTGATACAAAAAACAAATGACATATTTTCTATTCGGCAGTATAATAAACTCATCAATATAAAATGATAAATACAACCTTAGCGTTGTCCATATTTTTAATTAATCAGGAGGTCTATTATGGATTTTGGCAGTTTATTTAAAATTAGGGGTGCATGGAAGAAATTCACCGACAATCACCCTAAGTTCCCACAGTTTTTAAGTGCCGCTCAGAAAAAAGGCATCAAAGAAGATACTATTATAGAAATTAAAATCACCGACCCGGATGGTACCGAGTTATGCACCAATATTAAAGTTACCGCTTCGGACCTTGCTCTTTTTGAGGAACTCAAAGGATTGGCAAAGTAAGAACTTCAAACTTATCTTACAAAAACTGCCGACGGCAGTTTTTTGTATGTTTTAATAACAGCAGCATATTTTATTAACATATAATTTTAAAGGTGGTTCACGTTTATTGTTCCGTGAACCACCTTTCATTTTACTAAAATACTATGTTGTAATAAACTATTCTACTGCTCTGCCTCATCCCACAGCACCAGTTCATCGGCCTGCATTGACTTCTTCACATCAATAATCCTCTGGTTAGCAGAACCCTTAAATCTAAGACTTGGTGACTTGAGAGCCTCTACGAACTCTCCATCAACCAGTATATCTATGCAGTTAATCATTCTCTGGGTTATACTCCAGTCACCTAATTTGCCGGCAAGAATCTCACTCTCAAAATTATATCCTGAATAGCACCAGATAGATTTGTCTGGATAGGCAAGCTTTATTCTCTCTAACACGCTGCACAACACCTGCTGGTTCTCCGGCTCAAAAGGCTCACCTCCAAGAACCGTAAATCCCTTGATATAAGCCGGTGCCAGAGCCTGTAAAATCTCTTCTGTTACTGCTTCGGTATAAGGCTCACCATAGTTAAAGTCCCATGTCTCAGCATTGAAGCAGCCTTTACAGTGATGTCTGCATCCACTAACAAAAAGTGAAACTCTTACTCCCGGGCCATTTGCCACATCATGTTTTTTAATAGTTGCATAATTCATAAATGGCAGCCTCCTTTAATTACAGATGAAGTACTCTTGACTTAATCTCCTTGGTCTTGCCCACATTCCAGAAGTTCTCACCTAAGTATCCGCAGGTTCTTCTTGTAACGTTCATTCTGTTCTGGTCCTTGTTACCGCACTGAGGGCATTCCCACTCTAAATCGTCATTTATAACAATCTCTCCGTCATAACCACAGCAATGGCAGTAGTCACTCTTGGTATTAAACTCAGCGTACTGGATATTGTCATAAATAAATCTTACAACATCCTCAAGAGCAGTAAGGTTGTGTCTCATGTTAGGTATCTCTACATAAGAAATAGCACCACCTGAAGATATAGTCTGGAACTGGCTCTCGAAATCAAACTTGCTGAAAGCATCAATGTCTTCTCTTACATCTATATGATATGAATTTGTATAATATCCCTTATCAGTTACATCTTCAATTGTACCGTAAAGTTCCTTATCAATTCTTGCAAATCTGTAGCACAGTGACTCGGCAGGAGTACCATATAAAGCAAAGCCAAGACCGGTCTCCTTCTTCCATCTGTCGCAGGCTGCTCTTAAGTACTTCATAACTCTTAATGCAAACTCGTGACCTTCTTCTGTAGTGTGACTCACACCCTTCATAACCTTAGTTACTTCATAAAGACCAATATAGCCAAGAGACAATGTAGAATATCCGCCATAGAGATACTTGTCAATGGTCTCGCCCTTATCGAGTCTTGCAATTGCACCATACTGCCAGTGAACAGGGCTGGTATCTGAAATAATACCCTTTAACGCATTATGTCTGCACATAAGAGCCTCAAAGCAAAGCTCAAGTCTCTCGTCCATCACCTTCCAGAAGGTCTCCTCGTCACCCTTAGCAACAATACCAATCTGAGGAAGGTTAAGACTTACAACACCCTGATTGAATCTTCCCTCAAACTTGTAGTTGCCATTCTCATCCTTCCAAGGAGAAAGGAATGAACGACAGCCCATAGGTGAGAATACATTACCCTCATAGTTTTCACGCATCTTCTTAGCAGAAATATAATCCGGATAAAGTCTCTTAGCAGAACACTTTACTGCAAGCTTTGTAATATAGTCATACTTGCCGCCCTTTAAGCAGTTGTGCTCATCAAGTACATATACCAGCTTAGGGAAAGCAGGGGTTACATAAACACCCTTCTCGTTCTTGATACCCTCGTATCTCTGGCGGAGTATCTCCTCTATAATCATCGCATTCTCTTCGATATACTCGTCATCCGCCTTAAGATTAAGGAATATAGTAACGAATGGTGACTGACCGTTAGTGGTCATAAGTGTATTTATCTGATACTGGATAGTCTGAACGCCAGCCTTAAGCTCGTCCTTAAGACGCTCATTAACAATCCTGTCAATCATCTCTTCTGAAAGTTCACTGCCAAAGGATTCCTCCGCCTGCTTCTTAAACTTATCGCGGCTTACTCTAAGGAACTTGCCTAAATGACTGATATCAACTGACTGTCCGCCGTACTGGCTGCAGGCTACGCTGGCAATAATCTGGGTCATGATTGTACATGCTACCTGGAAGCTCTTAGGGCTCTCAATAAGCTTGCCATTCATAACTGTGCCATTGTTAAGCATGTCCCCAATATTGATAAGACAGCAGTTAAATATAGGCTGTAAGAAGTAATCTGCATCATGGAAATGCAGCACACCCTTATCATGTGCCTCTGAAATACGCTCAGGAAGAAGCACTCTTCTTGTCAAATCCTTTGAAACCTCACCGGCAATAAGGTCTCTCTGGGTTGCAGCCATAACTGCGTTCTTATTAGAATTCTCCTCCATAAGATCCTTATTACTGTTCTTAATAAGACTTAAGATAGAATCATCTGTAGTATTCGCCTTACGAACCAGGGCACGGCTGTATCTATAAATAATATATGACTTAGCAAGCTCATACTTACCTGCTTCCATAAGTTTCATCTCAACCATATCCTGAATATCTTCCACCAGAAGTCTAGGTCTGTTCTTCTTCTCTACATAAGATACCACTTCTTCAATCTGTTCATCAGTCACTCTCTCTGATTCATCAACAGACATATTGGCTTTCTTAATGGCAACTACGATTTTACTCCGGTCAAAATCAACTATGTGTCCATCTCTCTTTACTACTTTCATATTATTCCTCCAAATATCCTGTGCCATCTACGATGGCAAACCCCAAAATAACAACGTATTTCCCTAGTGTTATCTACACTAATTATTGATAGATTATCATATATTTTGTGTCAAAGTCAATACTATAGCACAATATATTGCGTTATTAATCATTTTCGACATATTTACTAAAAATGATTTTCGACGTATTCACCAATATTTCTTTTCTTTACAAAGAAATAATTCTTCAATTTGTACATGTTGTTACATTTTTTTACTCTTTTGTTATAATACAGAATTTTCTATTAAGCATATTCTTGTATTACAATACGGCCAGAACCTAAGTTCTCGCCGTATTATACTAAATATATTTTAAGATGTTGGGGTCAAAAGATATTTTGACCCCGTGATACCTGATAAACTAAAATTGTTTATTCTTTTACTTCAATCTGACCTGCAACATAATCTCTGACAATATCACCTAAGGCACTCTGATAAATATATCCTGAACCATAGGTTGCAATTAAATTATCAAGATTTTTAGCAGTGTATCCTCTGTTCACAATACATTCGGTAAGATCTTCGTCGGTAATATTAAGACCATACTGCTCATATACTGCCTGTGCTACAACATAATACTTGCACTGTCCGGCTGCGTCCTCTTCTACCAGCTTTTTGTATCCGGCCTCATCTACTTCATAGTATTCGTAAACAGTATCCCACTGATACTCACCATTTAAAGACTTCATATACTCGTTGTAATAATCAAATTCATACTCAAACATATAATTAGTTGTCTTGAGTATGTTCTCATAATAGGCTTCCGGTAACTTTTCAACCTTGGCTGCTTCTAAAAACTTATCCCAGGCTTTATCCGCAGTCTTAGTATCGCGTAATGTTTTTACTACCGATTCTTTAAGCTCTGCATATGTTGAACCAAGTTCTGCATAATGCTCCGCAACATATTCATCTGTTGGCTCAGAACTTTTATAAATACCGTTAATAGTTACATTAAACAATGCATCTTTGCCATTGAGATTATCTTTGCCATAGTTTTCAGGGAATGTAACATTGACCTCAACCTTATCTCCGGGTGCATGTCCAATAAGCTGTTCTTCAAAATCGTCAATGTACTGTCCGGAACCGATTGTGAGGTCTGCTCCTGAGCCCTTTGTATCGCCGCCTTCAAATGCAACGCCGTCAACATATCCTACATAATCAATATTAACTTTATCTCCATCTTTTATAAGTACATCTTTTTCTTTTATCAGTTCACTAACCATATATTTTGAAAGTGCTGATGTAATCTCTTCTTCGCTTGGTGCAACGTCTTCTGCAGCTATACTAATTGATGAAAAATCCGGTAAAACTGCATAGTCTGTTGCCTTAATATTTTCGATTAATCCCTTGTCTGTAAGGCAGGCACTATAATCAACTGCCAGTGTCTGAGGTTCTGTACTCTCCTGAGCTGCCGGTGTTGTATTCTCTGTTGTGTTATTATTCTTACCTGCATATATAGAATCAATAATAATCCATATAGCCAGACCAATAACAAAGATTATCAATGCTCCGATAAGCATCATCGGTAATGCGTTTTTAACAATCTTCTTTCTCTTCTCCGCCTGAGCCTTTTTAAGCTTAGCAGCCTTCTGCTGTTGTCTTTTTGTTTGTTTTGTTGCCATAAAATCCTCCCTGTTACCAGTTCATCACTGGTTAATTTTAATTAATACTTTTTATATGCTTAATTTCTCTGTTATCCATCTATATAAATCTCTATATACTACGTCTTTGTCAGTTTCATTTAATATCTCATGACGCATATTTTCATAGAGTTTTACCGATACATCTTTTACTCCGTGCTTTTTCAGAATACCGGCAATCTTTTCTATGCCCTTTCCATAGTCTCCTACCGGGTCACACATTCCTGCCGCAAGAAGTATCGGAAGTTTCTTTGGAATATCATCAAAATGCTTCCTCTCATACTGTACAAATGACATCAACGCCCTGTTACCGTTGGCCGTAAACAAATATCCGCACCTATCATCCGCAAGATATTTAGTAAGAACCTCTTTGTCACTGCAAACCCAGTCATAATCCGACACCGGATCAGGTATTCTGTTATTATACTTTCCAAACATCAGCTTAAACGCAAGACGGCTTCTGTGTCTTTCGCCTTTTAGTTTAGCTATAATATCATTGACCATAAGACCTGCAACACAAATCACCGCCGGATTCAGTCCTGTACCTACCAGTATTGCAGCATCAGCCTCGTCACCATGCTTTTCAATAAAATTTGCAGTGATAAACGAACCCATGCTATGGCCTAATACCACATAAGGCACTCCCGGATAAAGCTGCTTGGTAACTTTGGTAACCATATGCATATCCTTAACAACACATTCTGCTCCATCCCTGTCCGCAAAGTATCCTAAATCAGACTCATTATTAACAGACTTACCATGACCTATATGATCATGCCCAACAACCACAAGCCCCTTTGAATTAAGGAACCTTGCAAAGTCATCATATCTCTCGATATATTCACACATACCATGGGCAATCTGAACAACTCCTTTTACCTCGCCTTCAGGAATCCAACGCACTCCATGTATATTATACACTCCATTTGATGATAAAAGTGTGAACTCCTGTAACATTTTACTCCTCCATGTTCTCACTAACATAAACCATGTTGAAAATCAAAACAAATCGTATTGTTCTGATATTAACAAAACAATTCTCTATAATGTTCTGCCTGCTTTATCCCAGAAGTTTTTTTACTGCTGCCTTCCAGCCTCCGTAAAGTCTGTCCCGGTGCTCATCATCAATTGTCGCTTCAAATGTATTCTTAATTTGCTGATTAGCCTTTATCTCTTCTAAGTCTTTATAATAACCTACCGCCAGTCCGGCAAGATACGCCGCACCAAGTGCAGTTGTTTCAATAACCTCAGGTCTTAATATCCTGCCGCCAAGTATATCAGCCTGAAACTGCATAAGAAAATCATTGGCACTGGCTCCGCCGTCTACCTTGAGCTCATTTATATCAAGTCCGGAATCCTCTTCCATAGCCTTTAACACATCAAGGGTCTGATACGCTAAGGACTCCACAACCGCCCTGACAAAATGTGCCCTGCCGGTTCCTCTGGACAGTCCAAACACCGCGCCTCTTGCATAAGCGTCCCAGTAAGGTGCCCCAAGGCCGGTAAATGCCGGAACAATATACACACCATTGGTATCGGAAACAGACTTACAAATCTCATCAGTCTCCGCCGCAGTCTCAATGAGCTTAAGTTCATCTCTCAGCCACTTAATCGCAGCTCCCGCAACAAATACACTTCCTTCCAGGGCATACTTGACCTTACCACTCTCGCTGGCAGCTATAGTAGTAAGAAGTCCATTCTTTGAATCCACAGAAGCTTCACCTGTATTCATCAAAAGGAAACAGCCTGTACCATAGGTATTCTTAACTTCTCCCGGCTCAAAACAGCACTGTCCAAAAAGTGCCGCCTGCTGGTCTCCGCCAACTCCGGCAATCGCTACTTCATCACCAAAAACTTCCCTGTCAGTATAACCGAATACTGTACTGGACTCTTTAACCTCCGGCAAAATGCACTTCGGTATATTCAACAATTTAAGAATATCCTCGTCCCATTCTAAGGTATGTATATTAAACATCATGGTTCGTGAAGCGTTGGTATAGTCCGTTGCAAATACTTTTCCACCGGTAAGCTTGTACATAAGCCAGGTATCCACAGTGCCAAACATAAGCTCGCCTCTTTCGGCACGTTCCCTCACGCCCTCAACATTATCTAAAATCCACGCAAGCTTGGTCGCTGAAAAATACGGATCAATAATGAGCCCGGTCTTGCTTCTAATCATCTCAGCAACGCCATCACTTTTAAGCTTCTCCACCATATCTGCAGTTCTGCGGCACTGCCACACAATTGCATTGTAAACCGGTTCTCCTGTAGACCTGTCCCATACAATAGTAGTCTCACGCTGATTTGTAATACCAATCGCCGCAATATCGTCGCCGCTGATTCCAAGAGAAGCCTTTGCCTCCATCATAACTGCAAACTGAGAGGACCAAATCTCAGAAGGCTTCTGCTCAACCCAGCCATTCTGAGGAAAATACTGCGTAAATTCCTTCTGGGTCACTGCCTTCATATTCCCCTGTCTGTCAAAAATAATGCATCTGGAGCTGGTGGTACCCTGGTCCAGTGCCATAATATATCTCTCCATAAAAGTTACCCCACATTACATTAATAATTACTCTTGTCAGATAGCAAAAATCGTTTCGCTTGTCTTTAAGTATTTTATCAAAAGTGGGGGTAAGATACAAGGTGGAATTTATAAGACTTCGCCTTCGGCTTTGCTTTTTACATACAACCTGTTACCATCAGGAAATAAAAAATGAGTGTTTCAAAATAAACACTTCTCACAAAAGATATTCATTATGAAACACTCACCAGTTCATAAATTATTAACTTGGTCTTCTCTCACCGCAGCTACATGTACCTACATAGTTTTGATTTAATTTTCCACAGGAACACTTCCACTTATCTCTCCCTATTACTATCCTTTCACGATCAGATTCTGTTTTTTTATACCTCTCTATAGCAGATACATTTATATTTTTATCAATAGAAAAGCCCATATAATCCTCTTTAGGTTCTTTTACACGTTTTTTATCTGCCCACCATGTTGAACTCTGTCCCTCCGGTGAGCATTCATAAAACTCATTATTAGACTTTATAGTTGCTTTCTCCAAACGCTCTATACGATCTAAAAATTCATGCAATGCAAAAAATGGTACAATGCTAATAATCGTTGAGACTGCAAATATCAGCAAAAACACTAAAGCCCAAATAAAATTCGCATTTCTCCAGACAATTAAAAAATTAATCACTCCGCCAATAGTATTTATTATGAATATTGCTGTACCAATTATTTTATATATACTGTTTCTTTCACTTGTAGCTGACATTACTCTTACCTCCATTTTTTAGTGTCATAAATCATGATTATCTCAATTATCTCACATATCTTTTAAAAAATATTTTAATTTTCTCTTTCCACAGGCACAAGTACCTACATATTGCTGATTTATCCTTCCGCATGAACATCTCCAACGACCTTCCTTTAGCTCCTTTTTCTCAGCTTCAATATACCACTTATCAAGTTTATTATACTCCGGCCTCTTCTCTCCACAGGCACAGGTGCCTACTTTATATGGATTTATTCTAGCATTAACACTGCCACTTTTCAACATCTATAAATGTTTTAGCATATTTTTTATCTTTTATATTTTTGACGGAATCATCATCCAAATTAAGCATTTTAAATTCCTCATCACTCATCTTCGAGTCACTATTACTTTTCTTCGGTGTCATTCCATAATTATATAATTGATTATATGTAGCCAATTCCAAACTTTTAACCCTTTTAGCAACTTCCTCCAGATAAAAAAAGCATAGATGTAACTGCAGCGGCTACAATTTGAAGAAAAAGCACCAACATTGCTTTTACCATATCATCACACAAAATAAAAAAAGTTAATATAATACAAATAATATTTATTACTAACACATCCCAGCCGGCAGCTTCATATTTGCCCGGTTTATATCCTGAATCATAACCCATTTTGTTCTTACTCTTCTCTATTTTTTTGCTCACTAACCAATAGTATACTCTCGTGCTTTGTTTTTGTAAATTATTCAATTCACAAAGAACTGTTGACACATGAACCTCTTCCCTATGCCAACAGTCCTTTGATTATCCTACTCTAAATTATAATTATACTCTTTTACTGCTTTCTCTCTTACCGCCAGTAATGTTACAAATGCCCCCGCTACTGCAACACACAATCCTCCATTTTATACCCTTGCCCCCATACCGACTTTATATATCTTGGCGTGGCAGGATTAATTTCTATTTTTGCCCTAAGATGACGTATATGTACTGCTATAGTATTCTCCGAACCAACCGGTGATTCGTTCCATACAAACTTATATATATCTGCCGGATGAAAAACAATTCCCGGATTGCTCATAAATAATTTCAGCAAATCAAATTCGATAGGTGTAAGCTGTATTTCTTCACCATCTACCGTAACCTGTTTGGTGCCGTCATCCAGCTCAATACCGCCTACAACAAGCTTGGTGCGTTTATTCTCACTTCCACCAAGACGCATATATCTTCTAAGCTGAGATTTCACTCTTGCAATTACCTCTACAAGTGTAAATGGTTTTGTAATATAGTCGTCTGCACCCATCTCAAGCCCTAACACCTTGTCCATATCCTCGCCCTTCGCAGTAAGAAGAATCACCGGTATGTTAGTTCTTTCTCTTAACTCAATCAGTGCCGTTATTCCATCCATCACCGGCATCATAATATCCATCAGTACTAAATGAATATCATTCTTACTTATAACATCCAAAGCCTCTATTCCTGTATAAGCTTTGTAGATATTATACCCCTCAGTCTTAAGATAAATCTCAAGCGCTGCTACAATGTCATTTTCATCATCACAAATTAATATATTAATCATATCATCATCCTCTCGAGTCATTATACCAACACCGGTAATTAGTGACAAGATTACAAATGCTTAAGATTTTCTTAAGATTTAACATTTTTGTAACAATTATATTTTGGTTGTTTACTTCTTAGCGGAAATCAAAAAATCAGCTTCCACCAGGTTATCGGCAGAAGCTGACTAAATTATTAATAATATATTCTCCCACATAATCTTTCGTCCGGTCATGCGGTTAATACATATATATTTACTTTATTCTTTTTAATATTACTCCTTAACACCACCGGCAGTAATACTGCTGATAATGTACTTAGAGAAGAAGCAGAATGCAATTATAATCGGTATTACCGAAATTGCAACTGACATGTATGTTGCACCCTGATTAGAAGCGATTTCCTGAGAAGCCTTAAGTGTCGCAACCATAACAGGCAATGTAGCCTTCTCCGGAGTAACGAGAATTATCAATGGCACAAGATATGAGTTCCAGTTACCAATGAATGCACCGATTGACATAGTAGCAATACCCGGCATCATAAGTGGGAATACAATCTTGTGGAATATTCTTACCTCACTGGCACCATCAATTCTTGCAGCCTCAAGAAGTGAAGGAGAAAGAATTGAAAGCACGTACTGTCTTAAGAAGAATACTGTACCCGGTGAAGCAATAGCCGGAAGTATAAGCGGCCAATATGTATTTATCATACCGAGCTTTGAACACAGGTTGTAAAATCCGATAAGACTTAACTGTCCCGGAATCATCATAAAAATTACAATCGCATAGAAAATTACACTTCTTCCCCTAAACTTATATATAGCTAAAGCATAAGCTGTAACTGCTGAGAAATAAGCTGTAAGGATTGTAGCAGGAATAGCTACCACCAAACTGTTCTTCATACCAAGGAACAGGTTAAAATAGCTGAATACCGTATCCCAGTTATCTTTAAAGCTTTTTCCAGGAATAAGCGAGAAGCCGGACATGATTTCTTGTGCACTTCTTGTAGCATTAACCATCATAAGTATAAATGGAATAAGACAAGTAATAGCAAGCACTATAAGAAAGATATACAAAAATATTCTACCAATAGTTTTACCCATTATTAATCCTCCTTCCTATTAAATACCACAAACTGTAATACTGAAAGAGCAAATATAAACAAGAACAATACATATGCTATCGCAGATGCATATCCAACCTGTCTTACGCCACTTCCAAATCCAAAGTTATAAAGATACATCATAGCCGTTCTAATAGTCTTATATGCTGCACTCGTCGGCTCAACCATCAGATATGGCATATCAAACATCTGAAGACCACCAATAAGTGATGTAATCGCTACATAAAGAAGAATAGGTCTGATAAGAGGAAGTGTAATCTTGCCAAATACAACCCATCTGTTAGCACCATCAATAGCAGCAGCCTCAAAATAATCAGCAGGAATACCCTGTACACTTGCCATAAGCATAATGAATGAGTTACCAAACCACATCCATGCACTTACAATTGCAATTACCAAAAATGCAGTTCTACCATCATCCAACCAGTTAATCATTATATCTTTACCAGCATATACTGGTATTCCATTAAAAATGCTATGCAACCACTTTGAAGCCTCGAATATAATCTTATTAAAAGAACCATACTGCCAGTCAAGCAGTGTTCTGAAAAGAAAGGCAACTGATGTTGCTGCTATGATATTTGGCAAATAGAACATTGCTCGGAATATGCTAAGTCCTCTTACTTTATACTTAATATCACTAAATATAATAGTAAGAAGGAATGCCAAGCCTAACTGAAGTATAATATTAATACCCCATATCTTCCATGTATTTGCGAATGAATACCAAAAGAATTTATCAGTTAACGCTCTTATGTAATTATCTAATCCAAGCCACTCCGGTTTACCAAAGCCTTTATACTGGGTAAAGCTTAAATATAAGGTTCTGAATACCGGATATAAACTAAATATGCAAAATACAACTACAAACGGAATAACAAATGCATATCCCCATCTGTTATATTTAGCAAGGCTATTTTTTCTTCTTGTACTTTTAACCTTTGCCATGCATATAACCTCCTCTGCTTATTATAAAAGGTGGAGAATCGAAGATCCTCCACCCTCATTATACTTTATTTTAAATTAAAGCACTTATTATTGTAATATTACTCTGCTAATAAAGTTCTCTCTACTGTAAGCTCTGGATATGTACTCTCTACTGTATCATAGAAAAGCTTAATAGCATCTTCCTTTGTAGACTGACCAGTCTTAATGCTGCCGATTGCCTCGCCCCATGCATTACCGATTGCTGTATCGTACTGTGTAACCTTTGAGTAGTCAATGCCTTCTGCAAGTGGAAGCCACATCTCGTACATCTTCTGGTTGCCGTATACAGGGTTCTCATCATCCTTATGAGCCTCAAGAACTGAAATCTTAGATACTACGTCACCCTGTGACTTCTCGATCCACCAGTCAAGTGTATCGTCTGCTAACATCCACTGAATGAATGCATAAGCTGCTTCCTTATTCTTTGAAAGTTCGCTAACGCCTACGAATGTACCACCACCGAAGCCGTATGAAGGACCACCACAAACGCCCCAGCTACCTGATGTATCACCACAGTTATCTCTTAAAGTAAGTGTTCCCCATGTAGGAAGACCAAATGCGAATACTTCTGTCTTTTCATAATCTTCTGTTGCTGCGTTGAATGAATCAGCATCCCAGATGTTCATGTCGTCTGTTCCCCATAACTCATCTGCTGAAAGTAAAGCAACAGGACCCTTCATAGCTGCATACCAAGGAGCTGCCCACTGAGCTGCGAATGCTGTGTAATCATTCTGATATAATTCAATACAAAGATCCATGTAATCAACACGGCTAGGGTCTACATTAAGAGCACCATCAACAACCCATGCTGAATCGCCTGAGAAGTAGTTTGTCTCAGCATCTGATGCGAAAATCTTGTAACCAGCATCCTTTAATGTCTTAGCTGCTGCAAGAATAGCATCATAGCTTTCAAAGTGCTTGCCAATCTCTGCAGGATCGCTTGTTCCGAATACCTTCTCAGCGATGTCTCTTCTGTAGTAGAAGCCTGCTGGAGTTACCTGATATGAAAGAGCTCTAAGTGTGCCTTCCTTATCCTTACCAACTTCGTAAACGTAGTCAATAACTTCGCCTTCGAACTCTGTTCCGCCTAATGCTGCAAGGTCTGCGAAAAGACCAGCATCAAACATATTACCAAGCATCTGTGGCTCACCACAAATGATATCGATTGAATCGTCGCCACCAAGGATAGCTGTCTGTGTCTTATCAACATAGTTAGCTGGCTCAATAACTACTACTTCGATCTCTACATTATCATTCTCTTCCATGTACTTCTCAGCCATAGTCTTTAAGTCATTTGCAAGTGTCCAAATAGTAAGCTTTGTCTTACCGTCTGCTGACTGGCCGCCTTCCTTATTACAACCTGTAACTGTTGCAAGTCCGAAAACCATGATTAATGCCAGTACTAATGCTAAACATTTCTTCATAATTAATTTTCCTCCTTTAAACTTGAGAGTCTTTAGTCCGCTCTCGTTTTGATGAGGTCATTATATAACGTTTAAGTAACCATGTCAACAACTATTTTTTATTTTATCAATCGTTTTACTATGCAATTTATCAATTTTTTGACCAATTTCAACCTTTATATTAGGTGTTTTTTATGCATTTTTATATTTTTTATGTGCAAAATACCACAATTTTACCGACAGATAAATGGTTTTATTA
>JAZULV010000046.1:0-11788 GCA_045603305.1 Lachnospiraceae bacterium | reverse complement strand
AATTAGAACGGAATCAGTTGATATATGACCAAGAATAAAAACCAGATACTGATTAACAATTTGAATTCGCTACACGCGTGTAGTGAATTAGATGTAAAGCAAATAATATGAGCATCTTCATTTAATTATTAACCAATTAGTTAATTTAAGATTATACGAATAAATTTAAAATTACACAAATTTGTGACTAATAGTAGCAATAGCAAATGCGTGAAAAGGAGTAACTCATGGATAAATTTATATTACATTCTGAATATTCTCCTACCGGAGACCAGCCTCAGGCGATTGATCAGCTTGTGCAGGGCTTTAAGGAAGGCAACCAGTGCCAGACTTTACTTGGCGTTACCGGTTCCGGTAAGACTTTTACGATGGCAAATATTATACAGGCGTTAAATAAGCCTACGCTGATTATTGCACATAATAAGACTTTGGCGGCACAGCTCTACGGAGAGTTCAAGGAGTTCTTCCCAGAGAATGCGGTAGAGTACTTTGTTTCCTATTATGATTATTATCAGCCGGAGGCTTATGTGCCTTCTACTGATACTTATATTGAGAAGGATTCGTCTATTAATGATGAGATTGACAAGCTGAGACATTCGGCGACAGCCGCATTGTCTGAGAGAAATGATGTAATTATTATTTCTTCGGTTTCATGTATTTATGGCCTTGGTAGTCCTATTGATTACAAGGAGATGGTCATTTCCTTAAGGCCGGGGATGATACGTGACAGAGATGATATTATATCTAAGTTGGTTGAGATTCAGTACATGCGTAATGACATGGACTTTAAGCGCGGAACTTTCAGGGTTCGTGGTGATGTGTTAGAAGTATTTCCTGCCTATTCTGATGACACTGCTTACAGAATAGAATTCTTTGGAGACGAGGTTGACCGAATCGCTGAGATTGAGCCTTTGACCGGTGCGGTTAAGTGTCGATTGGAGCATATCGCTATATTTCCGGCATCTCATTATGTAGTTCCGAAGGAGCAGATTGACAGGGCGGCTGATGCCATTAAGGCGGAGTTGAAGGAACAGGTAGAGTTTTTTAAGGAGAATGATAAGCTGATAGAGGCTCAGAGGATATGGGAGCGTACTAATTTTGATGTGGAGATGATGAGAGAGACCGGTTTTTGTTCCGGAATAGAGAACTATTCAAGACATTTGACCGGACTTCCTGCCGGAGCACCACCATGCACACTTATTGATTATTTTCCGGATGATTTTCTAATAATAATAGATGAGTCACATATTACAGTGCCGCAGGTTCGTGGTATGTATGCCGGTGACCGTTCCAGAAAGACTACATTAGTAGATTTCGGTTTCAGACTTCCTTCAGCACTGGATAACAGACCATTGAATTTTGGTGAATTTGAGAGTAAAATTGACCAGATACTTTTTGTGTCAGCAACTCCGTCAGATTACGAGGCCGACCACGAGCTGTTGCGTGCAGAGCAGATTATCAGACCGACAGGTTTATTAGACCCTAGGGTAGATGTGCGTCCTGTAGCCGGACAGATTGATGATTTGATTTCAGAAGTGAATAAAGAGACTGCAAAGAAGAATAAAATCCTTGTTACAACTCTTACGAAGAAGATGGCAGAGGATTTAACTGATTACATGCGCGAGATGGGCATAAGGGTTAAGTATCTGCATTCAGATATTGATACCTTAGAGCGAAGTGAGATTATCAGGGATATGCGTATGGACTTGTTTGATGTGCTGGTAGGTATTAACCTTCTGAGAGAAGGCCTCGATATTCCGGAAATCAGCCTTGTAGCGATTCTGGATGCTGACAAGGAAGGATTCTTACGTTCTGAGACTTCACTTATTCAGACTATCGGTCGAGCAGCGAGAAATGCTGAAGGTCATGTAATTATGTATGCTGATACTGTTACTGATTCCATGCGTAAGGCGATTGATGAGACCAACCGTCGTAGAATGATTCAGGAGGAGTATAATGAGGCTCATGGTATAACGCCTACTACGATTAAGAAGGCGGTTAGAGATTTGATTAGTATTTCCAAGGAGTCTGATGAGGATAGGAAGACTTCAAAGATCGAGAAAGACCCGGAATCAATGGATGACAAGGAATTAATGAAGCTTATTCAAAGTATAACTAAGAGCATGAACAAGGCGGCGGCAGAACTTGACTTCGAAAAGGCAGCAAAGCTTAGAGATGAAATGATTAAGTTAAAAAAGATACTTAATGAGCGTGACTAATATATTAATAAACTGATATAATCAATATATCAGAATAATATTTATATTTTGAATAAATATAAGTATTCAATATAATTTAAGGTTTTACAGGAGTGCAGATAAATATGTCAGATAAGCAGTTTATCAAAATACGCAGAGCAAATGAGCATAATTTAAAGAATATTTCGGTAGATATTCCAAGAGATAAGCTGGTAGTACTTACCGGACTCAGCGGTTCGGGAAAGTCTTCTCTTGCCTTTGATACTATATATGCAGAAGGACAGAGGCGTTATATGGAGTCTCTTTCTTCCTATGCAAGACAGTTCTTAGGACAGATGGAGAAACCGGACGTGGAAAGTATTGAGGGACTTTCTCCGGCGATTTCAATAGACCAGAAGTCCACTAATCGTAATCCACGTTCAACTGTTGGTACAGTAACAGAGATATACGATTATCTCAGATTATTGTATGCCCGAATCGGTGTACCTCACTGTCCGAAGTGCGGCAGGGAGATAAAGAAGCAGAGTGTAGACCAGATGGTAGACCAGATACTTGAGCTGCCGGAGCGTACAAAGATTCAAGTTTTATCACCTATTGTCCGAGGGAGAAAGGGTGAGCATGTCAAGGTCTTTGAGCAGGCCAGAAAGAGTGGATATGTAAGAGTCCGTGTTGATGGCAACCTCTACGAGCTCAGTGAAGATATAAAGCTTGAGAAGAATATTAAGCACAACATTGAGATAGTAATAGACCGACTTGTAGTGAAGCCGGGCATTGAAAAGAGACTTACTGATTCCATAGAGAATGCACTTCATCTTTCAGAAGGGCTTATGATTGTAGATGCTGATGAGGCTGGTATGATTAATTTTAGCCAGAGCTTTTCATGTCCTGACTGTGGTATAAGTATTGAAGAGATTGAGCCTAGAAGCTTCTCATTTAATAATCCTTTCGGTGCATGTCCGGACTGCTTTGGTTTAGGCTATAAGATGGAGTTTGACGAAGATTTGATGATTCCGGATAAATCACTAAGTATCAATGATGGTGCTATAGCAGCTATGGGCTGGCAATCCTGCAATGATGGTAAGAGCTTTTCAAATGCTATTTTAAAGGCGTTGTGTAAGGAATATGATTTCAGTCTTGATACTCCATACAAGGACTATCCGGAGAATGTCAGAAATGTACTTATTCACGGAACTGATGGCAGGGAAGTGAAGGTACATTACAAGGGGCAGCGTGGCGAAGGTGTATATGATGTTGCCTTTGAAGGCCTTGTTAAGAATATGGAGCGTCGTTACAGGGAGACCGGTTCTGACGTTATGAAGGCTGAATATGAGACCTTTATGAGAATTACACCTTGTAAGACTTGTAAGGGACAGAGATTGAAGGCTTCTTCACTAGCTGTAACTGTTGGTGGCATTAATATTCATGAGATGACTGATATGTCAATCGGGGAACTGCAGGTATTCTTAAAAGATATTGATTTGTCTAATCAGCAGCATTTGATAGGTGACCAGATTTTAAAAGAGATCAATGCCAGAATTAAGTTTTTAGTGGATGTAGGTCTGGATTATTTGTCTCTTTCAAGAGGAACTGCCACATTGTCAGGCGGTGAGGCCCAGAGAATACGACTGGCAACCCAGATTGGTTCGGGTCTTGTAGGTGTTGCTTATATACTTGATGAGCCTAGTATTGGTCTGCATCAGAGAGATAATGAGAAGCTTCTTAACACATTGGTACACTTGCGTGATTTAGGTAACTCTGTAATCGTTGTAGAACATGATGAAGACACCATGATGGCAGCAGACTATATAGTAGATATCGGTCCGGGAGCCGGTGAGCACGGCGGTCAGATTGTTGCTACAGGAACGGCTGAGGATATTATGAACTGCAGCGACTCTGTGACAGGAGCATATTTAAGCAGAAGAATTACCATACCTGTTCCAAAGACAAGAAGACAGCCGTCAGGATTTTTAACGGTTCGTGGTGCGAGAGAGAATAACCTTAAGAATGTAAATGTGAATATACCTGTCGGTGTGTTTACCTGTGTTACAGGCGTGTCCGGCTCCGGTAAGAGTTCTCTGGTTAATGAGATATTGTATAAAACACTAGCGAAGGAACTGAACAGGGCACGAACTATATCCGGCAAGTATGACAGTATAGAAGGTATATCAGCCCTTGATAAGGTTATCTGTATTGACCAGTCACCTATAGGAAGAACTCCACGTTCAAATCCGGCGACATATACCGGAGTATTTGATTTAATTAGAGATTTATTTGCTTCAACCTCTGATGCAAAGACAAGAGGATATCAGAAGGGACGTTTCAGTTTCAATGTAAAGGGCGGTCGTTGTGAAGCCTGCTCAGGTGACGGTATCTTAAAGATTGAGATGCATTTCCTTCCTGATGTGTATGTTCCATGCGAGGTCTGCGGAGGTAAGAGATATAACAGAGAGACTCTCGAAGTAAAGTATAAAGGCAAGAGCATTTATGATGTGCTTGATATGACAGTGGAAGAAGCTCTTAAGTTTTTTGAGAATGTTCCTTCTATCCGTCGTAAGATGGAGGCTCTGAATGATGTTGGTTTATCATATATCAGACTGGGTCAGCCATCTACCACATTGTCCGGTGGTGAGGCTCAGAGAATTAAGCTTGCTACTGAATTAAGCAGACGTGGAACCGGAAAGACTATATATATACTTGATGAGCCGACCACAGGACTTCATTTTGCGGATGTGCACAAGCTTGTGGAGATTCTTCATAAGCTCTGTGAAGGTGGTAATACAGTAGTAGTTATTGAGCATAACCTTGATGTTATAAAGACTGCAGATTATATTATTGATATGGGTCCGGAAGGTGGAAGTGGTGGCGGAACTGTTGTTGCCTGTGGTACCCCTGAGGAAGTTGCCAAAGTGACAAAGTCTTATACCGGTCAGTTCGTAAAGAAGTATCTGGATTAGCTTGTTATTGACAATGTAATCGCAGTTTTATTATAATTATTCCATAATAATTTGCTGTAATAAATATGATTTTGGATAATAAAAGGGAGGATATTTATGGACTTTATTAATGAGTTAGGTGATAAGCTGGTATCTGCAGGCAAGTTTGCCGGAGAGAAAGCTAAGGAAGTCGCTGATGTAGCAAAGCTTAACGCTCAGCTTGTACAGGAAGAGCATAAGTTTCGTAAGGCTTGTTACGAGCTTGGAAAGTTCTATTACGAGAACGGAGATTCAGAGGCAGTGGGTATGGAGCCATATATGGCGGCAGTCAGAGAGAAGAGTGCTGCTATAGACGCATTAAAAGAGCAGATAGAGGCAATGAAGAATAAATAGTTTTTCAGGAGGAACTGTACGTGAATAGAGATATGATTATAGTTCTTGATTTTGGTGGGCAGTATAATCAGCTGATAGCAAGAAGAGTCAGGGAGTGTAACGTATATTGTGAAGTTCATCCATATACACTTTCTATAGACATGATTAAGGAGATGAATCCAAAGGGTATCATCTTCACAGGCGGACCTAACAGTGTATATGACGATGCAGCACCTCGTATTGACAAAGAGATTTTTGATCTGGGTATTCCGATACTTGGCATTTGCTACGGCTCCCAGCTGATGGCACATACATTGGGCGGTAAGGTTGAGACTGCTCCGGTCAGTGAATATGGTAAGACTGAAGTTGTTACTAACCCGGCGTCAGTGTTGTTTAGAGAAGTGTCTGAAACAACCATTTGCTGGATGAGCCATACCGATTATATTTCAGAGATACCGGAGGGCTTCGAGGTTACTGCATATACAGATGTATGTCCGGTAGCAGCTATGGAATGTGCAGAGAAGGGCTTTTATGCTATCCAGTTCCATCCTGAAGTAATGCACACTCAGGAAGGCGTGAAGATGCTCTCAAGCTTTGTTTATGACGTGTGTGGCTGCACCGGAGACTGGCAGATGGCTTCATTTGTAGAGACAACCATTGAAGAGTTACGAAGCAAGATTGGCGATGGTAAGGTGCTTTGTGCGTTATCCGGCGGTGTAGATTCATCAGTAGCAGCGGTTCTTCTGGCAAAGGCAGTAGGAAAGCAACTTACCTGCGTATTTGTAGACCATGGTCTTCTCCGTAAGAATGAGGGAGATGAAGTAGAAGCAGTATTCGGACCTGATGGTGATTACGATTTGAACTTCATCAGAGTTAACGCCCAGGATAGATTTTATTCCAAGCTTGCCGGTGTTACAGAGCCGGAAGACAAGAGAAAGATAATTGGCGAAGAGTTCATCCGAGTATTTGAGGAAGAAGCAAAGAAAATCGGTGCCGTAGATTTCCTTGTACAGGGAACTATCTACCCGGATGTTATCGAATCCGGTCTTGGTAAATCAGCAGTAATAAAGTCTCATCACAATGTTGGTGGTCTTCCTTCATGCGTTGAGTTTAAGGATATAATTGAGCCACTCCGTCTTCTTTTTAAGGACGAAGTCCGTATGGCAGGTCTTGAGCTTGGCATTCCGGAACATCTGGTGTTCCGTCAGCCATTCCCGGGCCCGGGCTTAGGTGTTAGAATTATCGGTGAAGTAACCGCAGAAAAGGTTAGAATAGTCCAGGATGCAGATGCAATTTATCGTGAAGAGATTGCAAAGGCCGGTATAGACAAGAACCTCGGACAGTATTTTGCGGCACTCACCAATATGCGAAGCGTAGGTGTAATGGGCGATTTCAGAACCTATGATTACGCTGTTGCCCTTCGTGCAGTGCTTACGTCAGACTTTATGACAGCAGAGGCGGCGCAGATACCTTGGGAGGTTATTAATACAGTAACAAGTAGAATTGTAAACGAAGTCAAGGGGGTTAATCGTGTACTTTATGATTGCACGAGTAAGCCACCGGGAACGATAGAGTTTGAGTAATACAAATGAGCCAAGAAATGCCGAATTTACGGTATTTCTTGGCTCTTGCTATGTATAAGGATACTAAACTAGCTCATTTTCCTGCAAAACGTCGTAAAACATAGCACGTCCGGAGTAATTCCAATATGCACAATCCTGCTCCATGAATAGCCACTTTACAGCTAATAGAATGATTTCGATTGGGTGTTCCGCTCCTTCATAATCACAAAACGTTGCACCAGATGGAGTCAGAGAAACTGGTTCGCAATCATATATTTGTTGTAATTTTTGTGAAATGGAAGGATAGATGCGAGGAAATTTGATTTTGCAATCTGATAAGGCATCTATGATGTCCTGATGACTTGGATTAGAATATCGACGATTCTTTTTGAAAAAAAGACCATAAATATTTACTGTGAAATCAAAGCCTTTATTTAATTGAGTTGGACGTTTGAGAAAAATGCCATAATCACCAAATTGTTCAACATTGTAGTGATAACGTGATGCATTATCACCTTTTCCAGTACCAGGATTCTCGCGTAAAAAAGTCTTAATTAAGTTTTCACGCATAGCAATTCGGTCGCCTAAAGGTAATGAATAATTAATTATTAGCGCCATGAGTAGATACCTCCTTAAAAAATTCGCTAATTTCAACATCAAGCACATTTGCAATCTGATTTAAAACAGATATAGATAAGCTTTTATTGCATCCGGAAGCTTCGATTTTAGAAAGATAGCTGATACTGATTTTAGCCTGTTCTGCAAGCTGTACTTGTGTTAAATTTGCTTGCTCTCTGTAATGTTTTATATTTGTACCTATAACACGATATAGGTCAGAATCGTTATTGAAAAACATAGGAACACCTCTTTCACTATTTGTGAATATTATCTCATGAGATGAATTTTATATAAATTCACTTATTGTGAAAGAATATTAGTATGGATTTTTATAAAGATATGAGTTACAATAATGTAACCGATAAAAAGAAGGAGGTATGTCTTATAAGTTTACAACCAAATAATTTCAAGCTTGAACCAACGACTGTTTGGTCGTTTCCGGACCGAGGTAGCCATGCAACGCATTCAGGTAGGTATCGAGGAAATTGGTCACCATATGTACCAAGAAATCTGATACTTCGCTATTCTAATCCGGGAGACTGGGTCTTAGATCAATTTGTAGGCAGCGGAACAACTTTAGTAGAAGCGAAGCTGCTCAATCGTAACGCGGTAGGTGTTGATATCAATCCGCAGTCTATTTTAATTTCTAAAACAAATCTTCAATTTTCCTATGAAACAACTTCAAAAATATATGTGCAAAATGGTAATGCTGCAAAATTGAGTTTTATCAAAGATAGTAGCATTGACTTAATATGTACTCATCCACCATATGCCAACATTATTAAATATAGCAAAGATATTGTGGAAGATATTTCTTTGCTTTCAACAGAGGAATTTTTAGAGAAAATGTATGAAGTGGCAAAAGAAGCTTATCGTGTACTAAAAATAGGCAAAGTGTGTGCAATAATGGTTGGTGATATAAGAAAATACGGAAAAGTATTTCCATTAGGGTTTCGTGTGATGGAATGCTTTTTAAAAGCAGGTTTTATAAACAAGGAGATTATTATTAAGAAACAGCATAATTGTCGTTCCACAGATTATTGGAAGAAACAGAACAATAATTTTTTGCTACTAGCACATGAATATATTTTTGTGTTTGAAAAGTAAATAAATCAAACGAGGAGTTAAGTTTGAGTTGTCATTTTATATGTTTGCAAGTATAATAAAATGTAAAAGATTGTCCCTTTGAGGACATAGAGAAGAGGAACTAAAATGAGTAATTCAAATGTTGCGCCCTTTGTGAAATGGGCTGGCGGAAAGCGTCAGTTGCTTCCACAGATAAAGGAGAGAATGCCTAAAAAATATAATAATTATTTTGAGCCATTTGTGGGTGGTGGTGCAGTAACATTTGAATTAATGCCTGCAAATGCACTGATTAATGATGTTAATAAATCTTTGATTAATGCGTATAGACAGATATGTAATGAGCCGGAAGCGTTTCTTAGAGAAGTAAACAAACTCGATAGCGAAATGTGGGAAGATGGAAAAGAATACTACTATTCGCTTCGTGAACAATACAATGATAAGTTGATGAGGTCAGAATATGATGTAGAATTAGCTGCGTTATTTGTGTTTATAAATAAGCATTGTTTTAATGGTTTGTATAGAGTGAATGGAAAAGGACTTTTTAATGTTCCATATAACAACAGTCGCAAGCCATCGGTAGATGAAATGGTTATTATGAATGTTTCAAAGTATCTGCAAGACGTTACGATATTAGATGGTGATTTTGAAGTAGCGTGTGAGAACGCTAAAAAAGGAGATTTTGTATTTATAGACAGCCCATACGCACCATTAAATCCTACATCTTTTGAGTCTTATACTAAAGAAGGGTTTGATATTGAAAGTCATAGGAGATTGGCGAAATATTACGATGAGCTTACTAAGAGAGGATGTTATTGTATGCTTACAAATCATAATACAGAGCTAATAAATGAGTTGTATGGTAATAAGGGATATAAAATGGATGTTGTAAGCGTTAAGCGTATGATTAATTCGGATGCATCCAACAGAGTTGGTGAAGAAGTGATTATATGCAACTATTAAAGGAGTCGGGATAATGGAAAACTTATTTACAAGGAAAGTGCCATTATACTACGAGACAGAAGAATCACAACTGATATTGGGTGATTCCTTTAAAATTCTAACAAAAATGGAACCGGAATCTGTAGATATGATATTTGCAGACCCACCCTACTTTTTAAGTAATGATGGCATTACCTGCCAGGGAGGTAAGATGGTTTCGGTAAATAAAGGCTCATGGGATAAGCTTTCGGAAAGAGAAACCAGCGTCGAAGAAAAACACAAGTTTAACAGAAAGTGGATTAAGTTATGTAAGAAAGTACTAAAGCCGAACGGCACAATTTGGATATCTGGAACATTACACAATATATATTCGATTGGTATGGCATTGGAGCAGGAAGGCTTCAAGATAATCAACAACATAACATGGCAGAAAACAAATCCACCACCAAACTTAGCATGTCGATGCTTCACACATTCTACGGAAACTATTTTATGGGCAAAGAAGAATGAAAAGAAGTCTCGGCATTTTTTTGATTATCAAAAGATGAAGGAAATGAATGATGGTAAGCAGATGAAGGATGTGTGGACCGGAGCATTAACCAAACCTTCAGAGAAAACAGAAGGAAAACACCCTACACAAAAGCCAGAATATCTACTTGAGAAGATTGTATTGGCATCTACGGAGGAAGGACAAGTCATATTGGATCCTTTCTGCGGTTCCGGAACTACCGGGGTGGAGGCTGTGCGATTTGGACGGAAGTTTATTGGAATAGATGTAAGTGAAGAATACTTGGAGATATCCAAGAGGAGATTGGAGAAGGTAACGAATGGCAAATAGAGATTTTGATGAATGGTTGAGTAAGTTCAGACCGAGTATATCAAGTTATGATTACTATATCGACTTTGAAAAAGTCGTAAGAAATGTAGAAGAAATCAAGGTAGAACTTAATATTTTGAATTCCTTGATTGGTTCAAAAAATATTGAAGAAGATTTTGAGAGAATAGTCACAAAGTATCCGGAAACATTGCAATGTGTTCCTTTGCTTCTTGCTGTGAGAGGATATGAAATCTATGCTCAGGATGAAGAGGGAGCATTCTTGTACAATTTCAAGAAGATGAATTATAGTGTGGAGCAGTACAAGGCATTTATGCGTAAGACCGGATTGTTTGATATGATTGCAAATCATTTGGTAAACAATCTTGTGGATTATGCTTTGGGTATCGAAACCGGATTGGATTCTAACGGGCGTAAGAATCGTGGCGGTCATCAGATGGAAGATTTGGTTGAGAAGTATATTGTAGCAGCAGGATTTGAAAAGGATATAAATTACTTTAAGGAAATGTACCTTAAAGACATCGAAGAAAAGTGGAATATTGATTTGTCAGCTCTTTCTAATCAAGGCAAGGCTGCTAAGAGATTTGATTTTGTAATCAAGACAGATAAGATGATTTATGGTATAGAAACAAATTTCTATGGTGGCGGTGGCTCTAAACTCAATGAAACCGCAAGAAGTTATAAAATGCTTTCGCAAGAGGCAGATACTATAGATGGATTTACTTTTGTGTGGTTTACGGACGGAATTGGCTGGAAGAGTGCTAGAGGTAATCTGAGAGAGACATTCGAGGTCATGGATACTATTTACAGTATTGATGATATGGAGAATGAAGTAATGGAAAAGGTGTTTGTATAAAGAAAATATGATGACAAGTGTATGGAAGGAGATTATTATGTTTGGAAACAATAAAAATGATAAAAAACCTATTATTCAAGCCAGTGGTTATAACGGAAGTGAACCCACGCGTATATGTCCAAAATGCAGAAAAGAAAAGCCACTTAGTGAATTTGGATACAGAAATATGGGAGATGGAAATATTAGAAATCAATCATGGTGTAAAAGTTGTAGGTGAAGATATAGTGAGAGGAACAGAAATGTCTAATTTTATACAAAGCTTAGATTATCTATATGATGATGTTCGAAGTAAAAATAATATAAGTCCATATAATAAAAAATTTGCACTTTACATACCAATAAAAGTTGAAATGTACGGAAAGGAAAGTAACAATTTTATTGTTAGAAAA
>JAZULV010000045.1:0-10677 GCA_045603305.1 Lachnospiraceae bacterium | reverse complement strand
TTATTAATTGCATATTGTGAATTTACATTATAGATGTATAAAGGATTGGTATTGTCCAGGGAGGAGATTTGCTTATGAAGAAAAAAGGACTGGTTTCGTAAATGTTAATAGTAATAATGGTATTAACTATATTTCCGGCAGGCTCATTCGCAGAAGGAGAAGAGATTTATGGTATCTCAGACGGTTATTACTATTATGAATGTGATAGTACAGGCGTGACTAATTATTCAAATATCATAGACCCCAATACTATTACACATTTATTTGTAGATGATGCAGTAAGCGGTGTTAATCCCTTGGGATTCGCTGACAAAACAAAACTGAAAGCGGTTACCTTTTTGAATGAATCCGATGTATGTATATATAGTTATGCATTTAGCGGTTATGAAAATCTTACAAGCGTAACATTGTGTGCTGCAGTTAAAGAAATCGGAGACTATGCGTTTGAGAATACGTCAGTGACAACAATTAATATTCTTGCAGATTTGGATTGGATAAGTGCATATGCTTTTACCGGATGTAATACTCTTTCTTCAGTAGTTAACCAGTCTGAAGAAGATTATACTGTGGATATTCATGGGGTAAGCCGTACAATTGAAGCCGGAATGACATGGTCGTCTGGCTTTGAGATTGCGTTGTCAGAGGTTGAGTTTGAGGTAGGAGTTCCGGTAAGCTATCAGCTGCCGGTAGTTGGCAATGAGACGTCAGAGACTGTAAGCTGGACTATTTCAGGTGATGAGTTACCGGCCGGACTTAGTTTAAGTGCTGATGGTATTATTTCAGGTACGCCTTCTACAGTTGAAACAGCAGGTGTTGGCATAAAGGCCGATACAGGCATCGAAACATCGGAAAAGACTATTTTTATTAATATTTATAAGCCGGAAAGACATGATGTAATATTAGATGATGCTAATGTAACTGTTACTTCAGGTGCCGTTGGTACAGATGCAATTGTGAGATACGAGGATTATATTCTGGGACTTGTTTCAAAGAACAGTGACAAGGTAATATATGATTTTATCTTTACCAAAAATGGATATGAAACAAATCAGTATCATACTTTTTACGGTGGGAAACTGGTTGTTCCGGGTGTTAATAATAATGTTGATGCAGATTTGACAATTACACCGGTACTTGCCTATCCGACTGAAAAAGCAGTTTCAAAAGCAGAAAAGATTACTTTACCATACAGTGGCAGTATAATTCCTGAGGAATATGCGTATATAAATGATTTTGATGTATATAGAACGGTTCCGTATGCGGTAGAGCTTAATGAAGGAGAAATGCTTAATATATCCTGCCATGGTACCAATGATATATATGTTGATACGCTGGTGGCTGTATATATGATGGATAACGGAAATCCTGTATTGATTAATTTCTATGATAATAATGATAGCGGTTTTGGTGAGGAATGCAGTTATATAGCCACAGAAACCGGTACTTATTATTTGTTCTGTATGATTGATGATAATGATGCGGGGGCTTCCTGTACTGTTGAATTTGAAGTTACAGATTCTGCATACAATGAACCTGCTAATCCTACCGTTAACAGTGTTCTTGATTTATCCGGGGTTGTTGCAGACACCTCTGATACTGCAGGACTTTGGAGCTGGGATGCAGATACAAAAACATTAATCCTGAAAGATGGTTTTAGCTTAGTGTCAAAAACTGATGGTGTGATTCTTCCTGGCGGAGCAACAGTTATTGTTGAAGGTAAAGCGGAAGTATTTGCAGACAATAATTGCTTTTTAGCAGAAGACGGCGATTTGAACATTTTGTTAAAGCCAAGGGCGGATTTGTCATTAATCTCAGTCTATGAGAAGGGAATATGGGTTAAAAAAGGTAATGCTTCTATAACTGGTGAAAAAGATATCAGAGGTAATAGTCCTAAGGCAGGTATTTATGCTTTGAAGGATGGTATATTAACCGGAGATGATGAAAACTATTTGCCGGGTGGCGGCGGAAGCATTGTAATAACAGATTGTAATATAAATATACATTCTGACAGAGATGGTATACAGGCTACTGATAATAGCCTTACCATTACCGGTTCAAAGGTTAAGATTCATGCTGACAGTGACGGTTTACTGGTTGAAAACTTTACCATTAAAAAGCCGGAATATAAGCTTACATTGATTGATTGTGATATTGATATTGAGGCCCATGATGAAGGTATTGAAAGTGCTCACGGCAATATAGAAATTACAGACTGTGATATTTATATTGATGCTGTTTTAAATGAAGAGGGCATTTACTCCAGATTAAGCGATATAATTGTAAACGGAGGACGTTTGATAGTATTAGCTGACGAAGAGGCAGTTGAAACCGAGAAAGGAAGTATTTCATTTGATGATGTGAATTACTATCTCTATTCAGATGATGAAGATGTTGTAAAGATGGTCAACAAGAATGGATTTGTATTGCCGGGCAGATTTAAAATGCTCGATAAAAATAATAATATTATTTATGAGGGCGAATGGTCTGATGAGCTTATTTATGATGACGGCAGTGGCAATTATAGTGTTAGAACAGATGATGAAGGTACAATGGTAATGCCGGCATATATAATTTCTGTGCTTGAGGATGGCCGTGAGAGCGATATTGACATTACAGGAATAAAAGAAATCTACCATCAGGGTGAGGACGTAATGTTTACTGCAGTTGCAGGGGCAGATCCGTTCCCGGTAGAAGGTACAACCGGATGGGTGCCGGTAAAGTGGGAAATAGAAGGTATGTCAGTTGCCGGTGAATGGGGCAATGAGTCCTTTAGCGCTGTTGTCTCAACAGAAGAAATTGCCTTGGGAGAATATACGTTAAAGGTTACATTTGTTAAGTCAGTGTACGATATTTATGATGGCTGGAGTGGGATAGAAGATAATGCCAGAGGGATAATGGAAGCAACCAAGTCCTATACTTTTAAAGTAGTTGAACCTGTACCTGAGACAACCGAAGCTGGAACTGAAGTAACCACAGAGGTTACAACCGAAGAGACAGCCGAAGAGACAACCGAAATTGAGACTACACCGGCAATAACCGATGAAGAATCAACCGGAACAAAAGATATTGGAGCGGGTAATGCTCCTATGACAGGAGATACGAATAACAGTATGCTTTGGATAGTGCTTGCATTTATTGGCGCAGTGGGCATATTTATTAATGTTGAATATAGCAGGAGAGCGAAAAAATAATACAAAGCAATAAGAAGTAGACAATAATAGAATATGTACGAAAACAGGAAATTAGAAGAGACATAAAACAGGGTAAGAAAGGTGTGGAGAAATCCGCGCCTTTTTTAGAATTAAAATATAAATAATGAAGAGATAAAAAACATTGAATAACAAAAAATATGAATAACAAAAACACAAGCTAATATAGAGGGAAAATGATAAAAACATATAACACTTTAGGGGTATGTACAAATTAGGAAAAAGGTGTTATTCTATACATATATTTTAAGTGAAACGATTTATTTACCGGGGGGTGGTATATGATTGAAGATTCGTTATTTGTCCCATGAGGATAGAGAGAATTTACGAGTTCTCAGGCATACAAAGGACCCGGATGTAATAATAGCAGTATTGGAGAGTATATTTAAGAGAAACTATTATACATTACAGGCTTTATGGGAGTATCGTAAGTGGTTTCTTTCTTTGGACGAAGAACAATTAATGAAGCATCCGTCGCTTGTTTGCGGAACTGCCCAGATATACCAGATGTCCGGAGAACCGGATAAGGCTGATAAATTAATAGAGTTATTGCCTAAGGACAGTGTTTACTATGTTACATCAAAGCTTGTGCTTCAGGAAAAAGAACCGAAGGAATTTGGGTCGTTGCTTAGACAAATTCGTGATAATAACTGGAGGATGCAAGCGTTTACACTGACTGCCGGAAGACCTACGGTAATAAACGGTATATGTGACCTTACACCATATGCTGATTTTATGGAAGGTAATAAGGAGACGCTGATTGATTTAATTGGTATTATCTATCCGGAGAGCAAAGAAATTATTTACGAGGTTATGCTTGCAGAAGCGATGTATCAGAGAGACGATTGTTATGGGGCATTGGTTAAGATTGTCGGACTGATACCATTTTTGAAGGATGCTCAGGAGATGCGAATATTATTCGCAGCACTCACATTGGAGACATATATACTGGTACTCAATGGTCAGGCTCAGACTACAGTTCCTTTGATGGAGAAACTGAGACAACAGATGATTCACAATGAACTGGCAGAGTATCTGCCCAATATCGATGCACTTGATGCATGGGCGGCAATGTATGACTGTGACTATGTAAGAGTGGCAAGATGGATGAGAGACAGTTCACCGGATGAGCATGGGAAGTTCTGCATGCTGGATTTGTTCCGTTATATGATAAAGATGCGTGCCTACATTATACAAGGGAAGTATATGGCGGTAACAGCATTAGCCGGCAGGCTGCTTCCTCTTTTGGAGCAGGGGAATCGATATATGGACACCTGTGAGCTGCATATGATTTGGGCGATGAGTGACCAGGCAGCAGGCAGAGAGAAAGAGGCTTTGGGTCATATGGAGAAAGCACTGAAGCTTGCCGAGTGTTATCGCTACGACAGGTTGCTTGCAGATGAAGGTAAAAGGGTACATGATTTGCTCAGACTCTATCAAAAGGAGAGGGGGAGAACTCCTTATAATGAGAGGGTTAAGAAGTTAGCCGAAAAAGCAGCTGCTATGTATCCGAGGTATTTAAAGACTCAGCTTCCAAAGAAGCCGGCTTTAACCGAGACCGAGATGAAGGTGCTTAGGTTGTTGTCAGCATGTTATACCAATGCTGAGATTGCTGAGATGACAGAGACAGCGGTGGATACGGTGAAGCAGCATTGCAAGCACATATGTGCAAAGCTTGAAGTGAGAAATCGCCATCAGGCGGTAGACAGGGCAGTTGAACTGGGAATAATTGAACCGGTGCAAATAAAGCCTGTATATTAACGAGAAGGGAGAATTGCTTATGAAGAAAAGAAGATTAGTTGCATTAATGTTATCGTTATTACTGGTATTAACAATGATTCCGGTAACAGTTTTTGCTGAAGGAGAGGTTTACGGAATATCAGATGGATATTCATATTATGAATGTGATAGTACAGGTTATAGTGAGTATGGGAAAATGATTGACCCTAATACAATCACACATTTATTTATAGATAGTAATGTAGGCTATATAAGTCCGTTGGGCTTGTCAGATAAGACTAAGTTAGAATCAGTAACTTTCTTAAGTGGCGGAAGTGTTTATTTGGATAGTTTTGCTTTTGCAGGATATGAGAATCTGAAAAATGTTGTACTAAATGATTCAGTTAGTGAAATTGGTTATAGAGTATTTATGGACACTGCATTGACAACGATGACTATTTCTTCTGATATAAGTAATATGGATGATGGTGCATTTAAAGGTTGTGATACTTTATCTTCTGTTGTTAATCAGTCATCAAAGGATTATACAGTTGAGATTCATGGGGTAAACCGTACAATTACAGCCGGAACTACATGGACAGCCGGATTTGAGATTTCAACGGCAGTGATTGAGTTAGAGAAAGATGTTCATGCTAATTATCAGTTGTCAGTGGTAGGCGTAGATGGTTCTGAAACTGTGACATGGGCCCTTGATGTTGGTGAATCGTTGCCGGATGGGCTTAGTTTAAGTGCTGATGGTGTTATTTCAGGTACACCTACTGTAATTACAGGAGAAAGTTTTGATGTAGTAGCCTCTACAACAAGCGACACGATACAAAAAACAATTACTATTTATGTAGAGGAAATAGATAAATATGACGTAATATTAGATGATACAAATGTTAATATTACATCAGGTTCAGTTGGCACGGATGCCATCAGATATGAAGAGGATTACATTCTCGGTCTTTCTCCAAAGAATACTGACAAGATAATATATGGTTTTGAATTCGATATGGGTGGCAGTGAATGGCATCCAAACTATACATTTTTTGCCGACAAGCTTGTTATCACTGGGACCAATAATTACGTTAGCGGTGATATTACAATTACACCGGTATTAGCAGATACAGTAGAAGGTGCAATTGCAGCCGCAACCAAGGTTACTGTACCATACAGCGGCAGTTTAATTCATAGTGAATATGTGTATTTTGATGATTATTTGGATGGATATAAAACTGTTTCCTATGCTATAGATCTCGCAGCCGGAGAGATGGTTAATATTTCTCATTATGGTACTGATGATATAAATGTCGATACATTACTTGCACTCTATAAGCTTGATAGTGGAACTGCAGTATTGATTGATAGATGTGATGATGATGCAATTGGATATGGTGAAGAGTATAGCTATATGGCAACGGAGGCAGGTACTTACTATGTTTTCTGTATGGCATATGTTAGTGATGCAGGAGCACCTTGTACAGTAGAGTTTGAGATTGCTGAGCCACCATATAATATACCTGCTAATCCTACGGTTAATGGTCAGCTGGATTTAACAGATGATACTACTGATACATCAGATGCAGCCGGACTTTGGAGCTGGGACGTGGATACTAAGACATTAACCCTGCATGATGGTTTTGCATTGATATCAGATAGTGAAGGTATAATACTTCCGGCTGGAGCAACAGTTATTGTTGAAGGGAAAGCAGAGATTTTATCAGAGTATAATGGTATTTGGACAGAAGAAGGTGACTTGGATATTCAGTTGAAGGCTGGTGCAAGTCTTGAAATAGCTTCGATATATGAAAACGGAATCTGGGCTAAGAACGGGGATATTACTATAACCGGAGAAGCAGATTCAAAGGATAACTTACCTAAGCTAGATATCTATGCATATGAAGAAGGTATCCTTACCGGAGATGAGTATAATTGGTTGCCGGGTGGAAGTATTACAATAACAAGCTGTGATATTGATATACAGGCTGAGGAAGACGGTATACAGGCAACTGACGGAAGTCTCACAATTACGGATAGCAAGGTGAAGATTATTTCTGACAGTGATGCATTACTGGTTGAATGTTATTCTGATATAAATCCGGAAAATAAGCTTACACTTACAGACTGTGATATTTACATTGAGGCTTATGATGAAGGTATCCAGAGTTATCACGGTGATATAGTAATTACTGACTGCGATACTTATATTGATACTACCGCAGATGAAGAAGGAATTTATCTTGATGGTGATGGAGATATAATTGTTACCGGAGGACGTCTGGTAGTATTATCATATGAAGAGTCAATTGAGAACTATTGCGGTACTGTTTCACTTACAGATGTAAATTATTATTTATACTCAGAGTATGCTGATATTATAAAGATGTCTGATACAGAAGGCTTTGCATTAGGTGGCAAGTTTAAGATAATTGATGAAAATGGAGAAGTTATTTACGAAGGTGAATGGTCAGAGAATCTGATTTATGAAGATGAAGAAGGTAATTACTGTGTAAGAGTAGATGTTGAAGGCGAGATAGTAACTCCAATGTATATTATCTCTGTAGTGGGAGAAGACAGTGAGAATGATATTGCCCTTACCGGTCTTAAGGACAGGTATAATAAGGGTGAGGATGTAACATTTACTGCAGTTACAGGTGTAGATCCGCTTCCGGTTGATGGTACTGTTGGCTGGGTGCCTGTAGAGTGGATGATAGAAGGTCAGGAGTTTGCAAAAACATTTGGAGATGAGCCATATACAGGTACAGCTTCTACTGAAGAACTTGCGACTGGTGAGCATACACTATTGGTTGCATACGTTAAGGTAGGGTATGCAATGTATGATGGCTGGTATATGTTGCTGGATGGTAATCAAGAGCCTTTCGTAAAAATATTGTCACACACCTTTGAGGTGGTTGAACCAGTGCAGGAAACAACCGAAGCAACTACAGAAGCTACAACCGGGGCAACAGAGACTACAACAGTAGCTACGGAAGAAGCAACAACAGCGACACCGACCGCCGGAGTAGGCGGTACTCCTTCAACAGGAGATACAAACAACAGTATGCTTTGGATAGTACTTGCATTTATCAGTGTGGCAGGTGTGTTTACAGCTGTAGCATATGGCAAGAGTGCAAAGAGAAGTTAAAAAATATAGTTATAAAGAAACAATAAGTTGTAAATGATTAATTCCCCCTAAGGCAGATGGTGCATACTGAAAGCACTACTGTTTTAGGGGGATTGTTTTTATTTTTAATACAAATCGTAAAATGTCGAATGAAATGAGAAGTTGACATATACCCTATGGGGGTATATAATTCAGATATAAAGTATATTAAACTGTAGTTCGTGAAGAACGAGTTGTGTTTTTTTACTAAACTGTGAGGTGATAGTATGCGTGAAGAAGTTTACAATATATCCGGAATGAGCTGTGCAGCCTGCAGTAGTGCAGTGGAGCGTGTAACAAGGAAGCTTGATGGTGTTGAGAGAAGTGATGTCAATCTTACAACAGGGAAGATGACAATTGTTTATGATGAGTCAAAAGTAACCCCAGAGATGATTATGCTCAAGGTCGAGAAAGCCGGCTTTGGTGCAGAACCGGTGGTAGAAAAGAAGGAGCAGGTAAAGCCTGTTAAAGCAGAGAAGAAGAGCAAGATGTCGCCGGAGCTTATTAATCTTATATTTGCGGCAGCATTTTCAATTGTACTTATGTATGTAAGTATGGGACAGATGTTTTCGGTGAAGCTTCCGATACCGGGGATTATTGATATGAACCGATATCCTATGAATTATGCTTTAACCCAGATACTTCTTACCATACCGGTATTGTATTTTGGAAGGAAGTTTTTCATAGTGGGTTTCAAGGCGCTTTTTCACAGGAATCCTAATATGGATTCACTGGTTGCCATAGGAAGTGCCACATCATTTTTATACAGTATTTATCAGACCTACCGGCTTACGGACCACCCGGAGCATGTGCATCATTTGTATTTTGAGTCGGCGGCGATGGTGTTAACCTTTGTTATGGTAGGAAAGTTCCTGGAGAGCCGCAACAAAGAAAAGACCAAGGATGCTATTAAGAAACTAATGGAGCTGGCTCCTGATACAGCCCATTTGGTTGTAAACGGAGTGGTGAAGGAAGTTGATACTTCTTCCTTAAAGACTGGTGACATAATACTTATCAAGCCCGGCGAGAAGATTCCTCTTGATGCAAGAGTAACAGAGGGCAGCAGTGGTGTTGATGAGTCTATGCTTACCGGTGAGAGTCTTCCGGTGGAGAAGACGGTAGGCAGTGAGCTTATAGGCGGTAGTTTAAATACCGGCGGAGCCTTGTATGCCGAGGTGACAAGAGTTGGTGAAGATACTACCTTGTCAAAGATTATTAAGCTGGTAGAGGACGCCCAGGGCAAGAAAGCACCTATTTCGAAGATTGCTGACAAGGTTGCCGGAGTATTTGTTCCTGCTGTAATTATAATTGCTATTGTAGCATCAATAGTGTGGATAGTTATAGGCAAAGATGCGGACTTTGTGCTTAAGATATTTACTTCGGTGCTTGTAATTGCCTGCCCTTGTGCATTGGGTCTTGCTACACCGACAGCGATAATGGTTGGTACCGGACTTGGTGCTTCCAATGGTATATTATTTAGAAGCGGAGAGGCTTTAGAGGTTGTCTCCCACGTTAAGGCAGTAGTGTTAGACAAGACCGGAACGATAACCGAGGGTAAGCCGAAGGTTCAGGAAGTAATCTCAAATCAAATGAGTAGAGAAGAAGTGCTTGAGATAGCAGGAGCAGTTGAAGCCTTGTCGGAGCACCCTCTTGCAAAGGCTATAACAGAGGCTGCACCGTTAAGAGATATTGCGGTCAGCGATTTTGAGAATCTTCCGGGCTATGGAATAAAGGCATTGATTGGAGAGGAAAAGAAACCTGTTCTTATCGGTAATAAGAAGCTGATGGAAAGTTCCGGCGTTGATATTTCAGACTATGAGGCTGAGATGGAGAGGCTTTCAGCCCAGGGTCAGACACCTATGCTTGTTGCATATGATAATAAGCTTGCCGGAATTATAAGTGTTGCTGATTCAATTAAAGAGAGCAGTAAGGAAGCCATTGATAAGATAAAAGCTAACGGTATAGAAGTAATTATGCTTACCGGTGACAATAAATATACTGCCGAGTATATTGGCAAGCAGGTAAATGCGGACAAGGTGATATCCGAGGTACTGCCGCAGGATAAGGCAGCAGTGATTGAAGGTTTGCAAAAAGAAGGCAAAAAAGTTATGATGGTAGGGGACGGTATCAATGACGCTCCGGCACTTACCATGGCTGACGTGGGTGTTGCCATAGGAAGCGGCAGTGATATTGCGATTGAGTCCGGTGACGTGGTGCTTATGAGCTCGGACCTTTTAGATGTGCCAAGAGCAATCAGACTCAGCAATCTTACAATTACTAATATCAAGCAGAATTTGTTCTGGGCATTCTGTTACAATACCATAGGCATACCGATAGCGGCGGGAGTGTTATATGCTGTGAACGGACTGCTTTTGACACCTATGCTTGGAGGACTTGCAATGTCTTTAAGCTCAGTATGCGTAGTTGGAAATGCACTTAGATTAAGGAGACTAACTATTAGAAGTCAATAGTTTTTTAAAAAAAGTTATATCATAAAAAAGGGTAACCTTAATAAACCCTCATCACTGAGGATTTTAAAAGTAAATATAGTTAACTGCCACTACTCAGCTAACGGAGCATAGA
>JAZULV010000044.1:0-11145 GCA_045603305.1 Lachnospiraceae bacterium | reverse complement strand
ATATAAGGGATATGCATATCATTATTCAAAGCTTTTTTAGCTTTAAGATACCATTTTACAAAACCCAGCATTTGAATTGCTGCCATCAACATACACATTACCATTACAGATACACTCATTAATTGAAGATATGAGGTTGCAAGTTCTGCAATCGAACCATAAGAAAAACTCTGCGTTATTAAATTGAATGAAAATAAGACCGGCAAGATAAACCAATTTAGAAAATAAGTCTTTAGAGTTGCACTTTTTATATTCTGAAGTTTTTCTTTACTATCACTCACTATATCCGGTGCATTTTCATCTTCAGTTCTGAATATGTACATTTTGCCTGTATTGCAAACAAACTCCCAGCCTGCCTGAATACACATATCTATGTATTCCTGAGATTTTTCAGATATATCATTGCCATAGGCTGAAGCAGTATCAAGTAATTCTACCGCGTATCTTACCTTACGCGGCTCTGTTTTCTTAAACTTCATTATAGTTCTCATGGACTGAAGCTCCCAGCCATCTGCAGACATATTTTCAAGATATTCGCATACCGCTTTTAAATCAGTATATCTGAAATTTATAAATTTATTAAGTGTTGTCTTCTCTTTCATTACAATTCCTCCATAATTGCCCGTCCGTCCTCTGCAAGACGTGCAAGCCTCTTATATTCTTCTTTTAATATACTGATACCATGTTCACTTATAATATAATTCTTTCTCTTAGGCTGAGAAATGGTTGCCCGAATAATATCATTCTCCTCAAACTTCGACAGCATAGTATATAATGTTCCCGGACCTATAGTCACCCTGCCTCCGGACAAGTCCTTTACTTTATCCATTATCTCAATTCCACACCGCTCTTCAGTAAGAGAAAGCAGTACATAATACATAGGCTCAGATAAAGTCTTCAATGACTCTCTTGGCATACATACACCTCCATATATCGTTAAACGATATTTGATATGTTTGATTATATATCGTTAAACGATATATGTCAACACCTTTTAATTTTATCTGCTAAAAATTATCATTTCGCTATAAATAACACAAAGAGAGACACTCCCATAGAATGTCTCTCTACTCATTTTACATATTAATTTATAACACAATCAATTACAGAAGTGCTACTGTCTCTCTTGCGATAGCAAGCTCTTCATTTGTAGGAACAACCATAGCAAGAATCTTGCTGTCGTCTGTAGAAATAACTCTCTCCACGCCACGGCAGTTGTTCTTCTCATCATCTACATACACGCCAAGGAATCCTAAATATGAAAGCACCTTTGCACGAATAACATTATCATTCTCACCAATTCCTGCTGTAAATGCAATAACATCCACACCATTCATAGCAGCTGCGTATGCACCTACATACTTAGCTACTCTGTAGCAGAATACTTCGATAGCATACTGAGCTCTTTCATTGCCCTCTTCTGCAGCCTTGCTTAAATCTCTGAAGTCACTGCCTACGCCTGAAAGACCGTCAACACCTGACTTCTTGTTAAGAACATTAAGCACACCACTGATATCTAAGTTCTCCTTGCCGGCAATATACTCGATAATAGCAGGGTCGATATCACCACTTCTTGTACCCATAACGAGGCCTTCAAGTGGAGTGAAGCCCATAGATGTATCAACTGACTTACCGCCGTCAACAGCACAGATACTTGCACCATTACCTAAGTGGCATACGATAGTCTTAAGCTGGGAATTATCCTTACCAAGAATCTCAGCAACTCTCTTAGATACGAAGCTGTGGCTTGTGCCGTGGAAACCATAACGTCTTACAGCATACTTCTCATAATACTCATATGGAAGTCCGTAAAGGTATGCAGTCTTAGGCATAGTCTGATGGAAGGCTGTATCAAATACACCTACCATAGGTACGCCCGGCATAAGCTCCTTGCAGGCATTGTAACCGATAAGGTTCGCCGGGTTGTGAAGCGGAGCTAACTCATTACACTTCTCTATCTCAGCAATAACTTCGTCTGTAAGAATAGTAGAGCTTGCAAACTTCTCACCACCGTGTACAATTCTATGTCCAACTGCACCAATCTCCTCAAGAGAATCAATTACACCGCAAACAGGGTCAACAAGGTGCTCAAGTACAAGGCTTACTGCTGCTGTATGACTTGGCATATCTGCTTCTATTGATACATTGTCCTTACCTGCCGGCTTATGTGTTAATCTTCCATCAATACCGATTCTCTCACAAAGTCCCTTTGCAAGTACCTCTTCACTCACTGAATCAATAAGCTGGTACTTAAGGGATGAACTACCACAGTTAATTACTAAAACTTTCATTTCGTCCTCCTGAAATACATACTAATTTGATATCATATTATTAATCACTTTTATCAGAACACCATAATAAACAACTATAACAAAATCTTACAATATTATTAATGTCCCGAATTGCTACATTATATTTTAATCCCTTATTCAACTTCTGTAAAGGATTTATTATCCTTAATTTTTCTCTTATGCGTTATTCCGGCACTTCTCTTCGTCTCTTGCAACCTTCGAATATATGCAGCCGCAGTAATCCTGCCTGTACAAATTGTACTCCTTGGAAAGCTCTATTGAGCGCCTGTAACCGTTCTTTTTCTTGAAATCTGAAAGCAAATACTCAACACCATACTCTTCAGAAAGCTGCTTCCCAATCTCGTTAAGCTTCGCCGCATTTTTTAAAGGACTAATTGAGAGCGTTGTTGTAAAATAATCAAAACCTCTATCCCTTGCAACAATTGCCGCTTCACGCAGTCTCATCTCATAACACTTAAAGCATCTTGCTCCACCTTCAGGCACCTTCTCCAGTCCCTTAGACATATCATAGAACTTCTCCGGCTCGTATGCACCCTCAATTATGTCTATCTCAGAATCTAAATTCATTGACTTAACAAGATGCTTTAATTCATTAACTCTTTTCTCATATTCCTCTGCATATGTAATGTTAGGATTATAAAAAAACAGCGTAATATTAAAATACCCTGAAATGTATTCGAGCACATAACTGCTGCAAGGTGCACAGCAGGCATGCAAAAGTAGTGAAGGTCTTCTGCCTTCAAGTCCGGCTATAACTTTGTCCAGTTCCTTTTGATAATTAATATTTGCAGGCATTCTCTTACCTCAATTTCAAAAAATTACAAAGCGGACCTCCGAATTATTATCAGTGTCCGCTTTTATTCTTTAGTATGCACTAACTTTAATCAATACATCTGTACCTGTATTAACTAAGAAAATCTCTAATTCTCTTACTTCTAACAGGATTTCTAAGCTTTCTGAGTGCCTTCGCCTCAATCTGTCTTATTCTCTCTCTCGTGACATTGAATTCCTTGCCTACTTCTTCAAGGGTTCTGGGATGTCCGTCTTCAAGACCGAAACGAAGTACAATAACCTGACGCTCTCTGTCCTTAAGATCCTCTAACAATGCATCAATATGCTCTCTTAACATCACAGACTCAATGTTACCTTCCGGAGTAACTGCGTTGCTGTCTGCAACGAAATCGCCGAGATTTGAATCGTCCTCTTCACCAATAGGTGTCTCAAGAGAAGCCGGCTCTCTTGCAATCTGCATGATCTCCATAACCTTCTCTTCTGTCATATCAAGTGCCTTTGCAAGCTCTGATACTGATGGCTCATATCCAAGCTCAAGTGTAAGCTTTCTCTGCATCTTGGACATCTTGTTAATGGTCTCAACCATATGTACCGGAACACGAATAGTTCTTGCCTGATCTGCAAGTGCTCTGGTAACTGACTGACGTATCCACCATGTTGCGTATGTACTAAGCTTGTACCCCTTAGTATAATCAAACTTCTCTACGCCCTTAATCAGTCCAAGATTACCTTCCTGCACGAGATCAAGAAAACTCATGCCACGACCGGTATAACGCTTTGCAATACTTACTACCAGTCTTAAATTAGCCTCAATAAGCCTCTCTTTTGCCTTCTGGTCACCCTCGGATTTAAGCTGTGCAAGGCGAAGCTCTTCTTCATTAGAAAGCAATGGTACTGTACCAATCTCTTTCAGATACATTCTGACAGGGTCTTCAGTTCCAATGCCCTCCAGCATATCGATAGCACTTAACTCGATATCCTCTTCTTCATTCGGGTTAAAGTTGTCCTCGTCCGTCTCCAATACAAGACTCTCTTCAATAGTCAATTCATCATTCATCACGTGCAGGACATCAATACCGTTGTTCTCAAGATATGTATAAAGATGTTCCATCTGCTCCACGGTTAATTCCGAGCTGCAGATATAATCATTTATATCATTCATATCCAGAGTGCACTTCTTGCTCTTACCCAGTTCAACCAGTTTTTGAAGGCTAGCTAAAAATTTGTCTTTTTCCACTATACATCGTCCTTTCGAAAAGTGAAAAGTCTCTAGTCCGGATTTATCGTATAGCAACCCAAACTAAAGATTAGTATATAACATTTCGAGGCAGATGTAAAGGATATGACAATATTTTTTTTGATTTTTCGACATGAATTTTGATTTATTTGATAAAATTCATCGCCTGATGATGATTTAGTATACTGACATTCTCATAAGCACCGCCATATTCACCATCAACATCCCAGTCAATTGCTTCTTTGAAAGCAAAATCAATCTTTCTCGTCTTAAATCTATGCACAAACTTACACTTATACTCCGGCTGAATTAAAGCTTTTATCATATCGGCAAAATCACTCAGTTCCTTTGAATACTCTAAAAGAAGCACTTCAAAAAATCCATCATCAAGTCTGGAATCCTTACCATTAAGTCCTTTGAAACCTGCTATTTGATTAGAGTTACTTACCATTCCGATAAATACTTCACCGGAAAATTCAAACTCATCACACTTAATCTCTGCATAATAAGGTTTAAGACTCTTTAAGCTCTTGGCACCGTCAATTATATAAGCAGTATGCCCTAACAATGCTTTTGATTTACTGGATGTCTTATATGGTATATCAGTAAACGCTCCAAAAGTTGCCACATACGCAAAATATTTGTCTGCAAACTGCCCCACATCTATTCCATGGACACTTCCTGTCACAATATTTTTTGCTGCATTAATCATATTTTTAGGAATCTTATGAGATGCAGCAAAATCGCAGGTGGTTCCTGCAGGAATATATCCAATATTCGGCTTGTTCTCTAATTGCATCAGTCCGTTCACAGCTTCATTAAGAGTTCCGTCACCACCGCTGCACACCACAATATCCTTACCGGCACCCTTCTTTCTTACAATTCGGGTTGCATCCTGTGCCTTCTGTGTAACATAAACCTCTATCTCATATCCGGCTTTGGTAAATATATTAAGAATATCCATAAGCTTATTCTTTATTAACGACTTACCTGCACAAGGATTAAAAACAAAAAGCATTTTTTTACTCATACACACATTCTCCTAACACTCTATTTCTCTAGTGTATTCCTTTAACCACACACATTCTTCATCAGACATGTATGGACTCAGGTTTTTAAAAACTAAATCATGATATCTGTTCAGTCTGTCAATATCAATCTTCTCCATGGATTTAATATCAATTCCATCCAAATCAACAGGAACCATTGTAAGATGTTCAAACTTCAAAAATCTTCCGCAATCAGTACTCTTATCTTCAACACACAGTATCAGATTTTCAGTTCTGATTCCATACTCTCCTGCAATATACAGTCCCGGTTCATCGGAAGTAATCATGCCCTGTTCAAGCACTGCACTGTCTGTCACAGACTTTCTCCACCTGAAACTATTCGGTGCTTCGTGTACATTTAACATAAAACCTACACCGTGACCGGTACCATGATTGTAGTCAAGACCTAAGTCCCACAAATACTTTCTTGCCATATAATCTAAGTTTTGCCCTGTGCATCCATATTTAAACACAGAATCCGCCAGCGAAAGCATTCCCTTAAGTACCGCAGTGTAATGAAGCTTCTGCTCATCAGTTAATTTGCCCAGCACAAAGGTTCTTGTAACATCAGTAGTGCCGCAATCATACTGTCCCCCGGAGTCTACAAGAAGAAATCCTTTATCTTCTAACACCTTATTAGTTTCTTCTGCAGGTGAATAATGAACTATTGCTCCGTTAGAGCCATAGGCTGATATGGTCTCAAAGCTTGGCTGGTTATATCCCGGCTGCTCTTTTCTGAACTCTTCTAATTTTTCAGCCGCTGTAATCTCCGTAATCGCAGTTTTGCCAACATTAGTTTTTAACCAGTGCATAAATCTTGTTACTGCCAGACCGTCTCTAATATGAGCATCCTTCATACCGGATATTTCAGTTTTATTCTTAACTGCTTTCATAAGTATTGACGGGTTGGCTTCATCAATAATTTCTGCTTCGTCATTCATGCTCTGAATCAACGTATAACTTGCTTTGCTGCAGTCTAGCAGCACACCGCCACGAACAAGCTTTACATAATCGTAAAATTTACCATAGTCCATCAATGCTATTTGACTAGCCTCTAACACCGCTTTAATCTCCGGATTAACAGCCTCAGGCTGCACAAATAGAATACACTCTTTCTGTGTTAATACCAGATACGCTAATACCACCGGATTATACAACACATCATTGCCTCTGATATTTAATATCCAGGCTATATCATCTAATGTAGTAACTATATGAACATCAGCATCGTGCTCTTCCATGGCATCCCGCAAACGCTTTATTTTAGATGTTACAGACTCACCTGCAACTGCTTCATCAAGAATATATAACGGCTCGTGGCTTAAAACCGGTCTGTCACTCCATAGTAAATCCACCAGATCCTCTTCATAACAAATACTACCGCCTTTAAGCTCCACTATCTCTTCAAAATCTTCTCCAAGCTTTGCATTGATAACCCTTCCGTCAAAACCAATGCAACCTCCATCCGGCACATTCGTAAGCAGAAAATCATAAACTCCCGGTACATTTTCCTCACCCATCCGGTAAAGGGTAATCCCACTGCCTTTAAGCTGGTCTTCAGCCTGTATAAAATACCTGCCATCGGTCCACAATCCCGCATCCTTGTCAGTAACAATTAGTGTTCCTGCCGAACCGGTAAAACCGGACATAAATTCCCTGCACTTAAAATATGCTCCCGGATATTCAGACTCATGAAAATCTGCTGTCGCAATAACATATGCGTCAATACCACGCTCTTTCATTAACCTTCTTAAATCATCTATTCTGTCAGAAACCATAAACGTCTCCTGTCCCACTTATTCTAGCATTAGTATATTCTAACAAATATTTGTTCATAATACTCTATTCGATACCAAATTATAAGAAAATTTTAATATATAGATTACACTTTATAAACTTTCGTAAAGATACAATTCTACAACTAAGAATTTATGAACCATAATATATTTTTACTGCATTAACCAACAAAATAATTGGTGATAACGATAAAAACTCCTTTTTGAAAGCAGCCGGTTCTGTAACCGCGCGCCTCTTAAAAGGAGTTTTAAAATCATTATAAAATATCGTTGAAATCTTCCGGTTTCTTGTGCAGATACATAATCATGCCCGGTCCAAGCTTATCGGTAGGGCGGGCAATAAATCCAAACTTCTCATAGAACTTCTCTCTGCCCTTTGCACACATAAGTGCCAGCATCATCTCAGTATTATCCTCGGAAATGGAATATACATAATTCTTGAGATATTCAATCAGCTGCCTGCCAACTCCGTGTCCCTGTACCTCAGGAGTAACTATAAGGTCCTGTATGTAACAAATAACTGCTCCATCACCGACTATCCTTCCCATACCGACAGGTCTGCCGTTAATCTCAGCATAAACTGTATACAGGCTGTTCTCCAACGCTTTCCCGGCCTGAGCAAGACTTAGCTTCTTCCAGCCTACCGATGCACGCAGATATAAATATGTATTAACATCTATGGCATTTTCCTTAAATACGATATTGTTCATCTCTTTATCTGATTCTGTCAGGGAAACCAACCTTTCTCTGAACCTTTCTAAGTGTCTTTGTAGCGTAGTAGCTTGCCTTCTCAGCGTTATTCTTAATCACATTATCAATATATGCCTTATCCTTAGAAAGTCTCGCCTGCTCCTCCTGCAATGGCTTAAGAACTGATACTACTGCCTCACCTACAGCCATCTTGAAATCGCCGTAACCCTTGCCGTCAAACTCTGCTACTGTCTCCTCAGGAGTCTTTCCTGTACATGCACTGTAAATATTGATAAGGTTCTTAACACCCGGCTGCTCATCTCTGTAAAGAATGATTCCTTCAGAGTCTGTCACTGCACGCTTGCACTTTCTCATAATTGTGTCCGGATCATCCATAAGGTAAATGCTTGCATTTACATTCTCATCAGACTTTGACATCTTCTTAGTTGGATCCTGAAGGCTCATAACCTTAGCTCCAACCTTGCCAATATAGGCCTCCGGAATAGTAAATACATCACCATATATACCATTAAATCTCTGGGCAATATCTCTTGTAAGCTCAAGATGCTGCATCTGGTCAATACCTACAGGCACAACGTCTGCCTGGAAAAGCAGAATATCTGCCGCCATAAGTACAGGGTATGTAAATAAACCTGCATTGATATTATCCGCATGCTTTGCAGACTTATCCTTAAACTGGGTCATACGGCTAAGCTCGCCCATATATGTATAACAGTTAAGAATCCATGCAAGCTCTGCATGTCCTGATACATGTGACTGATAGTAAATACAATTCTTCTCCGGGTAAAGTCCTGCCGCAATATATAATGTGAGAAGGTCTCTTGATCTCTTTCTTAAAGTTGCCGGGTCCTGTCTTACAGTAATGGAATGTTCATCTACTACACAGTAAAAACAATTATATTCATCATTAAGAGTTACCCAGTTCTTTAATGCACCTAAATAATTACCTAATGTAAGATTACCTGTAGCCTGCATACCGCTGAATAACGTCTTCTTGCCGTCTATCATAATATCCTCCTAAAACACCGTTCTTATTCTAATTAAATAGTTTACCATTCACGATTTTTATTGTCAACATTAACCCAAAGACCTTTGCTTATCTTGTACTTTAAAAATAAATATGCTATGATTTTCCCAGTAAAACAACAAAAATATAATTTAAAAGGACTGATAATATGAAGAAAATAGCAAGCTTTACAGTAAATCACCTTACCCTTCTTCCGGGTATTTATGTTTCAAGAAAAGACCATATCGGAGCAGAAACCGTGACTACCTTTGATATAAGAATGACAAGACCTAATTTTGAGCCGGTTATGAACACTGCAGAGATGCACACCATTGAGCATTTAGGAGCAACCTTTTTAAGAAACCACCAGGAATACTCCGATAAGGTTATTTACTTCGGACCTATGGGATGCCGTACCGGATTTTATTTATTGTTAGCCGGAGATTACGAATCTAAAGATGTGGTGGCACTTATAACAGAGATGTTTAAATTTATTGCTAATTACGAAGGAAATGTTCCGGGCGCAGCTGCCCGCGACTGTGGCAATTATCTAGACCTTAATCTTAATATGGCGAAGTATCTTGCCAAGAAGTATGTGAAAGAGGTGCTTAAGAATATAGGTGAAGATAGATTGGTTTATCCGGAGTAGTGGGTTTTTACCAAAAATAGCATTTAAATGTGTTTTAGTTGGAGTAGATAGCAAGTATAACTTTGAAGTTGCTTAAGCGATTTGTATAAAATAATAGTCGCTATTTATGGGTATTCGCTGTACATGGTAAAGACATATATATGCCTTGTTTGATATGATAGGCACATCAAAACAGAGGAGATCTTGGAAATGGATACAAAAAAGATAGGTATGTTTTTAAAAGATTTGCGAAATGAAAAAGGAATGACACAAGAACAATTAGGCGAAAAATTGGTGTTAGTAATAAAACAATTTCTCGATGGGAAACCGGAAAATATATGCCACCTGTTGATTGTCTTAATATGCTTAGTGATATCTATAACATAAGTATTAATGAGATATTGGGAGGAGAACGAGCTTCCGGAGATAAATTTACAAAGATTGCAGAAGAGAATATTAAAGTAACATTAAAAGGGTCAGAAAAGAACTACCAAACTTTTAAAAAGATAATGATGTGTATTTTAGTACTTACAACTGTATTAACAATTATTATTATTTCATTGTTACCAATGAATTCAGCTAGGGATTTTATTATAATGATATTAGTGATTGCTGTTGCGTTTATTGCAAATACACTTAACTTTACACTTAACCTATTTGCATTAGCAGCAAAAGAAGGAATATCAGATAATATATAGATGTGAAACTTTCAGTAAGCGGTGTGTTTATCTGAGAGACGAATTTGAAGTTTCAGGAGGTATGAAATGCAAGATAAGTACGTGACAAATTGCCCTTTTTGTGGTGGAACAGAAGTGATAGAGAGTTATCAATCAAGCTATGGTTCTGTGACTGCTGTAAGTAATAAAATGGGTGGAGTCGGGCTGTATCATTCTATTTGTAGAAATTGTGGAAGCGTGGTAAGAAGTTATGTTAAGGAACCTGAAAAACTGCTGAAGAAAAAAGATAGAAGGTAGTTCGTTAACGTTGAATTCTACGGAGGAATTGTAATGGAAAACAAATGTGAAAACTGTGGCGGAGAATTAATAAATGGACAAATGGCAGGGATGCATGGAATGTTTTTTTATCCGGAAGGAGAAATATAAAAATTAAAACCAAAGAGAAGTTCTGTAATTTGTTATTGCTGTAAGAGTTGTGGACTTGTTCAGAAGTTTACAGTTAAAGAGGTTGAGAAATTATTGTAGAAAAAAATACGAAGTTTTGGAGTTGTGTGTAGTCTGCGATATTGGATAAGTTACGTTTTTCTGTTTTTTTATCGTGGAAAAACAGATGTATTTGAAGTGGTCATGATAAACGAAAGAGGTTTTACCTGATAAGAGATTCGTTCTTAATTTACATGATAAAATAGCAATTTTCTACGATATTATCCAGTGTAACGAAGGCACAAAGAAGCTAGTAGTCTCTGCCCTTTTTCGTGGTGGGAAGGTAAGGGTGTTTTTGATGTAATTCTATTTCTTGACAGAGTATTCCTTATCATGGTCTAATTATAATAGAATAGAATGATAAAAATATATAGTGATTGTTCAAGACGATAGAGGAGGTTAATGTATGATTGGGAATAGAGAATTGTTTGACAAGATAGCAGAATCACTTATA
>JAZULV010000043.1:0-7314 GCA_045603305.1 Lachnospiraceae bacterium | reverse complement strand
TGTTATGATTCTGGTAGGTTGCCTTGCTGGCAATCTTCCGTTTTACTTCTTTAAAGGTTTTGGTTCTTTTGAATTCTCTTTAAGAATTTTCAAGGTCTGTGTTTTTTGTATGCTGTTTAGTTATCAAGGTTCCTTTGCTTCGCTTCAAGAGCGACAGCTTGTACATCATATCACTCATAAAATACTTTGTCAACACTTTTTTTAAAAAATCCGACATTTTATTTTCAGAGCTAACGGAGAAAGAGGGATTCGAACCCTCGCGCCGCGTGAACGACCTACACCCTTAGCAGGGGCGCCTCTTCGGCCTCTTGAGTATTTCTCCATGTTTATTATTAAGTTTTGCGTCAGCGTATTTATTATTATACTTAAATCATTTTTCTTTGTCAATCGTTTTTCTTAAATAACTTAATTATTTTTATCATTATTTTAATATATGCTATTTTACTTATAAAATTGATTCTGAAATACTTTTATATTATTCTTTTATTATCTGCATTCTTATTTTTTAATACATATTAATATTAAATTGGCAGCCACCATATTCATGATGACTGCCAAAAACATTATTCATATAATATAACGAAACATTATGCTTCATTATTCGGATCTTCTCTTACCTTCGCTATACTTGCTACAGTAATATTCTTATCCTGATCCATATTAATAAGCTTAACTCCGGAAGTTATTCTTCCAAGCTTTGAAATATCTTCAACGAACATTCTTATTATTATGCCTTCTGTAGTAATAAGCATAATCTCCTGACCGGTTGTTACCGCCTTGGCACCAATGATATTGCCTGTCTTGTTATTTATCTTATAACACTTCACACCCTTGCCGCCACGATTCTGAGCAGTAAATTCATTGAGACTTGTCTTCTTACCCATACCTTTCTCAGATACAATGAGTAAATCATCACCCTGGGTATCTCGCTGCATAGCAACTATTTCGTCACCCTTATCAAGTTTCATACCGATAACACCCATTGAAGCTCTGCCGGTTGCTCTTACATCTGTTTCATGGAATCTGATACACTGACCATACTTTGTTATAAGAATAATATCATTCTTATCCTCAGTTGATTTTACTTCAATAAGTTCATCATCTTCTCTGAGATTAATAGCCTGAATGCCTGACTTTCTTATATTCTGGTATTCTGCAATAGAAGTCTTCTTAACCATACCCTTTCTAGTTGCCATGAACAGGTATGTTCCTTCTTCATATTCCTTTATAGGAATAATTGCAGTCACCTTTTCACCCGGAGTAAGCTGAAGAAGATTTACAATAGCAGTTCCTCTTGCTGTTCTTCCTGCTTCAGGAATCTCGTAAGTCTTTAAGCGGTATACCTTACCCTTATTGGTAAAGAACATAATGTAGTGATGGGTTGTAGTCATAAGAAGATCTTCAATATAATCTTCTTCTATTGTCTGCATCCCCTTTATGCCCTTACCACCACGATGCTGGCTCTTAAAGTTGCTGTGGGACATTCTCTTTATATATCCGAGATTTGTCATGGCAATTACAGTGTTTTCTTTTGCTATCAAATCTTCCATGGACATCTCGTCAGCATCAAAACCAATATCAGTTCTTCTGTCATCACCATACTTTGTAGCAATGATTAAGATTTCTTCTTTAATTACACCTAAGAGTTTCTTCTCGTCCGCGAGAATTGCCTTTAATTCAGCAATCTTTAACATGAGCTCTTTATACTCATTCTCAAGCTTCTCTCTTTCCAGACCTGTAAGAGCACGAATTCTCATGTCTACAATAGCCTGAGCCTGAATATCTGTAAGGCCAAATCTCTCAGAAAGTCTTGTCTTCGCTTCCTGGGTAGTACGTGATGAACGTACTATCTGAATTACCTCATCAATATTATCAAGAGCAATAAGCAAACCTTCTAATATGTGAGCTCTTTCTTCTGCCTTATTAAGGTCGTATCTTGTTCTTCTGGTAACAACCTCTTTCTGATGGTCAAGATAATACTCAAGCATCTGTAAAAGATTAAGAACCTTTGGCTGATTATTAACCAGTGCAAGCATGATTACACCAAAAGTATCCTGTATCTGGGTATGCTTGATAAGCTGGTTTAATATAATATTAGGATTTGCATCCCTTCTAAGCTCAATACATACTCTCATGCCTTCTCTTGATGATTCATCACGAAGATCTGTAATACCATCAATCTTCTTATCACGTACAAGCTCTGCAATCTTCTCTATTAATCTTGCCTTATTTACCATATAAGGAAGCTCAGAAACAACAATTCTGTTCTTGCCATTAGGCATAGGCTCAATATCAGTTACTGCACGAACCTTAATCTTTCCACGACCGGTACGATAAGCCTCTTCTATACCGGAACGGCCGAGTATAGTTGCTCCTGTTGGGAAATCAGGACCCTTAACTATCTCTAATATCTCATCTATATCAGTATTTCTGTCTTCGAGAACGTGGTTATCAATAATCTTAACTACTGCATTTACTACCTCTCTGAGATTGTGAGGTGGTATGTTAGTTGCCATACCTACCGCAATACCGGAAGTACCATTCACCAAAAGATTAGGATATCTTGAAGGAAGTACTACAGGTTCTTTTTCAGTTTCATCGAAGTTAGGTACGAAATCTACTGTATCCTTACCTATATCAGCAAGCATCTCCATAGAAATCTTGCTAAGACGTGCTTCGGTATATCGCATCGCCGCCGCACCGTCACCATCCACAGAACCGAAGTTACCATGACCATCTACGAGCGGATATCTTGTAGACCACTCCTGTGCCATATTTACCAAAGCTCCGTAAATTGAGCTGTCGCCATGAGGATGATACTTACCCATGGTATCACCGACAATACGCGCACACTTTCTGTGTGGCTTGTCAGGACCATTGTTAAGCTCTATCATGGAGTATAAAACTCTTCTTTGTACAGGTTTTAAACCGTCTCTTACATCAGGGAGTGCACGGGAAGCAATAACACTCATGGCATAGTCTATATATGACTTTTCCATGGTCTTTTTCAGGTCTACATCATGCACTTTATCAAAAATATGTTCATCCATTACTTATTCTCCATTCATCACGATTCAAGGGTTACTAAATATCAAGATTCTGAACGTATTTTGCATTATGCTCAATAAACTCACGTCTTGGCTCAACCTTATCTCCCATAAGTACTGTAAATGTAAGGTCAACCTCTGACTCACTTTCATCATCAATCATTACTCTCTTAAGAATTCTCTTCTCTGTATCCATGGTTGTCTCCCAAAGCTGGTCTGCATCCATCTCACCAAGACCCTTATAACGCTGAATTTTATTATTGCCATCTCGGCCAATCTCAACAAGTATCTTGTTTAATTCATCATCACTATAAGCGTACCAAACCTTCTTGTTCTTCTCTATCTTATATAAAGGAGGCTGGGCAAGGTATACATATCCCTGCTTAATAAGCTCCGGCATAAATCTATATAAGAATGTAAGTAACAATGTACTGATATGAGCGCCGTCTACGTCGGCATCGGTCATAATAATAATCTTGTGATATCTAAGCTTTGAAATATCAAAATCATCATGTATACCGGTACCAAAAGCTGTAATCATCGCCTTAATCTCGGCATTGGCATAAATCTTATCCAGTCTTGCCTTTTCAACATTAAGTATCTTACCACGAAGCGGGAGAATAGCCTGAGTATCTCTTGATCTTGCTGTCTTTGCAGAACCACCCGCAGAATCACCCTCAACTATATAAATCTCGCAAAGCTCCGGATTCTTATTTGAACAGTCAGCAAGCTTTCCAGGAAGTGCCATACCCTCAAGAGCAGTCTTTCTTCTGGTTAAATCTCTTGCCTTTCTTGCAGCAGCTCTTGCCCTCTGGGCTAATACTGCCTTGTCACAGATAACCTTAGCAACAGAAGGATTCTGCTCAAGGAAATATGTCATCTGTTCAGCTACAATTGTATCAACTGCACCTCTGGCTTCGCTGTTACCTAACTTCTGCTTTGTCTGTCCCTCAAACTGAGGGTCCTCAATCTTTATACTGATAATTGCAGTAAGACCTTCTCTTATGTCATCACCGGAAAGATTAGGCTCGCTTTCCTTTAAGAACTTGTTCTTTCTTGCATAATCATTAAAGGTCTTTGTTATAGCATTCTTAAATCCGGCAAGGTGGGTACCACCTTCAGGAGTAATAATATTATTAACAAAGCTGTATGTGCTTTCGGTAAAGGAGTCATTGTGCTGAAGAGCAACCTCTACATATACGCCATCCTTCGTACCTTCACAGTAGATAACCTTATCATAAATAGCAGTCTTACCTCTGTTAAGATAAGTAACAAACTCCTTAATACCGCCTTCATAATGGAAGCTTACATCATGCTTCTCTTCTCTCTCATCCTTTAAGTTAATCTTAATACCCTTTGTAAGAAAAGCAGTCTCTCTGAGACGCTGCTTTAATGTATCAAAATCAAAAACAGTCTCTTCAAATATTGTGTCATCCGGCATAAATGTAACGGTTGAACCATGCTGGCTCTTCTTACATGTACCGATAACTTCAAGAGCTTTTACTGTCTTACCTCTCTCGTATCTCTGACCATATATCTTACCGTCACGGCAAATCTTAACCTCAAGCCAGTTAGAAAGAGCATTAACTACAGAAGCACCAACTCCGTGAAGACCGCCGGAAACCTTATATGCTCCTCCACCAAACTTTCCGCCTGCATGAAGAACGGTAAAAATAACTTCAACTGCAGGAATACCAACCTTTGGATGAGTATCTACCGGCATACCTCTACCATTATCAGAAATAGTGATTGAGTTGTCACTGTTAATAGTAACATCGATAGTATCACAGAAACCGGCAAGTGCCTCATCTACAGCATTATCTACAATTTCGTATACCAGATGATGAAGACCTCTTGCTGATGTACTTCCAATATACATACCAGGTCTTTTCCGTACTGCCTCAAGTCCTTCTAACACCTGAATTTGACTTGCACCATATTCTTCGCTCATTCCTAACCTCCTAAGTTAATTCTCACTAATGACTGTACCATTATTTACACGAAATATCTTATTGATAGTAAAATGATTATTAACAAAGTCATCCAGACCGGTACAGGTAATAAAAGTCTGAATATCACTAATACATTCCAAAAGATGCTCCTGCCTGCTGCTGTCTAACTCTGACAATACATCATCAAGCAACAGAACCGGCGTATCATTAATCTTTTTCTTTACTAATTCAATCTCTGCTAATTTTAATGAAAGGGCCGCACTTCTCTGCTGTCCCTGAGAACCATACTTCCTTAAATCGATATCATTAGCAGTAAACATCATATCATCTCTGTGCGGACCTGTAAGAGATACTTTATTTCGCATATCCCTCTCCAGACCTCTTTCTAATTCTTCTTCAAAACATGCTGCTGGCACATTCGGTTCATAAACAAGTTTTAAATTCTCCTTTGAACCGGTAAGTCTGTAATGTATGTCAGCCGTTATATCATTCAGTTCATTAATAAAATTGCTTCTCTTCTCTATAATAGCTTTGCCATATTTTACAATTTGTATATCATAAACTTTTATCAAGTCCATATAATCACTATTATACTGCAGCTCTTTAAGAAGTTTGTTCCTCTGTAAAAGAGTCTTATTATAATTTGAAAGGCAGCTCGTATATACAGAGTCCAGCTGGCACAGCTCCATATCAATAAAGCGTCTTCTGTCCGCAGGACCGTTCTTTATAAGATTCAAATCCTCAGGCGAAAAAATCACCACATTAGATATACCAAAAAGCTCACTCGCCTTACGGATAGGAATACCATTAATAGCAATTCCTTTTGCTTTATTCTTCTTTAAATGCATATCAATACGTTCAGAAAACTTACTCTTCCTTACGAACATCTTGATATGGGCTTCTTCTTCACCAAAAGAAATAATCTCTTTGTCCTTGCTGCTTCTGTGGGACTTGGCTGTGGATGCCATATAAACGGCCTCCAAAATATTAGTCTTGCCCTGAGCGTTATCACCATAAAAGATATTGGTTCCCTTGTCAAAACTTATATGTAAATCCTCGTAATTTCTAAAATTGAGCAGCTCCAATGACTCTACAAACATACCAGCACCATTTCAAATAATTTATTTTGAAATCTTAATTGTCTCTCCGGAGAAAACTACTATATCACCATCATAAAGCTTTCTGCCTCTTCTGGTTTCTACCTCACCGTTAACCGTAACTTCTCCATCCTGAATAACTACCTTGGCTTCAACACCACTTTCTACAAGGTTGGCAGCCTTCAAAGCCTGTCCAAGCTTTATAAAATCTTCTCTTAAATAAATAGTGTCCATTTTATACCTCCTAATTATCCGGCATTGTTGAAGTTTACAGGGAGAATAAGATAAATATAATTCTCTTCTGCATCTCTTATAAAGCAAGGTGCCTTTGAATTAATAAGATATAATGTCACTTCTTCATCATCAATTACCTTCAATGCATCGATAAGGAATTTAGGATTAAATCCAATCATAATATCCTTACCTTCTTTGAGAATACTTATAGTTTCATTCATGGAACCGAAGGTTGAATTCATGGAAAGTGCCATATCGTCGGTAATATTCATAATTATAGGCTTTCTGTCATTCTCTCTTACAAGAAGAATAGAACGCTCAATACATTCTAAGAGACTCATCTTGTTAAGAGTAACCTTGGTTGTGTAATCAGAAGAAAGCATCTTGTCAATATTGAAATATTCACCTTCAATCAATCTTGAAACAACTATAGTATTATCAAATTCAAACATAATGTGATTATCGCCAAAGAATATAAATACTTCCTTGTCGTTATCACCGGATAAAATACGGCTGATTTCATTTAATGTCTTACCCGGTACTACTATTCTGCGGTTCTCATAATGATTATTAAGAGTTATCTTACGAATGGAAATACGATGTCCGTCCAATGAAACTACTCTTAATGTATTCTCGCTAATCTCGAAAAGTTCACCGGTCATGAGCTTGTTGCTGTCACTAGGTGATATTGAAAATATAGTCTGTCTTATAACTTCCTTTAATGTAAACTGGGACAGACAGATATAATTGTCTCTTTCAATGTATGGCAGATATGTAAATTCATCTGCTGAGTTTGCTGAAATCTTAAAGTTAGCGTTCTCGCAAACAATTTTAATATTGAATTTTTCATCAGTTGTAATTTCTACTATACTGTCAGGAAGTTTTCTTATAATTTCACAGAAAAGCTTAGAAGGAACAGCTATCTTTCCTCTCTCTTCTATCATACCGCTAACCTTAGTCTCTATACCGAGTTCCATGTCATTG
>JAZULV010000042.1:0-2043 GCA_045603305.1 Lachnospiraceae bacterium | reverse complement strand
GAGCAGTATAGAAGAGCAGTATAGAAGAGCAGTATAGAAGAGCAGTATAGAAGAGCAGTATAGAAGAGCAGTATAGAAGAGCAGTATAGAAGAGTAGTATAGAAGAGTAGTATAGAAGAACAGTATAGAACAGAAATATACAAGAGAAGTAATAAGAGAATAGTGGAAATAAGATAACATATGTTTGACATACTAACTAAAGTTGGCTATAATAACAACATATAATCATACAAAGGAGGCGAGACGAATGATTGATAAGAAAAACTATGAGATATTAAGTGGGAACACGGTTGTTGCAGTATGGTCAAATGGTAGACTTACCGTCAAAAATGAAGCGTTGTTACCTATGTTTCTTAAGCGTGTAAGCAATGCTGATATGTGGCTTGAAACCCGTGCTATTGATAGCCATCGTGCTAATTCAAGGCTCTTAAAAAAAGCACTTCGTCTTGCTGAAAAAGATGATATATCAACCGTTGCCCATGTTAATGCCGCAACCATTACAGATAACTATTGGATAAGACCGATTGATTCTGATTTAACTTATGAGGATGTTAAATTCTCGGATGATTACTTCTCAAATCTTGCTTTGAAGGGTAATTATGATAGCTTCAATCGTGCAGCCACAAGTAAAAAATCCCGAACACCTGAGCTTACCAATGTAGGTAGCTTTGAAAAATGCTGGAAGCTTCGTAACGGTAAATGGTGGATGTACAAAAGAGCTAATCATAGTGAAATGTTTTCAGAACTTTTCGTTTATGAATTGGGTTCTGCTCTTGGTATGAATATGGCGGTTTATGAGCGTGGTGACGGATGTGTAAAGACCCTTGATTTTACAGATGGTGCATCGGTGAACTTTGAGCCTGCGTCAACATTTATGGGTGATGATGAAGATTACATCAATGTTGTAAAGTCTCTTGAGAGCATCTGTCCTGATGCCATATCCGATTATATCAGAATGATATTTATGGATACAGTATGCGCAAATCCCGACAGACACACAAGCAACTTCGGTTTGTTGCGAGATATAAAGTCCGGTCAATTACTTGGCTTTGCACCTAACTACGATAACAATATGGCACTTATTTCTCGTGGATATCCGGCAAAAACCACCTCAAAGGATTTGCTTATACAGCTTTTCAATGAATTGGTTGAAGAATATCCCGAATATAAAAAATATATTCCTGAGCTTAATGAGGACATAGTACGAAATGTTCTCCAAAAGGTGAATATGAAGGTTAAAACACAAGCCATAATCGACTTGGTTATTAGCAGATACAATTTGATAAAGTGAAACACATCCACCCAGCGAAAATATGAATCGTTGAGTGGATGTTTGTGTATTGCGATGAGTGCGATAATTTAATGGTTTCTATAGGTTCTGGCTATATGACCTGTTTGCGGTTGTCCATAATGTTTGGGTGTATATTAATAAGAGTGATATAAATTGCATAATGGTGTATAATCAATTCATTGTGAGGTGCGCAAATGAAAAACTATGAAAATGAAGCTCGTGAGCGATGGGGGAACACCGCTGCATATCATGAGCATGAACAAAAAACTAAGAATTACACAAAAGAGGATTGGACTCAGGCCAATGATGGATTGATGGCAATTTTTGAGGAGTTTGCTATGTGTAAGAATATCGGGGCGAGTGCGGATTCTGCCGAAGCACAGGCGCTTGTGGCAAAGCTTCAGACATACATTACCAACAATTACTACACTTGTACTGACGAGATTCTCGCCGGTCTTGGGAAAATGTATGTTGCCGACGAGCGATTTAAGAACAATATTGATAAATACGGTGAAGGAACAGCCGATTTTGTAGCAGAAGCTATTTCTGTATTCTGTCAGGATAATTAAAACAATCAAAATATCATTCATGCCCTGACCTTGTTAGTTTAAGTGGATGTGGAGGCTCCAATGGAAATATTAAAATTTGATTTGAATAGTTCAGGAAGCAAATTTAAAATTCTTAATGCCACAAATGGCGGACCTTGGCACAGACGGTATGCAAACGACCAATTCCGCAGTAATTTTGCGGAC
>JAZULV010000041.1:0-24879 GCA_045603305.1 Lachnospiraceae bacterium | reverse complement strand
CTGAGAGACCCCTTGAAGACGACGAGGTAGATAGGTCAGGGGTGTAAGTACAGTAATGTATTAAGCTGACTGATACTAATAGGTCGAAAGCTTATCCAGAAGGAAGGTTCTGCAAACCAATGTGTAGTTTTGAAGGTGCTTCAAAACATATATGGCCCGGTGGCTCAGCTGGTTAGAGCGCCGCCCTGTCACGGCGGAGGTCGTGGGTTCGAATCCCATCCGGGTCGCTTATAGCGATGGCTATAAATTTTATATAAAAGGGATCTTAGCTCAGCTGGGAGAGCATCTGCCTTACAAGCAGAGGGTCACAGGTTCGAGCCCTGTAGGTCCCATTAGTTTCATAATGTGCCGATGTGGCTCAATTGGCAGAGCAGCTGATTTGTAATCAGCAGGTTATCGGTTCGAGTCCGATCATCGGCTTGGCACGTTGAAATTTTATATCGTGTTATGGATGGATTCCCGAGTGGCCAAAGGGGACAGACTGTAAATCTGCTGCAAATTGCTTCGGTGGTTCGAATCCACCTCCATCCATTTTGTCGCGGGGTAGAGCAGTCCGGAAGCTCGTCGGGCTCATAACCCGGAGGTCGCAGGTTCAAATCCTGTCCCCGCAATTCATGCCCAGATAGCTCAGTTGGTAGAGCAGAGGACTGAAAATCCTCGTGTCGCTGGTTCGATTCCGGCTCTGGGCATTTAGTGTTTTATAGAGATATAAAGCACTTTCCATATTTGTGGATGGGATATTAGCTCAGTCGGTAGAGCACTTGACTTTTAATCAAGTTGTCCCGGGTTCGAATCCCGGATGTCTCATTAATCTAAAAAGCCTTTATTTAAGCCGAAAAAAGGCTTTTTTTTATTTCAAAAAACAATTTACCGGAAATCTTGATTTTTTAAATTTGATTTTTAATATTAAAAATTATTACTAAATTTGAAGACCATTATATTATAAGATGACGTGAATAATAACGTAAATATTTGTTCAGACTAATATATGAATAAACTAACATGTAAAGAGGTCTGGATAATGATAGAATCAAATAAAGAAAAGAATGATGTAAAAAACGAAATGCCGATAGGTTTAGGTTTTGGGCTTGCTGCCAATGAAGATGCAATGAAGCATTTTTCAAATATGTCAGAAAAGGAAAAGAGGCAGGTTATAGAGGCTAGCAGAACCGTAAATTCAAAAAGAGAAATGGAAGCCTTTATAAAAAACATAAGTGACTTATGAAATAGATTGTATTGCTGCAGGAGAAGTTAATAAATAAAAGACAAATATGCTATATAAAAGATCAGATCATAATAGTATGGTCTGATTTTTTTACTTTATAAGAGAGACCGCCTACGGCATTCTATGGAAAAAGGATGATAAACATATTATTAATTGTGTATTTCGTAATACATATAAGTTATAGTATGACATGTGTTATATGAGATAGAAAAAGACAGTTCTACTTGAGAACTGTCTGGATTGCTATACATTTTGGTCCGCCCTGAGTAGTGAATACAGGGCTTAATAACATTACTTCTATATCGCAGTCAGGAAATACTGCAGCAACATATTCTTTTACAAGCTCTGCATCTTCAAGGCAATCTGCATGAGTAATATGGAACTTATAGTTTTCATTAACATTTTTAGCTTTTATATATGTACTGATTTTGTTAACTGCTTTTGCCATGCTGCGCTGTTTTGTGAATGAGACAAGGCTGTTGCAATCCTTTGAAAGGGTAAGTACAGGTACAAGATTGATTAATCTACCGATTTCAGCAACCAATGGATTAAGTCTTCCACCACGCTTCAAAAATACAAAATCACGAGGTATTAAATAAGAATAGGTGTTGTCAATCTGTGTATTTATCGCAGCTAATATAGCAGTCTTATCCATTCCTTCATTTGCAAGCTTTACTGCCTTAAGAACCATCTCTCTTTGAGGCCCGCAAAGTGTACGTGAATTAACAACTGTAACTTTATCAGGATTATCGCATAAATCTCTTGCGAGACATGCTGAATTATAAGTACCTGATAATCCGGAAGCCATAGTAATTACGATGATATCGTCTTCAGGATACTTGTTATATAAATCCACGAAATCACCAACTGCCGGCTGGGAGGACTTAGGTATTCCGCCCTCTGCAATCTTTTTGATTAATTCAGGGGTAGTCAGTTCATCGAATTCTTTGTAGTTTTTACCATTTATAGTTACTGATAAACATGCTGTATCAAATCCGGCATTACGTGCTTCTTCTGAAGAAAAAAGGGTTGAAGAATCAGAAATTATTTTTACCATTGCTGCTCCTTTGAAAATAAACATTTCTAAATACTAATTATATACATAAAAGTAGTAACTAATACTATGTGGTATTATATAAAACACTATGTTATAATACAAGTTACAAAAACATGTTGTTTGTAACATTCGCGTTCGTAAATATAATTTTAGAGAATTAGGTGATTAGTTATGTTCAAAAAAAATAATGAAAGTAAAGAAATGGCGAGACTTTATCTGGCCGAAGGCCTGATAAAGCTCATGAAAAAAAGAAATTTCGAGGATATTTCCATAACTGAAATTTGTCTTAGGGCAGGGGTATCCAGAATGACTTATTACAGATATTTTGATACTAAAGAGAGTGTTCTCGATTACTATATGATGGAGATTATAGAAGAATATATAAGAGAGAATGAAGACGCGAATAAGAAAGTTGATTTACATGATATTAATCGAATAAAGCAGTGTTTTGTATTTTTTAGAAGGTATTCTGAGTTTGCACTATGTTTAAAGAGGGCAAATTTATCATCTATCATGCTTGATGGTTTGAATAAATATATGGAAGAACATGCGGATGAAATTCACGCAGATGTTATAAGGCGATACCAGCTGTATTATTTTGCAGGCGCACTTTACAATGTATTTATTCATTGGCTTGAGAGTGGCATGAAGGAAAGCGAAGAGACAATGGCGAAGATTGTGGTCAATCTTACCATGCAGCTATAAGTATTTTTAATTGAAATATGTTATTTATGGACAAATTATAAATATAGAAAATATGATGTAAATTTTGTGGATAATTCACATTGACAGCATATTTTTAGCGTAAAACACACTTTTTTATGTGGATTACCTGTGAATATTGTGGAAAACTAATAAATCAGTTGTTTATCAACAGGAAAAATGGTAAAAATTAAAGCTGGTATTTTTGTGAAAAATAATTAAATTAATTTGTTTTAGCGATATTATATGATATGATAAAAGAGCGTGTATAAAAAGTATACCAGGGGGGAATAATTATGAAATTACTTATTAAACAAAGGGTTTTTAGCTGGACTGATACATATGATGTTTATGATGAAATTGGCAATCCTGTATATTATGTTAAGGCAGAGTTTTTTTCTTTTGGACATCAGATACATGTGTATGAAAAAAGTACTGACAGAGAGGTGGGCGGAGTATTCCAGAAGTTATTGACTTTTTTGCCGACCTTTGAGGTTAATATTAATGGTTTGACAGTAGGCGAGATTAAAAAACAGTTTACCTTCTTTAAACCACAATATGAGATTGATTTTAACGGATGGAGAGTTGAAGGCGATTTCTTTGGATGGGATTATGACGTATATAGCGGAGAGAGACCTGTTGCACATATTACAAAAGAATGGCTTACATGGGGAGATACCTATGTAATTGATATTATAAATCCACAGGACGAATTAATGGGGCTGCTTTTAGTAATTGCAATAGATGCGGTTAATTGCAGCAATGATTAAGGGTTATAAAGATGTCAGTTTTATATGATAAGTTAAGAGAATATAGTAGTAAAAATAATTTTGCATTTCATATGCCTGGGCATAAGAGAAATGAAAGATTTGATTTTTGCAATCCCTATGATATTGACATAACAGAAATAGATGGTTTTGATGATTTACATCAGGCTGAGGGGTTACTGAAGGAATGTATGGATTATGCTTCTGCCTGTTATGGTTCTGATAAAACATATTTCCTTGTTAATGGCAGTACTTGTGGGCTTTTAAGTGCAATATCTGCAGCAACTAATTATAATGATAAAATAATAATGGCAAGAAATTGCCATAAATCTGTATATAATGCAGTAGAAATAAGAGGACTGGTTCCTATTTATATTTATCCTGAATATATAGAGGAGTATGGCATATCAGGAGGTATAAATTTAGAACAGCTTAGTTGTACATTATCTGATAATCCAGAAACAAAAGCAGTAGTAGTAGTGTCACCAACTTATGAAGGTGTATGTTCTGATATAGAAGGTATTGCAAAGCTGGTACACAAATTCAATTGCCTGCTTATAGTTGATGAAGCACATGGGGCACATTTTAAGTATAGTGACAGTTTTCCTAAATCTGCATTAGAGCTGGGTGCCGACATAGTAATTCAAAGTATACACAAGACATTGCCATCATTTACGCAGACTGCACTATTGCATGTGAAATCAGATAGAGCAGATGTATCAAAAATTGAAAAGTACCTGTCAATATACCAGACCTCCAGTCCTTCATATGTATTTATGGCAGCCATAGATAAATGTATACGTTGGATGGAAAGTGAAAGTTCACAATCTGTGTCGGACTATTGCACATCACTTAATAACCTTAGAAACAGGCTTTACCGAATGAAAAATCTTAGGATTATTTCAGACCGGATTGTGGACAGATATGCTGTAAAAGATTTTGATTGTGGAAAGATTGTAATATCATTTAAGAATTTTGATGGCGGGCATATATTATATGATGTTCTCAGATTAAAATATAATATTCAGGCAGAGATGTTTACTGATAGTTATGTTACCCTGATGACTTCAATAGGAGATAAAGTCAAAGACCTGCAATATCTTGGAGAGGTATTAACAGAGATTGATAAATATGCTGAAAATGCGGACAAATTTATGAGTCTTATAGATACTGTAGATATTAATAATCAAAATACAGAGGTTCTTTTACTTAATAATAGGACTGTTAGTGCACCTGTTATTAACAGTGAAATTGTATATATACCTGCAATAGCTGTAGAAAAGTTAACTGAGAAAATATTGCTCGAAAGCAGTATCGGAAGAGTATCCGGCAGTTACATATATATTTATCCTCCGGGAATACCTATGCTGGCACCCGGAGAAAGAATAAGCCGGGAGGCGGTTGATACAATTAACAGATACATAAAAGCAGGACTTAAAGTTCGCGGACTTAAAGATGAGAAAATTATAGTTATAAAAGAATAAAGATAAGAAATGGTGGACAATGGGTAAAATATTTTATTTAATGGGCAAAAGCGCCAGCGGAAAAGATAGTTTGTATAAAATGCTTATTAACGATAATGAACTTAAACTGGATACTGTGGTTCTTTATACAACAAGACCAATTAGAGATGGTGAAGAAGAAGGAAGAGAGTATCATTTCTGTAATCATGATTTTTTTAAGAAAATGTCAGATGATAAAAAAGTAATTGAAAGTCGTACTTACAACACGGTATATGGTCCATGGACATATTTTACACTTGATGATGGACAGATAGATGTATATAAGAAGAACTATATTATGATAGGAACCCTTGAATCTTATGAAAAAACAAGAGAATATTTTGGCAGGGATGTGATGATACCTCTTTATATTACTGTAGAGACAGGAGAGAGGCTTACCAGGGCATTGAATCGTGAAAAGCTTCAGGAAAAGCCGAAATATGCTGAGATGTGCAGAAGATTTCTTGCAGATGAAGAAGATTTCAAAGAAGAGAATCTTAAACGTTGCGGTATAACAAAAAGCTATGAAAATGATACACTGGAAAATTGTTTTCAGCTGATAAAGCAGGAGATATTAAAAAATAACTGTATTTAAAAGGGACATTATGATATAATGTACGCGATAGCCCATAGATAAGAATGTATGACAGGTTATGCCTGATTTCATCATATAAGATATGTAAACCACGAATAATTGGAGGGGTTATATTGCCTGGATTTAATAGTATTACCGGACATGAAAGAATAATTGAATATTTTAGTCAGGCTATTAAAGGTCAGAAGATTTCACATTCGTATATTTTGGCCGGCGATGATGGCATAGGGAAGATGACATTGTCACAGAGTTTTGCCAGAGCACTTCTTTGTGAAAGTGCTTCTGAGGATTCATGCGGAAAGTGTCATTCCTGTGTACGTTTTGATACCGGTAATCATCCGGATGTTATTTATGTGCATCATGAAAAATCAGGTATAGGTGTAGATGATGTACGAAGTCAGCTGGTTAATGATATTCAGATAAAACCTTATGATGGAGGATATAAGATATACATTATTGACGAAGCTGAGCTTATGACTCCGGCCGCCCAGAATGCTATATTAAAGACTATAGAAGAACCTCCGTCATATGCAGTTATTATGCTTCTTACTACTAACGAAGCATTATTTCTGCCGACAATACTGTCCAGATGTATTACGTTAAAACTAAAGCCTCTGGATGACAAACTGGTTAAAAAACATCTTATGATAAATCATGGTGTTTCTGAATATGATGCGGATATATGTGCGTCTTTTGCAAGAGGAAGTATTGGAAAAGCTATAGAGCTTGCTTCTTCTGAGGAATTTTTAAAGATGAGGAACAGTGTTCTTCATGTGCTTAAATATATCAATGATATGGATATATCTGAGCTTTTGAGTTTTATAACAGAACTTAAGGAATCAGGAACTGATGTGCTGGCAGCATTAGAATTTATGGAGATATGGTATAGGGATGTTCTGCTCTTTAAGGCAACCAGAGATACTTCCATGTTCATATTTAAGGACGAATATACTTATATAACTGAGGCGGCTAATAAGAGTTCATTTATGGGGCTTCAGAATATAATTAGTGCTATAGAGAAGGCAAGGACAAGACTCAATGCTAACGTTAATTTTGAATTGGCAATGGAGCTTATGTTCCTTGTTATCAAAGAGAACTAGGGGATATTCCGGTTCGATATCAGCTTTCTATTTAAAATTTGGAGGATTATTATGATAAAAGTTATTGGTGTTAGATTTCGTACCGCAGGAAAGATTTACTTCTTTGATCCTTGCGATAATGAGATAAATAAAGGTGACCATGTAATTGTTGAAACCGTACGAGGTGTTGAGTATGGACATGTAGTGATGGGGTCACGCATGGTTGAAGAAGAAAAGGTAATACAGCCGTTAAAACCGGTTATCAGAGTTGCTACAAAAGAAGATGATGAGATTGAAGCAAATAACAAGATAAAAGAAAAAGAAGCCCATGCTATCTGCATTGAAAAGATAAGAAATCATGGACTTGATATGAAGATTATAGATGTAGAGTATACATTTGATAATAATAAAGTGTTGTTTTATTTTACTGCTGATGGCAGAATTGACTTTAGAGAACTGGTTAAGGATCTTGCAGCAGTATTTAAGACAAGAATAGAGCTTCGCCAGATTGGTGTAAGAGATGAGACCAAGATTCTCGGTGGATATGGTATCTGTGGCAGACCTTTGTGCTGCAGCTCCTATTTGTCCGATTTCATTCCTGTATCAATAAAGATGGCGAAGGAGCAGAATCTTTCACTTAATCCTACTAAGATTTCAGGTACCTGCGGAAGGCTTATGTGCTGCTTAAAGAATGAAGAAGAGACATACGAATATTTAAACAGTAAGCTGCCTAATGTTGGTGATATTGTTACTACTTATGACGGCATAAGAGGTGAGGTAGCCAGTGTTAATGTTATTCGTCAGATTGTTAAACTTCTTGTTACAAATGATAATGACGAAAAAGAGATTAAAGAATATAGTGTAGATAATCTTAAGTTTAAGCCTAAGAAGCGCAGAGAGAAGCTTAATGTCAGTGACGAAGAGTTAAAGGCACTTGAGGCTTTAGAGACGAAGGATGGAAAATCAAGACTTGATGACAATTAGTTTACAGGATAATGAAAGAATTGATGATTTACAGTTAAAAGGTTATAAGATTATTCAAGATAAGACGGCATTCTGCTTTGGGATGGATGCCGTCATTCTTTCTGATTTTGCGATTGTTAAGAAGCATGAAAAAGTGCTTGATATGTGCAGCGGAACAGGAATTGTTGCAATTCTTCTGGAAGCAAAGACTGATGGAGATTTTTTTGCCGGATTAGAGATACAGGAGAAGATGGCTGAGATGGCCGGACGAAGTGTATTATTAAATGGTCTGGAAGAGAAGATTAAAATAACCTGTGGTGATGTAAAAGAAGCAACTGATATATATGGTAGAAATTCATTTGATGTCATAACGTGTAATCCGCCTTATATGAACCAGAATCATGGTCTTAAGAATCCGGATGAGCCGAAAGCAATTGCAAGACATGAAGTTCTGTTAAGCTTTAATGAGCTTTGCAGTCAGGCTTACAATGTATTAAAGCCGGGTGGCAGGTTGTATCTGATACACAGACCGCACCGACTATCGGAACTTATCTGGACTTTGAAGAAAAATCGTCTTGAGCCAAAACGTCTAAGGTTTGTACATCCTTTTATAAATGATGCCGCAAATATGGTGCTTATAGAAGCCTTTAAGGATGGTAAGGAACAGATGCGTGTAGACAGTCCTGTTATTGTATATGATGAGCCGGGAGTTTATACTAAACAGATATATGATATATATGGTTACGGAAATAAAGAAGAGTAAAAGGTCTGAGTGACTAATTGGAGGCATTATGGCAGGAAAGTTATTTATTTGTGCAACGCCGATAGGTAATCTTGAAGATATTACACTAAGAGTGTTAAATACTCTTAAAGAAGTAGATTTAATTGCAGCAGAGGATACAAGGCACAGTATTAAGCTGTTAAATCACTTCGAAATAAAGACTCCTATGACCAGTTATCATGAATTTAATAAGTATGATAAAGCAGCGTACCTTGTAGAGAAGATGCAGGAAGGATTGAATATTGCATTGATAACCGATGCCGGTACTCCTGCTATATCAGACCCCGGAGAAGAACTTATAAGACAATGCCATGAAGCCGGTATTGAGATGACATCACTTCCCGGTCCGGCAGCATGTATAACTGCTTTAACTGTATCCGGCTTACCGACAAGGAGATTTGCTTTTGAAGCGTTTATTCCGGCGGATAAAAAAGAAAGACAGAAAATTGTAGAAGAACTTAAAAATGAGACCAGAACAATTATTATTTACGAAGCTCCACATCATATAGTGAAAACTTTAAAGCTTCTGTATTCGGAACTTGGTGACAGGGGAATAACAGTTTGCCGTGAACTTACCAAAAAGCATGAAGAGATATGGAAAACTACTTTTTCATCGGCAGTTGACCGATTTGAGAGAGAAGAGCCTAAGGGAGAGTTTGTAGTAGTAATTGAAGGTAAAAGCAGGACTGAAATTGAGGAAGAAGCGAGAAACGCCTGGGAAAATATCAGTGTACAGGAGCATATGAAGCTTTATCTTGATAAAGGCATTGAAAAAAAGGAAGCAATGAAGCTTGTAGCTAAGGAGCGAGGCGTTTCTAAGAGAGACATTTATCAAAGTATTCTGGAGGAATAAAAAAGGGTACTGCATCGCAGTACCCCTTATCATATAAATTAATCTTCAATCTTAAGACCAGCTGCTGCTGCTAACTCGTAGATTGTATCTCTTGAAATCTTCTTACCCTTGAACTCGATAAGATCATCAGTGCTGCCTGTGAAGATATCACAGATCTCAAACTTCTTAAGGATGATGCAATCTCCATCAACAAAGATCTCTAATGGATCCTTCTCTTCGAGCTGGAATGTTCTTCTTAATTCGATTGGAAGTGTGATTCTTCCTAACTCGTCTAATTTTCTAACTACGCCTGTTGTCTTCATAATTAAGACCTCCTTGAATGTTTTATTTTGTAAATATATATTAGCATAATTGATTAATTATGTCAACAAAAAATAGAAATCGAGTTAAAAAATTCAAAGATGTATAAGTATACAATGAATTAATTAATTGAGTTAAATTGGTTGCAATTTTAAAAAAATCATGATAATATTTAAGAGAAACGTTTTATGTGTTAAAAATTATTATAAAATTCATAATTATCATATCATAATTATCTTATTTTGGCAATAATTGAATAAAATTTAGTTATTGTTATTAAGTTAGCACATATGAAAGGGGTGAATCTAATATGAATAAAGTTACAATTAAAGATGTTGCAAGAGAAGCAGGTGTATCAATTTCTACAGTGTCGAATGCTTTAAATGGTACAGGATCACTTAGTGAAGAGACCAAGCAGTTGGTACTGGATGTTGCTAACAGGCTTAATTACATACCTAATATAAATGGTCGAGGACTTAAAACCGGCTCCAGCAAGATGATAGGCTTTTGTACTATCAGTGTAAATGGCGCTTATTTTTATGAACTGGTAGATTCTATGTACAACGAGTGTGAGAAGAGAGGCTTTGGACTTAATATCATGGTTACTCATGATATGAATCTTATTGCCGGTCATGCACTAAGCAGACGAGTTGATGGTGTTGTTATTTTTCAGGAGAATAACAATATGGATAAGGTTATCGAGGTCCTTAAGGCAAATGATATACATGCCGTTTTTCTTGACAGAGAGATTGAAGACAAACATATTGGTAGTGTAGTATTTGATTCTTATCAGTGTGGCAGGGATGCAACCAAGTATCTTATCGAAAGCGGACATAAGAGAATTGGATATATTAATGGTATAAATGGTAATTATGACTGTCTTTTAAGAACAAATGGTTACAAGGATACTCTCGCAGAGAATGGATTAGAGTATAATCCGGCCTGGACCATAGAAGGTGACTTTAAGGAAGAGGTTGCCTATGCTAATATGAAACAACATTTGGATAACGGAGGCGAGCTTCCGGATGCATTCTTTGCTTGTAACGATTTAAGTGCCATAGGTGCAATCAGAGCACTTAATGAGCATGGTTATAATGTTCCGGAGGATATTAGCATAATTGGAGTGGACGATATCGAGATAGCGAAGTATATCGAACCGGGTATATCTACTATTAAGAATCATATATCCGGTCAGGGTGCCAGTTCAATAGAAAAGCTGTTTGATATGCTTGATGGCGAGAAAGGCGATATAACAAAGCTTCCGGGCAAGCTTGTTATTAGAAATTCAGTAAAAAATGCAGGCAGTGAGAATTAAATATATTAATATGCGTAGAATATTGATATAGTAATAATTAAGTGTTTTTGAATATTTTGTGGTACAGTTAATGATATAGCGCATATTGTTATCTGTCAGATGGAGGTATTATATGGCAGCAGTAGTTATAAATGAAGCTAATTTTAAAGACGAAGTTATTAATAGTGATATTCCTGTACTGGTAGACTTCTGGGCATCATGGTGCGGACCATGTAAGATGCTTGCACCGGTAATTGAACAGGTGGCAGATGAGCTTAGCGGCAGCGTTAAGGTATGCAAGGTAAATGTTGATGATTGTCCGGATTTGGCAGCAGAGTACAGAGTGGTTTCAATACCGACACTTGTTGTTTTCGAGAACGGAAGCGAGAAGAAGAGAAGTGTGGGACTGGTATCAAAGAGTGAGCTTAAAAAGATGATATAGTTATTTTTTACAAAGGAATGTCTTATTTTATAGGACATTCCTTTAGTACATATATGAGTAGAACTTTATTGATTAATATTAAGAATTACAGGTAATGAAAGTTGCAGAACACAAATAGGCAAAGATGTTAAAGAATAGTGGGAAGTGGTAAAAAAACTATAAACTGTATTGACTGTATGCCTGCTTTGTGAAAAGATATATTAATGTGATATTTTGATGTGGATAATTGCATCAGGCTTGAAAGGATGATTACTTAATGGGCAGGATATTAAAAAATCTTTTTCCTTACTGGAAGACGGTAGTAGTGATTATTTTGTTATTAATGTTACAGGCAGTCTGTGATCTGGCACTGCCGCAGTATACCTCAAACATAATTGATACAGGTATACTAAGAAATGGTGTGGAGCATATATTACCACAGGCTGTTACAGCAGAAGAGTTTGAGATTGCTAAGCTATTTATGACAGAAAAAGAGGCTTCCATATGGGAAGAAAGCTATGATTTAGAGGCGGGGATTTATCATCGTAATCTATCAGATAACGAAAGATTAGAAGAACTTGATGAGGTCTTTTCTGAGGCACTGGTTTTAAATTATCAGATGTCTATGGTAGATGAAAATAGTTTTAAACAGCAGATTGCAGTTCGGCTTAATATGGATGAGGCTTCGATAAATGAAATGTCCTTAGATGAAATTGGCAAGATGATGGGCGTTACTATAAAGCAGAAGGTTGTTGAAGCCGAGGATAGTGAAGGAAATTTAGTTGAAACAACTTATGTTGATATGAGAGCTCTTTTATCGGATATGGTGGAAGCCGGCATGATGACGAAAGAGAATCTTCTTTCGATGCGTGAACTTATGAAAGAATCTCTTGAAAGCGTAGGAAGCTCTCTTACATCCTCTATAGGCATTGCATATGCGGTAAGATGTAACGAAGAAGCCGGTGTTGATGTTGCAGTCATTCAGACAAAATATCTTTTTATTGCCGGTTTGAAAATGATTGGTGTTACTTTAATTATGGCATTGACTGCTATATTGATAGGTTTTTTCTCGGCAAAGGTTGGAGCCGGTATCGGCAGGGATTTGAGAGGAAGATTATTTACTAAGGTTGTAAGTTTCTCCAATGAAGAGATGGACAAATTTTCAACAGCATCTCTTATAACAAGAAGTACCAATGATGTACAGCAGATTCAGATGGTTTCGATTATGCTTCTGAGGATGATGATTTACGCACCTATAATTGGTATAGGTGGTGTGGTTAAGGTTATAAACACCGGAGCAGGCATGGGCTGGATTATTGCGCTGGCAGTGCTTGTTATTATGGGACTGGTATTAACGCTGATGACAATTGCCATGCCGAAGTTTAAGCTTATGCAGACACTTGTGGACAGGGTTAATCTGGTATCAAGAGAAATACTTACAGGTTTGTCTGTTATCAGAGCTTTTAGACGTGAGGAGCGCGAAGAGGAGCGATTTGACGAGGCAAATACTGCTCTTACAAAGACTACACTCTTTACTAACCGAGTAATGACATTTATGATGCCGTGCATGATGCTTGTTATGAATGGTTTATCCATACTAATAGTTTGGGTGGCAGCAGGTAAGATTGACAAGGGTACTCTTCAGGTTGGTGCAATGACTGCATTTATTACTTATGCTATGCAGATTGTTATGTCCTTCCTTATGCTTACCATGATGTCAATTATGCTTCCGAGGGCAGCAGTTGCCGCAAATAGAATTGATGAGGTTCTTAAGACAAAGGCAACAATCAAAGATACAGAGAATCCTAAGACTGTGACCGAATGCCAAGGTGTGATTGCTTTTAATCATGTCAGTTTCAGATATCCGGGAGCGAAGGAGGATGTGCTTGAAGACATTGATTTCGTTGCAGAACCGGGTAAAACTACTGCGATTATTGGTAGTACCGGAAGTGGTAAATCTACACTGGTTAATTTGATACCGAGACTGTATGATGTGACAGAAGGCTCAATAACTCTTGATGGAAATGATATCAGGGAAATTTCTCTGGAAAATTTAAGAGATGAGCTTGGTTATGTGCCGCAGAAGGCAGTGCTTTTCTCCGGAACTATTGCTTCTAACTTAAGATTTGGTAAGGAAGATGCTACTGACGAGGAAATACAGGCTGCGGCAAGAATTGCACAGGCAGAGGAGTTTATTGAAGAAAAAGAAAATAAATACGACAGTCACATTGCGCAGGGCGGTACAAATGTATCCGGCGGTCAGAAGCAGAGACTTTCTATTGCCAGAGCCATAGCAAAGAAGCCAAAGGTATTTATATTTGATGATAGTTTTTCTGCACTGGATTTAAAGACCGACGCAGCGCTTAGAAGGGCGCTCGAAAAGGAAGTTAGTGATAGTACAGTGATTATTGTTGCCCAGAGAGTCAGTACTATTTTAAATGCAGACCAGATTATTGTGCTGGATGATGGAAAGATTGCAGGTAAGGGAACTCATGAGTACCTTATCAGAAACTGCAGCGTATATCAGCAGATTGCCAAGTCTCAGATGTCAGAGAAGGAGCTTGGCCTTGAAAATGACGGAAAGGAGGTAACTGCAAATGAGTAATGAAAACAATCAGAGTTCTAATGTCAGACGAAAAGCACCCATGCGTGGACCGGGAGCAGTAGAGAAGGCAAAGGATTTTAAAGGCTCAGTTAAAAAAATACTTGCGTATATAGGCAGATATAAAATTGCGATTTTTATTGTTATGCTGGTTGCAGCGGCCTCTACAGTATTTAGTGTTATAGGGCCTAAGGTGCTTGGTAAGGCGACTACTGCACTTTCAGAAGGAATTATGAACAAGGTTGCCGGTACCGGCGGAATTGATTTTAGCTATATCGGTAAGATACTTATAGGTGTACTTTTATTATACGGAGTAAGTGCGGTATTCAATTTTGTGCAGGGCTGGATAATGTCAGGAATAACCCAGAAGGTATGCTACAGACTGCGTAAAGAGATATCAGAGAAAATCAACCGTATGCCTATGAAGTATTTTGAAAGCAGAACCTACGGAGAGGTACTTTCAAGAATAACTAATGATGTGGATACATTAGGACAGGGGCTTAATCAGAGTATTACCCAGATTATTACCTCGGTTACCACTATGATTGGTGTGCTCGTAATGATGCTCAGCATTTCGCCGCTGATGACCCTTATTGCCCTTATTATACTTCCGATATCAGCGATACTGGTGTCACTTGTTGTTAAAAGGTCACAGAAGTTTTTCAAGACCCAGCAGGAATACCTCGGACATATAAACGGTCAGGTAGAGGAAACCTACGGAGGTCATCTTGTAATTAAGGCATTTAATAAAGAAGATAGTGTTATTGAGGAGTTTGATGCAACCAATAAGGTGCTATACGATTCAGCGTGGAAGTCCCAGTTTGTTTCCGGTATGATGCATCCTATTATGATGTTTGTAGGAAACATCGGTTACGCAGGTGTTGCCTTCCTCGGAGGTTTTCTTGCAATAAAGGGTGTTATTACGATTGGTGATATTCAGGCGTTTATCCAGTACGTAAAGAACTTTACCCAGCCTATCCAGCAGATAGCCCAGGTTACAAATATGGTGCAGTCCATGGCGGCTGCCGCAGAGAGGGTATTTGAGTTTCTTGATGAAGAAGAGGAACAGCAGATAGTTGATAATCCTGTAAGTGTCCTTGATGTAGTCGGAAATGTTGAGTTTAAGAATGTAAGCTTTGGTTATAATCCTGAGCAGATTATTATCAATGATTTCAGTGCAAAGATAAAGGCCGGACAGAAGGTTGCGATAGTTGGTCCAACCGGTGCCGGAAAGACTACTATGGTCAAGCTGCTGATGAGATTTTATGATGTTAATAGTGGCGAGATTCTTATTGATGGTCACAATATCAAGGACTTTAACCGCAGAGAGCTTAGAGATGCCTTTGGTATGGTGCTTCAGGACACATGGCTGTTCAATGCTTCTATTATGGAGAATATCAGATATGGACGTCTGGATGCGACTGACCAGGAGGTTATGGAAGCTGCAAAAGCGGCCCATGCCCACAGATTTATTCAGACCCTTCCGGGTGGTTACGATATGGAGCTCAATGAGGATGCCAGCAACGTATCCCAGGGACAGAAGCAGCTGCTTACAATTGCAAGAGCAATACTTGCAGATAATCGTATTCTTATTCTGGATGAGGCAACATCATCTGTAGATACCCGTACAGAGGAACGTATTCAGAAGGCAATGGATAACCTCATGAGAGGAAGAACCAGCTTTGTAATAGCCCACCGACTTTCCACAATCAAGGATGCGGATATGATTCTGGTTATGAAGGACGGCGATATTGTAGAGATGGGCAATCATGAAGAGCTTATTGCCAAGAATGGTTTCTATACCGAGTTGTATAATTCACAGTTTGATTCGGTGGAGAGTGCCGTGTAATGATGTCGTTTGTGTCAATAGACTGATATAATCTAAAATGTAAAAGTTATTCCACAACTCTTGTAAAGTAAGGGTTGTGGTTTCTTTTATATTAAGATACTTGAGGAATGTTTAAGAGGTTTAATATAATACTTTGTGAGATATCGTGTAAGATGTTGTGAAAGTATATAAGATTATAACAATATGTATAATAATTAAGTTATGCAATAAAAAACACCTGCATACTAAATGTACACAAGTGTCTTTCAACCGTAATCAATACGGTTCTCTCTGTAGAAGTATACTACCACAATGCGAAAAATATTACAAGTCTTTTTGATATTTTAATTATTAAAGAGTATCAAAACTATTATATTTTATAGGTACTTTAGGAAGCGTTTTTAACACATCTAAATCTGCTAAGTTTTTAATACCCATTTGACCTCTAACATTGTCAAAAGCACTTGGGCTGATGCTGTTTTTCAACCTTTCTAACATAGTTTGTAATTCAGACATCATTTTTATATATTCGTTATTAGGTAAATAATACTTAAAATAAATAAGTAAATCAAATATTCGTTTATCGGTTTCACGAGAGTAGGTAGGACGCATGCTACTAATATAATTTTCAATAATGCGTCCGGTATTGCGTCTGTGTTGATTCTGTGATTGATGAATGCAGTATATTCGTTCGTTATGTGCACAAGAGTTTCGAACTTTACGCAACCAATGTAAACTGCCAATTAGAAGCTTTATATTAGGCAGTCCGCGTGTATCAAGCATACCATATAATTTACAAATAGAATGTGTTACATCTGTTTTACTACATTCTAAAACATCTATAAACGTTGAGAAGTTGACAACTTTTATCATAATCCATGTTGGTATTTGAGAATGGTTGTTCATGTAAAACTTAACATAATCTAATTGACTTGAACTTAATTCACTGTATGCTGAGGAAATGGCACGCATTCTTTCTTGTAATTGTTTTGTGGAGGAATATGCGTTTGTATCATACCAGGATATTTTTCCGTTATTATTACATTGATCGAATTTATACCCTGCTAAAGTACGTACCTCTTCTTCAACTTGGGTAATGTGTTTTAGTAGAAAGAGACGTAAAGTATCATCAAATTTTTTCACTTCATATAATTGTTCGATACTTGTATTAGGCAAGTATATATGATTACCGCAAGAATCTGTTCCACGAATGAAAGGGTTTTTATAACCGTTAATTATATTAAAATATCCGGCACGAATTAAAATTTTTTTGTGTTTTGAGTCGTGACATGCAATGTTTTTGTCATTGCGTAATTTTTTCATTTGCTGATTGTATGTAAGAAAGTTTTTGTCATCTGCCATTATTTTTATATCCTCCAGATCATATTTAATAAATTATAGACTACGCGCTCTGTTAATTGTGAAGAGTCACAATAATTAATTTGCCTATAGTTTCATCATCTGTAAGAAATAAATATCAGCATAATAATCGTTGCCTATAAAAAGAATACCACTAATGTGATTTAGTGTAAACACATTAGTGGTAACTATTATTTCTTTTGTTCTTCTATCCACTCAGGCATATATTTTCGAACCACTCTAAAAGAACATTCTCCCATATCCAGAATAAACTTGTGGAAGTTTTGAAGGTTAAAGTCTTCGCCGAGGGCAGCTTCGGCTTCATTTCTAAGCAATGTAATCTCTAAATATCCTCCATAGTAGCTTAAATAGTTTGCAGGTTCAGAAACAATTGCATAAAAAATACTTTCGGCAGTTTCATCGGACACGTTTGAAAAATACTTTTGAATAAGTTGTTTGGTGTCTTCCAAGGTGTAATAATTATAATTAATATTTATATCGAGCATGGCATATACGCCCAGTACAATTGCCGAGTTGAGCATTTGTGCCTCTGTTAGTCTGGGGTTGTCGGTATCAGCCATTTCGTAGGACTCATATTCAGTGTAGGTTGCCCAGCCTTCGGTATAGCCTTTAAAATTAAGGAGAGTCCTGGCAGGAGTGCTGCAGTTGCTTAAGTAATATACAGTCTGATAAAGATGTCCCGGGTAGCCTTCATGGGCTAAAGTTGAATAAAGGCTTGAGTCAGTGATGTTATCACTTCCGAAGTTTACATATATGGTGTTATTAGAAACCTGGTCTATTGGCGGGGTAAGATAAAATGCCGGGCTTAAAATATCCTCCATAGACTTATCCACGTTCTTAACTATACAAGTAGTTTGTGGTATCTGAGGATAATTTGTTGCTGTTTTCTGTTTTAAATCTTTAAGAATTTCTACCGGGTCAGTAAGTTCAAAGGAAAAACTGTTCCATTCATCAATAAGGCTTTCGTCGACGGTAAGAAGAGTCGAAAGCTGCAACACCTGAGAGTCAATTTGTGTCTCAATTAAAGAGAGAAGTTGGTCGGTGCTGTAGGAAGAACAGACATTGGAGCGGACAAGGTAATCGTAATACTCTTTACCGTTCTGGTACCAGCAGAGACTTGAGTCGTTTTTGCCAAGTCCGTTAAGGGATTGAAGTCCGGATATAAGATAGTCGTAGGCTTCACAAAAATTAGTTGTTACAGTGGTGTAATTAAGCTCTTTATAATATTCTTTCTGATCTGCAGTGAGGCTGTCTAAAGCATCGATTTTTTCGTTGAAGGTGCTTATTAAAAATGAGTTCTCTATATTTTCAGTATAAGTGGTACATACATTTATAGTGTCTGCAAGCAGGCGGTCGCTTAAGCCAAGCCCTGCATTTGCTTTTTCAGTTTCAAAGGCAAGAATATCACTGAACAGAGATTTAAACTGACCGAGTAAATTAAGGTAATCGGTCACGTCCTTTTCAGAGTTAAAAGAGTACTCTGCAAATATAATCGGGTACTGGGCGGGGATTCCGGTTACTGGTCCGAGAACTGTTGAATAATAGTATAAATCCTTTGCTGATAGTTCGGTGTCTATGTAATCCGCGAACACATCATAGGTAAGCTGCCCGGTAGAGTCAAGGCTGTAATAATCAAAGCTTTCAAGCTTAGTTTTGAGGTTATCAAGCTGATTATAATACATGTCATAGTTTAATGATGAAATACTTCCTAAGGAAACATTATAATCATTTATATTGTAGACTTCGGGAGATGATAAGGTGTAATGAAGACTTAAAGTATCGCTCTGCACATTTGCACAAAACCATTCGTCCATGAAAGCATCAAATTCAGCCTGTGCTGCCGAGTTGTTTGCAGAAGGACTTATACTTTCTGCAGGAGTGGACCGGCAGGCAGCAGTTAAAAGGAGCACAAGTATAATAAAAATGCTTAAGAATTTTTTCAGGGGAAAGACCGCCTTTCATTGGGGTTATAGTATAAATATATTTATTAAGGAAATGAATATTACAAAGAGATTACATTTGACATTTTTACCACAAAGCGTTATTCTAATAGTACGGAACATTTAAGGTAATTATTTTGAAGTAATTGCCCTCGTCCTTGATAAAACTAAGTAGGGCGGGGGTTTTTTAATAAGATACAGGAGGCTTGATTATGAATAAGAAACCTTATTATTTAACCACTGCCATTGCGTATACATCTGGTAAGCCACACATCGGTAATACCTATGAGATCGTACTGGCGGACAGTATTGCTAGATATAAGAGAGAGCAGGGCTATGATGTGTTCTTCCAGACCGGAACTGATGAGCACGGCCAGAAGATTGAGATTAAGGCGAATGAAGCCGGCATTACTCCTAAGGAGTTTGTAGATAATGTTGCCGGAGTCATTAAGAATATCTGGGACCTCATGGATACTTCCTATGATAAGTTCATCCGTACTACTGATGATTACCATGAGAAGCAGGTTCAGAAGATTTTTAAGAAGCTCTATGATAAGGGCGACATTTATAAGGGATATTATGAAGGTCTTTACTGTACACCTTGTGAGTCTTTCTTCACCGAGTCCCAGTTGGTAGACGGCAAGTGTCCTGACTGCGGTCGTGAGGTTCAGCCAGCGAAGGAAGAGGCTTATTTCTTCAAGATGAGCAAGTATGCGGACAGACTTATTGAGCATATTAATACCCACCCTGAGTTTATTCAGCCGGTTTCAAGAAAGAATGAGATGATGAACAACTTCCTTCTTCCGGGACTTCAGGATTTGTGTGTATCAAGAACCTCCTTTAAGTGGGGTGTTCCTGTAGATTTTGATGAGAGACACGTTGTATATGTATGGCTTGATGCCCTTACAAACTATATCACCGGTATTGGTTATGACTGCGACGGAGAGTCTACAGACCAGTTTAATAAATACTGGCCGGCAGACCTTCACCTCATCGGTAAGGACATTATCAGATTCCATACAATTTACTGGCCAATTTTCCTTATGGCTCTGGATTTGCCGCTTCCTAAGCAGATATTCGGACATCCATGGCTGTTACAGGGTGACGGCAAGATGAGTAAGTCCAAGGGTAATGTTATTTATGCAGACGACCTTGCAGAGCTTTTCGGCGTGGATGCAGTACGTTACTTCGTGCTTCATGAGATGCCATTTGACAATGACGGCGTGATTACCTGGGAGTTAGTTGTTGAGAGACTTAACTCTGACCTTGCGAATGTACTTGGCAACCTTGTAAACCGTACTATTTCCATGGCGAATAAGTATTCCGGCGGCGTAGTTACTAATACTAACGTGGTAGAAGACGTTGATGCAGACCTTAAGGCAACTATCCTTGAGGCTGTGAAGAAGGTTGATGCAAAGATGGAGGAGCTTAGAGTTGCAGATGCAATTACTGAGATCTTCTCTATATTCAAGAGATGTAACAAGTATATTGATGAGACTATGCCTTGGGCACTTGCCAAGGATGAGGCGAATAAGGCAAGACTTGATACAGTGCTTTACAACCTTGTTGAGGGTATCTGTATAGGTGCAAGCCTTCTTGAATCCTTCATGCCTTCAACCTCAAAGAGCATTTTAGCTCAGGTGAATGGCACCAAGAGAAGTCTTGAAGAGTTAAAGAGCTTCGGTCTTTACGAATCAGGCAGCAAGGTTACAGAACAGCCACAGATACTTTTCGCAAGACTTGATTTAAAGGAAGTCATTGAGAAGGTTGAGGCTAAGCAGGCAGCTGCTGCAGCACCGGTGGAAGAAGCCGCAGAAGATGAGAATGTTATAGATATCGAGGCAAAGCCTGAGATTACTTATGATGATTTTGCGAAGTTACAGTTCCAGGTAGGCGAGATTATTGCCTGCGAAGAAGTTAAGAAGTCAAAGAAGCTTTTATGCTCACAGGTTAAGATTGGCAGTCAGGTGAAGCAGATTGTATCAGGTATCAAGGCACACTATTCTGCTGAGGAGATGGTAGGCAAGAAGGTTATGGTTGTAGTAAACCTTAAGCCGGCGAAGCTTGCAGGAATTCTCTCAGAAGGTATGATTTTATGTGCTGAGGATGCAGAGGGCAATTTAGCACTTATGGTTCCTGAGAAGGAGATGCCGGCCGGAGCAGAGATTTGCTAACAGATTATTGATAATTATATATGTAGATTAAGATGCCGGTGCCGAAGGGTGCCGGCATTTTTTTCTGAAAGAATAGAGAATTAACTAATTATAATAATATATTGCGCGAAACATAGGACAAAGAAAGACTCGAAATAGTTATCTTTTATATATTGAATTAGTATATTGTGAAACAAAAAAGATAATAATAAATAGCAGAAAGACTAAAAACCCTCAAAATGAGGGTGAAAATACCTTTACAAACCCTCAAAATGAGGGTATTATAAGTGTAGGGAGATATATTAGATTTGGAGTTGATGTACTTGGATAATAAAAGATATGCTATTTCAGAGGAATTAACAGCCGCAGATATTAAGGCTGTCAGAGGAAAGCTTAAGTTAACACAGGCAGAGTTTGCCCGGCTGGTGAATGTATCACAGAAGACTATTGAGCGTTGGGAAGTTTCAGATAATCCGATTACCGGACCTATAGTAACACTGGTCAAGATATTGAATGAGAATCCTTATATTGAAGAGAGTCTTGAGATTTTGCCGAAGGAATACCCGGTTCGACTTTGGTATATGTGCGGGAATGAATTATGTACTTTGATTGATGTGGATGAGCAGGCAAGAAAAGTTAAGGTGCGTAATTATACAAGCGAATATATACTCAGAGCCTTTGGCAGAGAGGAGAATCCAACCTTTGAGGAATATGAGGAGTTTTTAGAGTCAAGATGCTTTCCTAGAAGCAGGGACAAGATGAAGTTAATCTTAAAAGATTTAGATTTGCCTTTCTATGACCCATTTATGATTATAGAGAAGACCGAAGGCAGGATGGCAGAGGATAATTTCTGGATAAGGATTGAGAAGGACTAGAGTAGTGAAGGCTTGATATTAATATCTGATATTAGTATCAAAATTGTGAACATACAGTTTTGTGAGCAAGAAGTATAAAGAAGGGAGGCAGCCTATGGTAGAATTGTTTGAACAGGATATTAGAACTCATGAGAGGCAGTCATCAAAGGGCAATCAGTTAAAATGGATGAATAATGATACCTGGTATAAGGCGGATTATACCGGTTATGAGGGACTTAGCGAGTACATTGTTTCTAAGCTGTTACAGTGCTCAACTCTTGATGAACATGAGTATGTTGATTACGACACAGAAGAGATAGGATATAATTTAACAAAGTATTTAGGCTGCAAGAGTCCTAACTTTTTACCGGAGGGATGGATGCTTATTACTCTGGAGAGACTGTTTAATAACATGTATGGACACAGCCTCAATAAGAGCATCTATTCTATAGAAGATTATAAAGGCCGTATTCAGTTTATGGTTGACCAGACCATTCGCATAACCGGACTTAAGGATTTTGGTGCCTATGTAAGTAAGCTGCTGACGGTTGATGCCTTGTTTCTTAATGAAGACCGGCACACCCACAATATTGCAGTATTACTGGACAATGAGAGGAAGTTCCACTACTGTCCGATTTTTGATAACGGAGCAGCACTGCTATCGGATACGATGATGGACTATCCTATGAGTGTGGATGTCAATAGAATGACAGGAAGTGCTAAGGCGAAGACCTTCTGCACTGATTTTGAGGAGCAGTTAGACATAGTAGAGCAGTTGTATGGTCAGCATATAAGGTTTAGTTTTAGTAATAAAGATATAGAAAAACTGCTGGCGCAGGAACCATATTATCCTGAAGAGATAAAGGCAAGGGTAAGAGAGATTATTTTTCAACAGAGAAGGAAGTATCAGTATTTGTTTAAGTGAAAGACCGGCTGGAGACAGCCGGTCTGAAATTTTAAAAAACGTTATTAAACATTCGGATCGTCAAGTGACTCTTGATAAAATTCGTTTGCTTCTTGCATAAGTGCTGCTACGTCAGCGTCCGGATTGGTTAAAACCTCATGTAATACTTCTGACAGTGCAGGAAATAGACTGGAACCGGCCTTACGCAAGGTGTACTCACCCTTTAGGTAATAATCAGGTGAATTAACTGCATCAAAATATGATTTGTACAATGCTTGATTTGTATTGCCATACTGAGCTAAGATACTCTGCTCATATTCTTTAATTTCGGGATTTTTCCATATAGGCACTTCTCCTATTGCAGAAGTATCTAAGGATACTCGTTCTAATATAGAAGATTCAAGCCTGGATTTAGTTATATCATTTAATACAGGTCCCATACCCGCCATTTCAATAAGGTCTAATCCGGCATTAATTTCTTCCGGTGTTGCATCAGCTGAGAAGGCATAAGCCCCACTCTCAGAAAGAGAATATCTTAATCCCGACGAACCGGCAGGCATTGCACCAAAAGCAATTTTTTCTGGTGATAAACCATAAGTTGTTGGTAAACATACAGCATCACTTGCCCCATAACTCATAGCAGCGGTACCATTTCCTATTCGCTCATAGACAGTATTATAGTTCTCTTTTAAAGGCTCCTCAGTCAATACATCATAGTCCCATTTTAATGATTTTATAAATTCCATTGCTGTTATAGCTTCTGGTGTAGCTATATTTGCAGTATAAGTTTTATCGCCATTATTTATGCATAAATCAGTTGCACCAAAACACCATGCAATATTAGTAAAACAATACTCGCCGATAAAGTCTTCACCAGGGAAGCAAAATCCTGCTTCACCGGTTGCTTCTTTAATTTTAACCGCGGTTTCGGCAAGCTCCTTCCAGGTTTCAGGGATAAGAGGAAGTCCTTCTTCATCTACCAGACCTGCGGCTTCAAACAATTCTACATTACATAAGATACCGAAGGAATAAGCATGAGGGTCTGGTATACCATAAAATCTTCCGTTTTCATCAGAAACGTGTCCTTTTACAGAGTCGGTCATTGCATCAAGCCAGCCTCTCTCTTCAAGAATATCGGTAATATCAGCAAATTTGCCTGCTTTACCTAAAACTACAACTGTACCACTATATGAATGAATCATGGTTGGAAGTGTACCGGCGGAAGCTTCTTTTTTTTCATTCATAGCTGTATAATAATTATCATCATCAAAATCAATTGTTGATATTTCTAAGTTCGGGTACTGGGACTTAAGTTTATTTAGAACTTCTTCATCTACTGATACATCAGTATCAATAGTCATTCCGGATACTTCGGGAGTATCAGTTACATCTTGAGTCTCTTCCTCAGTCGCTTCTTCTGTGCCATCAGCTTCAAGAGTTTCTTCGGTAGTATCTTTTATGTCATCCTGTGAAGAAATATTAAATGAAACACATGCAGTTCCCATAATCATTACCACCAGAAGTACGCCTAAAATAGCAATTCCGGCTTTTCGGTTAGGAGAAGTAAGAATATTTTCAAGACGCTGCTTGGCAGTCTTCTTGTTGGCTGCGAACTGGGTGGTAAAAGCAAGATTCTTGTCTCTAACACCGGTCATGGTCTTTAAGATGGAGTTGCAGTA
>JAZULV010000040.1:0-16129 GCA_045603305.1 Lachnospiraceae bacterium | reverse complement strand
ATCTTAATCACAAAATTATCTTTTGTCAATAAATGAACAGTTTTTTTATTATTCTTTTCTTTTGATAAAACAAAACCCTTTTCCAGAATAACTTTACATTTGTTTTTCATGCTGATTTTATATAAATTAGGTAAATAATATATCAGAAAAAACAATAGAAGCGGTATTGATACCATTACTATAACAGGAGCTAATGCAACAGTATGCAGCACGTTTTCAATTTTATTTTTACTATTAAATATATATTTATCTTTATTAACAGCTAATGTTATTAGAGCAACCAGCCAAATAGCTATAACTATAATTGATAATAATAAATCCAAATTCCCTTCATAATTAGGATTAATTTTATTGAAGTATATTAAAATGAAACCTAAAAGGAAGTATGAAATTATTATGGATAAATAACAGGCTTTTTTCATTTAATTTATCCTTTCCAATTAAAATCTATCTCTGTCCTACATACCACACATAGTTTCATACAGTCCGGGAATTGAAGAAGTCGCTAATATTTGCATAACTGTTGCTACATCAATAATTGCATGCCCTACCATAATTGGCAATGGATTTCTCTTTTTATAATAATTCCAACACAAAATTAATGTTAATGGTAAAAATGATAAAAATCTATATGTAATATATCTCGCATCAAACAATGTAGGAATAAAACTATGTTGTAATGCAAAAAACAATGCCGGAACAACAATTGCCAAATACTTATTTTTTATTTTATTGACTCCACAACCTAAATACAGCCCTTCTTCAGCAAAGGCTGTTGAAATTGGTAATACAATAACATTAATTATTGCTAACCATAAAGGTATCGGTGCAATCAACATCGGTGCAGCGTATGGTATCACGCCATAACACACATAGCCCGCCAAAAACATTCCAGCCATTCCGATTAGCACAATTACAATGGACATTGTTACAACTTGTTTTATTGTTGTTATTCCTTTTTTATAATTAATCAGTTCACCATAATTGCTTCCTCGTGTTTTTGTCATAATAACCAATATTAGTATTGTGACAATATTTACAACACTGGCAACAATAGACCACCAATTACTTATTTCATCAGTTTTCTTATCGGTAACAGATGCTCCAACTATAAAAATTAGTAAAAAAACAATACAACGAAACGGTAATAAATATGATAAATATCTATTTTTATTATTCATTATTTATTTCCTCCAAATTAAAGTTTTAAGGTTCATCATGGCATCATAGGACACTGCATAGAAGTAATCATCTTGTAATCAGCCATAAAAACTCCTTAAATTTATTATATATTATGTAAATGAGAATCTACTTTTACAGCCTTAATACGGCAATTATTTCTCCTTCGTCCATATCTCCTGTTTCTTTAAATCCAAAAGATTTGTACAATTCTTTAGCAACTATATTCTCCGGCTCATATGATAACCAACAGTACTCTGCTTTGCCACAAGGCAAACTCTTAATAAAATCCAAAGCAAGTCTCACAGCTTCTTTGCCATAGCCTTTGCACTGATAATTTTTATCTATCATTAGACGCCAGAGATTATAATTATTTTTAGCGATTGCAGGCGGGTTCTCCCAATATTCATCTGTATCATAACCTACCATCAAAAAGCCCACCAAAATATTATCATTATAAATTCCAAATGGGTAAGCATAACCTCCTCCTACAGTTGTGGTATATGCCTCGATGATACTTCTTTCATTGCTGGAAACAAAGCTTTTTTGTTCATCCTTGACACTCAGTTTTAAAATATCCCAAACATTCTTACCATTTACTTTTTCTATTCTCAACATTTTAATGCCTCTACAAATGCCAATTTCAATACTCCTAAATCATCATTTTGTCTACTAAGTAGTTTCTAGTTTCTTTCTATTTGTATCTTATGGGCATAGTTAAAACAAATCTTTAGTAAGCGACTTCGAAGGTGGTTTACCGCCTGAGGGAGCGCACGAAGATTTATTTTAACTATGCCCTATTAAATACAAATAAAAATAAATCTATAAACTTCCTTTAGTCGACAAAATACCATTAATTCTGTTATCGTAGCAAGTAGCTTCATCCAACGCCCTCGCAAATGCCTTGAACATTGCCTCGATTACATGATGTGTGTTTCCACCGTTGATTTCTTTTATATGAAGGTTCATCATCGCGCCGTAGGACACTGCATAGAAGAATTCCTTAACCATCTCAGTTTCAAAGTCGCCTACTCGCTCAGCCTTAAGCTCAGCATCCAGTACAAGATAAGGGCGTCCTGATAAATCCAGTGCACAGAGCACCAGTGACTCATCCATAGGCATGATGTTTGAAGCGTATCTTTTAATACCGGCCTTATCGCCTATCGCCTGCATTATAGCATTTCCAAGGACAATTCCTGTATCTTCTATAGTGTGGTGAGTGTCTACCTCTAAATCGCCCTTAACAGTAAGCTTCAAATCAAAGAAACCATGCTTTGCAAAGCTGTTAAGCATGTGGTCAAAGAAACCAATGCCTGTAGAAACCTCTGCCTTTCCTGAACCGTCAATGTTAAGTTCTAAACTAATATCTGTTTCCTTTGTAGTTCTTGATATTTTTGCTATTCTAGGCTCCATAAAAACCTCCCATATATTCTAAACTATAGTGAAACACGATTGCTACGTTGCTTACAGCAGCTCCCGCTTCTAGTTAATCCTCAAATCTAACCTTTATTGAATTTGCATGTGCAGTAAGGAACTCAGCTTCGGCAAACTTTATAATATCCTTGTGGATTGGCTCTAAAGCCTCTCTTGAGTAGGAAATAATACTGGATTTCTTCACAAATGCATCTACACCCAGTGGTGAGAAGAATCTCGCTGTACCGTTTGTAGGAAGCACATGATTTGGTCCTGCAAAATAATCACCTAAAGGCTCACTACTGTATTCACCAATAAATATTGCTCCAGCATTCTTTATCTTTGTCATTGTATTAAATGCGTCCTTGGTTACGATTTCAAGGTGCTCTGAAGCAATCTGATTTGCTGCATCTATTGCCTCGTCCATGTTATCTGCAACTAAAAGATAGCCGTAATTCTCAAGGGACTTTTCAAGGATTTCTTTTCTGCTTAACTGGGCTACAAACTTGTCTACTTCCTTTGATACTGCCTCGGCAAGCTCCATTGATGTAGTAACTAATATAGCACTTGCAAGCTCATCATGCTCCGCCTGGGAAAGTAAATCAGCCGCTACATATCTTGGGTTCGCTGTCTCATCTGCAAGTACAAGAATTTCACTTGGACCGGCAATTGAATCAATGCCTACAAAGCCAAATACTGCTCTCTTGGCAAGGGCTACAAATATATTGCCCGGGCCTACAATCTTGTCTACTCTCGGAATGGACTCTGTTCCGAAAGCAAGTGCTGCAACAGCCTGAGCACCGCCTACCTTGTAAATGTGGGTAGCACCGGCTTCATTTGCCGCAACTAAAGTTCCCGGATTAACCTTGCCATCCTTTCCCGGAGGAGTTACCATAACAATTCTCTCAACTCCTGCAACCTTAGCAGGAATAATATTCATAAGTACTGAAGAAGGATAAGCAGCCTTACCGCCCGGAACGTATACGCCTACAGCATCAAGTGGTGTCACCTTCTGCCCTAATATGGTTCCGTCAGGCTTGCTGTCAAACCAGCTGTACTGCTTCTGCTTCTCGTGGTAAGACTCGATATTTACAATGGCCTTTCTGATAACCTCTACAAGCTCAGTATCAACCTTTGTATAAGCCTCATCAATCTCTTCCTTTGTTACTAAAATATTTGAAGAGTTGATATCACAGCCATCAAATCTCTTAGTATAATCAAATACGGCAGAGTCTTTATTCTCTCTTACGTTATTAACAATTTCATTTACCGTATCAGTGAATTTATCATAATTATTCGGACTTCTCTTTAAAAGATTGTCCAGAATATCTTTTTTAGTCTCGTTATTAAGTTTAACAATCCTCATGGCTGTCCTCCTTATTTATTCTGTAATAAATCTCTCATATCTGAAATTATCTTGGTAATTCGTTCGTTCTCCATCTTCATACTTACCTGATTAACTATCATTCTTGCTGATAAATCGCAGATCTCCTCTAAAACTACAAGGCCATTCTCCTTAAGAGTTGAACCGGTTTCAACGATATCTACAATTACCTCTGAAAGTCCTACAATCGGTGCAAGCTCGATAGAACCATTAAGCTTTATGAACTCAACTGTCTGATGCTTTTTATTATAGAAATAGTCCTTAGCGATGTGAGGATATTTTGTAGCGACCCTCATCATCTCATGGTTCTTTAAAAGACTCTCGGCACTCTGTGGTCCGCAGACACACATTCTGCACTTGCCTATACCAAGGTCAAGCACCTCGTATAAATTTCTGCCTTCTTCTAAAATGGTATCCTTGCCTACAATACCAATATCTGCAGCACCATACTCTACATATGTAGGTACGTCATTTGCCTTTGCAAGGAAGAAACGAAGCTTTAAATCTTCATTCACGAAAATAAGCTTTCTGGTCTTTTCATCCTTCATTTCCTCGCAGGTAAGACCTATCTGCTCGAATAATTCCAAAGACTTTTTAGCCATTCTGCCCTTTGCTAATGCTATAGTTAAATATCTCATATCAGTTCTCCATATTTAAAACAAATATTACTTCTGTTATCGAAGTGTTTATATAATTAATCTCTTATATCTTACGCTAATTCAGGAATAGGCATAGAATTTTCAGTGTTATCAACTAAGTTCTTCTCTATAATTACACCCTTATCAGTATCAAGATACATTAATTTCTCAATTCTGTTATCATTGGCAATACGTTCATATTCACTAAGCTCATGCTCGCTGCTTCTTCTGATTACCTGAACACTCATGCCGTTATTTCTGTAATGGGCGGCAAGCTTAATTGCGATAGTCTGGTCTTTAAGCTCATAAATAAACATTGCATTAATATCATCAGTATCAATGCATATTTTCTGTCTGTTCATGGCAGCCATAAGAGTGTCAATGCATATAGAAAAACCTACACTCGGGCAGTCCTTGCCAAAATGCTTCATAAGACTGTCATAGCGTCCGCCGGAACCGATTGCTTCGCCTGTTCCATAAGTATATGCCTTAAAAATAATACCTGTATAATACTTATACTTACCAAGCATACCAAGGTCAAAGGATACATACTTCTCTAATCCGTAGCACTTAAGCAGTCTGAATATGTTCTCAAGGCGCTTAATAGCTGCAAGAGAACGCTCATTGTCAGTTAAATCCTTTGCTAAGGCAATCTGCTCATAATTACCAAAAAGCTTAGGAAGTTTTAAGAAAACGTCTTTTAAAGCATCGCTCATGTTGCAGTTATTAACAAGCTCTTCAACACCGAAGAAATTCTTAATCTCGATTAATTCTCTTAAACGCTTCTCTGTGTCCTCATCCATGCCTGCTTCTTCCACAAGACCATTAAAGAACTCAACCTGACCGATATCAATCTGAAAATCCTCTAAACCGGCCTGTAAAAGGCACTCTATCATCATCGCAATCATCTCAGCATCTGCATCACTGGTAGCATCTCCTACAAGCTCTGCACCCTGCTGGGTTGTCTCCTTAAGTCTTCCCTGAAAACTGTTGTTGTTTATATATGTATTAGATAAATAGCAAAGATGCAAAGGAAGTACCTCTTCCTGATGATACTTTGTAACGCATCTTGAAATCGGCGGTGTCATATCAGGACGAAGCACCAGAGTGTTATTATCCCTGTCAAAAAACTTAAACATCTCCTGCGAACTTACACTGCCTTTTTCCTTGCTGAATATATCAAAAAATTCAAAATTAGGTGTCTGAATATCTACATATCCGTAGCTCTTTAAGACATGATGGATTCTATCCTGAATTTTTAACTTTTTAGCATATTCATAACCATAAATGTCTCTTACGCCCTCCGGGGTATGTACTAACTGTTTCATTTTGAATCCTCCAAATGCTTTATTCTTGTAAAGTGGTAATTCATTATCATATTACCACGATGTATTTCGGTCAATTATACATAACAATATATATTTTGTCAATAAATTATTCTCTTGAACATAAATCTTTATTAATCTCTTCAAGATAGTGCACAAACACGCCACCTTTACCGTGTATTCTGTAGTTCTTATCTATTTCACTGTAGGTAAAGCTTTTTCTGCCGCCATTTACTGCCCTGTTCCAGAATGACTTTATATCTTTAAAAGGAATATAATATATCTCATCCTTAGAAGTATAAAATAATATAATAAAAGCAATTCCCCCCTGCTTCTCAAACTCCTCCATGAAAGTAATCTGATGTTCATGAATATTGTGAAGAGGAAAGGTATCTACAGTACACTCCTTCGCATCAAAGCATACCGGAATCCCCTGAACTGCTCCGATATAATCCACGGTACTCTTCTGATCAAAATATGCAAGAGTAATCTGCCTGGTTTCTTTGTCAATATTAATTGGTTTAATCGGGGTCGGTATCTTCTGAATCAGTGCCAGTCCGTTCTCTCGATACTTCTCATTAGAATAATTTATAAGCTCCTCTAAGGTAGAGCCTCTTAGTCCTCTGGTATTCCAGGTTCCCATAACAATCCTCCGATTCTTACAGTTTCAGTCCTTCGCCTCTTAATACAGCCTCAAAGTCCTCAGGAAGCCTGGCAGCAAAGGTCTGTCCTGATATATTTTCAAGACGTTCATTAAACTTTGGCATAATCAGCTCATAGGCGTGCAAAAGCTGGTTCTTTATACCGTATTCTTTTCTAAACTTTCGGTTAAGCATTATATTGCCGTACTTGTTATCACCGATAACCGGATGACCCAATGCAGAAAGATGCGCCCTTATCTGGTGGGAACGACCGGTAATAAGATGCACTCTAAGCAGCGTAAGACTGCCATTGTCACAAATCGGTTCATATTTGGTAATAATATGCTGTGCCTCTTCGTGGTCTGCCCCGCAAAGGGTTACTTTATTAGCAGCCTCATCCTTATATATATATGCATCAACGCGGCTCTTAGTAGTAATCACACCATCAACTACACAAAGATAATACTTACTTATGGTACGCTTCTTAAATGCCTCTGCCATAACCTGAAGTCCGGCAAGAGACTTTCCAGCTACCACAAGTCCGCTGGTGTTACGGTCAAGACGATTACATACCGCCGGCTTAAAGGTCTTTAAATTCTCCTCGGTAATACTGCCTGACTTTATAAGATAAGCAGTAATAAGCTCCACTAAGGATATATCGCCACTCTCTGCCTTCTGGGAAAGCATTCCGGCCGGTTTATCAATAATCATGATATTGTCATCTTCATAAATTATATTTAAGCCGGATGTATCAATATCAAGCTGTGAAGTCTTTGTTTCCATAAACTTCCAAATGGTCTCCTCGGAAAGAAAAAGCTTAACCTCATCACCGCTATTAAGTCTTTCAGAACCATCACACTTCTTATTATTTAACACAATGTTCTTCTTGCGAAGCATCTTGTATATAAAGCTTTTTCCTGCGAGATTCATATATTTGAGCAGAAACTTATCAAGCCTCTGCCCTGCTTCATTCTGATTAATTATAACTGTTCTCAAAATCTATTCCTCTATTATAATAATAACATGATACCTACGGATTGCTACGCACTTCGTGCTTATGCAATCCTGATAATTACATGGAGTATTTTAATAAGTCATACTTGATTTCTTCTAATCCGTTCTTTTCCTCTTCACTTATTGGTGCTTCAATAGACTGAACCTGTCTTATAAAAGGCTTCCACTCATTCATAATTCTGATAGTATAAGGACAACCAATAGCCTTTAGAAGCTTGTTCATATCAGATTCTGCTTCTTTACGCTTAAGGTCCTTAGAATTACTGTAAGCTACAATACCATTCTTATAAATTACTGAAACCTGTATTGGTACCAGCTTCTGATTTGCAGTAACTATCATATCACAGGAAGTTACCTTGCCTTCAGATGCTGTCATAAATTCATCAGCCTCTTCTTTACTTAATTTCTTAAAGCAAAACATAGCTATATAATTAACTGCAATATTTGCTACCGGAAGCACAAGTAAAATTGAACCGACTGTCAGAAGATTCTTTCGGCTGCCGGTTGTTACAATACCGGTTACCAGCACTGCGATTACAAGTGCAACACCAATTATTATTTTTATAAGCTGAATTTTTTTACGATGGGTTATGTACCCATAATCACCTTTTTGTAATTTCATACTGCTCCTATCTTTCGTAGTATATTAAATAACTCATAAACATTATCGCTTTATTATAATAGATGTTCCAAAGTTATGCAATTATTTGCCAAGGTAAATATCTTTTTTTATTTCTTTGGCTTATGAACGTTACGTATTGTCTTTTTCTTGCCCTTTGACTTATTATTCTTTGAATTACCGGACTTTGCATCGTTACTGCCATTTCTACCGGTAGCCTTGTCTTTGCCGGTTCCCTTTGAAGCATTATTATACTTCTTATAATAAGTATTCTTTTCAGGACGTATGAGACAACCCTTTTCATATCCAATCAAATCCTCTCTGCCGGCAAGTGTAAGTGCTTCTTTTACAAGCTCATAATTCTTAGGATTCTTGTACTGGATTAATGCTCTCTGCATAGCCTTTTCATGAGGATTCTTAGGTACGTAGATCTCCTTCATGGTTCTTGGGTCAAGTCCGGTGTAATACATGCAGGTTGAAATCGTAGACGGTGTAGGGTAAAAATCCTGCACCTGCTCCGGTGAATATCCAATATCCCTGAGATACTCTGCTAACTTTACCGCATCCTTCATAGTACATCCCGGATGTGAAGACATAAGGTAAGGCACCATATACTGCTTAAGCTGCTGGCGCTGGTTTTCTTTCTTATATTCCTTTGTAAACTCAAGGAACACCTCGTGCTTTGGTTTGCCCATCATCTTTAATACATCATCAGACACGTGCTCAGGAGCAACCTTTAACTGACCGCTGATGTGATATTTACATAATTCTCGAAGGAATGCCCTGCTCTTGTCTGCCATAAGGTAATCAAATCTTATACCGCTTCTGACAAATACCTTTTTAACCTTTGGAAGCTCTCTAAGCTTTCTTAAAAGAGCAATATAGTCTTCGTGGCTTACTTTAAGATTCTTACACGGTGAAGGGAAAAGACACTGCTTATTTGTGCAGGCACCTTTACCAATCTGCTTATCACAAGCAGTATGTCTGAAGTTAGCTGTAGGACCGCCTACGTCGTGAATATATCCCTTAAAATCTTTATCCTCAGTCAGAATCTTAGCTTCTTCAACAATTGATTCGTGGCTTCTTGTCTGAATAATTCTTCCCTGATGGAAGGTCAGTGCACAGAAGTTGCAGCCGCCAAAACAGCCTCTGTTGCTTACAAGGCTGAATTTTATCTCTGTTATTGCAGGCACCCCGCCAAGTTCTTCATAGGACGGATGATAAGTCCTCATAAACGGCAGTGAATATACATCATCCATCTCCTGAGTCGTTAGAGGCAGAGCCGGTGGATTCTGAACCACATATTGATAATCATTATACTTTTCGATTAACTGCTTACCGGAATACGGGTCAGTATTGCAGTACTGAACATAAAAGCTTTCTGCGTACTTACGTTTGTCCTTTATAAGCTCATCATAGGAAGGAAGTTTAACTGCATCAGGGAAATTCTCCGGCTGCTTTGTCATAAATGCAGTTCCCTTGATAAAGGTTATATCAGACACATCTATTCCACTATTTAATGCATCCGCTATCTCAACAATCGAGTGTTCACCCATGCCAAAGCTTACGATATCCGCATGAGAATCCACAAGTATGGAATGCTTTAACTTGTCTGCCCAGTAATCATAATGTGCCATACGACGCAGACTTGCCTCAATGCCTCCAACAATAATCGGTGAATCCTTATACACCTTTCTGATAAGGTTACAGTACACAACCACAGCATTATCCGGTCTCTTGCCTATTACGCCTCCGGGAGTAAATGCATCGGTCTGACGTCTCTTTTTTGAAACTGAATAATGATTTACCATTGAGTCCATGTTTCCTGAACTCACGAGGAAACCTAATCTAGGCTTTCCAAAGGTAGTTATACTGTTCTGATCTTTCCAGTCCGGCTGGGATATAATTGCCACCTTATAGTTATGTGCTTCAAGAATTCTGCTTATGATTGCCGGCCCAAAGGAAGGATGGTCCACATAAGCATCACCGATTATATATACAAAGTCAGGCTGTTCCCAGCCTCTTTCTTTCATGTCTTCAATAGTTACAGGTAAAAATTTGTTCATCTGTTTCTCCGTCACTCTAATATTTATCAATACAACAGTAAATTAACTATTCAAATATACATTCAAGGGCTAAATAATCTTCAAGATACATATCTGAAAGCCTCAGCTTTTCTTCTTTAAGAAGCACAGAATAACTGTCTTCTATTGCACAGGTAGTCATGCCTGCTCTCTTACCGGCTAAAATCCCGGCAGGTAAATCTTCAAATACCAGACATCTGTCATTATCTACATTCAGACTTGCTGCCGCATGTAAATAGATGTCCGGTGCAGGCTTCCCAAGGGTAACTTCCTTAGCTGTAACAATTACGTCAAAATAATCATTTGCCTTGTTAGCCTCAAGAAAAGCTTCTGTAAGACTTCTTGAATTGCTGGTAGCAATGCCGGTCTTTATATTATGCTTCTTTAAAAGTTTGAGAAATTCAATCACTCCCGGCTTAAATTTAATAACACATGAGTAATGCTCATAAGCCATCTGATTCCAGCAGTCCATAATCTCTTCAAGACTCCACTCTAACTTAAATGTCTCCTTAAAGTATACGGCAGTCTGGTAAAAACTCAAACCTTCAATTTCACTTTGAAGATTCTGTGGCATCTCAATACTAAATTTATCAAGAAACTCTATATCAATCTCTCTCCAAATGTTCATAGAGTCTGCAAGAGTTCCGTCCAAATCAAATATAACCGCATCAAAATTCTTAAAATCTATGTAAGTCATAGTAGTATCTCCTACACTAAAACTATTGTTATCTTTAATAGTATTTACAAAAAAATACTATGTGGTATATTAAAATTGTAAGCGGTACTAAGCTGTACCCCTTGCTAAGTTTTTGGTTAAAAAATAACCGCTGTCTTTGCTGAGGGGCGGTTATTTTTTATGGTTGTTAAATAACTTTACTGCAAGTGTAATCACTGCAACAAGCATCATAACAATTCTAATTTAATCTCCACCCCGGATAATATTTATTCTTTAAAGCAGTCTGATTCTTCACAGCAAATCCTAAAGGATACCCTTCTACAGTTACAAGGCACCAGCCATCTTCTGCAGTACAATCACATGGGCACTCAATAGTCTCACCTTTAAGATATTTTATAACATTTAAATCATCTGCTTTAAAATCCACTGTAGCATCAAAAGAATCCTTATTAAGTGCCATTGCTAAAGCCTGAGAAGGCTCAAAACGCACTGTCTGTAAATCATTTTTAGCTTCAGGCTTGCCCTTTCTTCCCTTAGAAAGCTTGTCCTTCCCACCAGTCTTCTTTATAAGTTCTCCAAGCAACAAACCGGTTCTTAAATATCGTATGTTACTATTGGTTTCAAGCCCTAGTGTAAATAAATAAAGCTTGTCATTTATTTCTCTAATCTCACCGCCCGCAATAAAATCATCACTAATTCTTGCGAAAAAGTCTGATACCTTAGGATAAGCAGAGATAATCTTTTTGTTTTTCGCTAACAGCTTTTCATCTTTAACACTTTCATTATTAATTACATCTTTTATTGTGTTTTTCCTAATTAAAGCTGCGAAATGTCCTTCGCCCAAACCGCCCTGTGGAAAAATTCTTGCACAGCGGGTAAAAGTATTCTCTCCGGCATCTTCCTCTGACAACACGCCGAGTTTCTGCAATATACTATCGTCTAAGCCATGACGCATACCTTTTGTAATATTTATTGGCACAAGCTCGGCATCACTATGGGTTTTAAGAAGCCTATATATATTTGCTTCGTTCTCTAATGGTGAAAACGTGCATGTAGAATAAAGCAGCATTCCACCCGGTTTTAACATACTATAAGCATGTTCCAGAATATCAGCCTGAATGGCCGCATAGTAATCCGGACCTTTATCCATCCAGCTGTTTACCATAGCCGGTTCTCTTCTGAACATACCTTCGCCTGAGCATGGGGCATCTACTAAAATCTTATCAAAATACTCCGGAAAACAGTTCGCAAGCTTCTCATGATTTTCACTGGATACTGCTATATTTGACAAACCAAAAAGCTCTAGATTTTTAAGCAATGCCTTGGCTCTGGTATTACTTATATCATTTGCCATAAGGAAGCCGGTTCCGCAAAGCTTTGCAGCTAACTGGGTGCTCTTTCCACCCGGAGCAGCACACAAATCTAATACCTTATCGCCTTCATTTATAGGAAGTACAGAAGCCGGAAGCATGGCACTTGGTTCCTGAATATAATAAAGGCCGGCATGGTAATATGGGTTCTTTGTAACCGGTGAGTTATCATCGTAGTAAAAGCCACAGTCACACCATGCTACCTTATCATTTAAAAAAGAATTCCCTGTAAGTTCAATAAAATCTTCCACTGAAATCTTGGAAGTGTTAACTCTTAAACCATGATGTGAATCATGATTAAAACTTTCTTCGTATTCTTTTATATCATCTCCAAGAATGACTTGCATCATATCTAAAAATTCTTTTGGAAGATTCATGGGTATCTCCTATAATATGTATTATTAACACTTTGGAATATATTCATCAAGACATATTTTTGTTAATATATCTTTAGGAAGATTTATATTATTTAAATTTACTCCTTTTGCAACATGACGGATGTTTTTGTATATATCTTCAGTTAATTCTTTTGAGAACACTGCTAAAACCTGTGAAGAAACATCTGTCAAATTTTTAATATTCTCCAACAAGGCTGATACAGGTACATAATGAGAGCCTGTTTTGTTTAAACCTAAGCAAAAATTCACATTTCCAATCAGTTTATCTGCACGTAAATAAGCTCTAATGTAATTATAATCACCTGTAATTTTTGTTACTTTATGAATTGTCATAATTATCGGCAAAGCTGCAAGTTTCAAATTTGTAGTACCATCTTTTTTAAATCGTATCTCTTTTTTTGAAAGTGTATTATTTAAACATTTTATATAAAACAATTCTGACACATGTTCTCTAACATTTCCATCAGCATCTATCATCTCTACCCCTGTTAAATGTTGATAATTCTTTTTATTAAAGAAAAGCTCAATACACTTAATATTATTATCAGACTTGTCGCGATAAATAATTAAAAACTTTTTATTGAGTAGGTTTTTATCATATTGCTTTGCACACTGCATAATAATACGTCGTGCCTCTTCTATTGAGTATGACTGAATGTATATCTCCTTATAAAAATAAAAGAGAGGATAGTGGCACCACTGTGTCACATAACCTCTCCCTTTGGCTAATTTTAGTGTTGTCTGCCAACATCCACTTTCGTGGTCATAATATCGGATTTTAGTGTTGTCCGCCAACATCCACTCTCGTGGTCATAATATCAGATTACGGTGTTAGCCCACCAGAGAAGCACGCTTCTCTTCTAATATTATTATACTCATCTATAATTTTTATGTCAATGAATTTCGTAAAAAATAGTATCAATAACTATATTTCAACTTATTACTCTCTAAATACTTTAATATATAATAAGGGTTCACACTCAATTCTTCATAATGGTCAGTTTGGAAGTATAATCCAAGATGAAGATGTACAGCAAAGTTACCTGTAGTGCCTTCAATAGTGCTGTAACCGGTATCGCCCATAAAACCTATGAGTTCTCCTGCTTTTACTTTATATCCTTCACAAATCTTCTCTGCATAGGAATGAAGATGAGCATAATATACATAAGCACCGCTCTTAGTACGAATACCTACCCGGTAACCGCCCTGTTCCAACCAGCCTACATTTTCCACGGTGCCGTCACTTATACTTACAATAGGAAAAAAGCCTCTTTCATTGCCACCATCCATAATATCGCAGCCCTCATGGGTACGTTCGCCACCATAGGTTCTTTCACCACCCCAGCTGTCACCGTAAGAGTAATCCGCAGAACGTTCTGAATCACCTTCCGGAAGCGGAAAATATGTTAAATCCGACAATAATGTCTTGTAAGCATTGGCAAGTTTTTTAAGTTCAGTCTTTTTATACTTTTCAATAGACTTTCTCGAAGCTTCATAGTCATATAATGACAGTTCCTTACTCATATCCTCCGGTATATAATCATTATTCAGTATAAATACTGCCATTACCATATAAGGGTCTAAGTTATTTTCCTCTGAAAAAGAATAAATATCACTCAAACCATTCTCAGAAAAGCTCATCAGGCGAAATTCATCACTTTCAGAGGAATACTCATTCAAATTATGATAATAAGGATTATCAGTTATAAACCAGACTGTAAGGGATATTAAAAATGCTAACAAACATAACGAAAGCACATGCACACTTAAGGATATAAATAGTTCTTTAAAACTTCTCAAAATACTACCTTATTGTTTTTACCAAAGCATATGCTTATATTATTTAAAATATGTTGTACTATTTTAATCTTCTAAGTACTTCAACAAGGAACTCCCATACTCTCTGAGTCGAGGATATGCTTAACATCTCTTCTGTAGTGTGTATATCCTTCATATCAGGACCAATTGAAACCATATCAACATTTGGCATTTTTTCAGAGAGAATACCGCACTCTAAGCCGGCATGAATTGCCTCAACCTTAGCCTCTATACCAAATAAATCCTTGTAAGTATCACACATAATGTCTCTTAAGTGTGACTCTCTCTTATAGCTCCATGCAGGATAATCTCCTGAAGACTCAAAAGTACCGCCTAAATGCTCTGCAAAAAGCTCCATTCTGTCGCCCAGTCTCTGCTTTCTTGAGGCAACACTGCTTCTTAGGGCAAAACTGAAACTTATGCTGTCATCATGAGATTTTGCGACACCAAGATTGAGACTTGTTTCTACAAGACCTTCTATGTCAAGGCTCATATGCTGAATACCGTTTGGTACAAAGTTAAGGAAAATTAATGCCTTATCAAAAGCTTCATCAGAAAAAGCCTTCGCTTTGCAGTCACCTAAAGAATTGATTTCATAATCCATATCCGGATCACTTAATGCATGTTCTTCTTTATATACTGCAACTGCATCAGCAATAATTAATTTTAATGTATCAAAATCTTCTTCACTGATAACAAACTGTACACTGCACTCTCTAGGAATTGCATTATCCTTCAAGCCGCCGCACAGATTCACAAGGCTATATTTTACCTGCTTACGAATATCTGCCAAAGCCCTTCCCATAAGGATAACTGCATTAGCACGCTCTTTGTTAATCTCGGCACCTGAATGACCACCGGTAAGATTCTTAAGCTTAAACTCTACTAAAAGACCTTCCCTCTCTACTCTTTCTACCGGAAGTGTTATATTGTAACGAATACCACCGGCGCAGCTTGCAAGAAAAATCCCTTCGTCCTCTGAATCAATATTAATCATATATTCTGCCTTAAGGTTAGAACAGTCAAGATTATTAGCTCCGGTTAATCCCACTTCTTCGTCTGTTGTGAATACACACTCAAGTCTAGGATGCTCTAAATCATCTGAATCTAAAATTGCAAGTGCGTAAGCAATCGCTATACCGTCATCACCGCCAAGGGTTGTGCCATCAGCAGTTATCCAGTCTCCCTCAATCATAAGCTTAAGAGGATCATTATCAAAATCATGATTACTGTCAGGAAGCTTTTCATTTACCATGTCTAAATGTCCCTGAAGCATAACTGACTTTGAATTCTCGTATCCTGCAGTGGCCGGCTTTATAATAATTACATTCTCAAACTCATCCTGATAATACTCAAGACCACGTTCCTTAGCAAAATCTACACAATAATTGCTTATTGTGGTAGTGTTACCTGAACCATGCGGAATCCTTGTTATTTCCTCAAAATAATAAAACACCTTTTCAGGTGCAAGACCTTCTAATACTCTCATAGGTTACCTCCATAATTAACAACTGTTTTTACTGTGTTTGAATATTATTTTAACATATTTTTATTGTGTTTTATATAAAAT
>JAZULV010000039.1:0-8390 GCA_045603305.1 Lachnospiraceae bacterium | reverse complement strand
TCCACAGAACAGAGCAAAGAATCTAATGAAACTTGGAATTGATAGAGACAGGGCTCTATGGACGGCATACAGTGGGCACAGAATTGCATTCATATGTAGTAAATCTGTGGTGAATGTCGCAATAACGAACAAGAGACTAGCTTCATTTGGACTAATCTCTATGTTAGACTACTACACCGAGAGGTGTGTTACTTGTTAAGTTGATTGAACCGCCGCTTGCGGAACCGCATGAGCGGTGGTGTGAGAGGTCGGAAATTCCTCACGATGAGGAATTTTCTCCTACTCGATTTTATTAATAGGAAATTTGTATTTATGAGGTAAAATTATTTAGCGTTAATTTTATAAATAAAGTTATTGACATCAATGGTCTAACTTGATAGACTGACAATAGGTTTAATAGGTTAGACCAAGAGGAGGAAAAGCATATGAGTATACCGAAGGTGTTTGAAAGTGAATATCGCTTTTGTGAAATATTGTGGGAGCATGAACCGGTAACGAGTAGTGAGTTAGTTAGGCTGTGTGCTAAAGAGCTTGAGTGGAAGAAGTCGACTACATTTACAGTTATAAAGCGTCTTTCTGAAAGAGGCGTGTTAAAGTCTGAGAATGCAGTAGTGACATCTCTTTTCAGCAAGGAAGAGGTACAGTTAGCCGAGGGGCGTGAGTTTTTGATAAATAGATTTGACGGCTCGTTACCGAAGTTTATTGCTGCCTTTGCAAGGGACGGTGCTTTATCCAGGAAAGAAGTAGAAGAGATTCGCAGGATGATTGATGAGTATGGGGAGGATTAGAGTATGACAGGGGTGTTTTTGAGAATACTTGATATTGGCATTGCTGCTTCGTATTTAATTGGTGTGATATTTTTTTTGAGATTGTTGCTAAAGAAGGTGCCTAGGACATTCTTTTACATACTGTGGTGCATAGTTGGTATAAGACTTATGGTATCGGTTGAAATCACCGGAAGCTTCAGTCTTGTGCCGGATACCGGCATAGAAGCCTACTCTGAAACTATTGTGAATAGTGATAAAAATAACGCTGCTATAGAAGACAATGCTGTTAATGAAGCGAGTGTAAACAATTCAGGGGCTGTAAATAATGCAGGTGTTACAGATAACTCGGATATTGTGAATAATTCCGGCAGTGTTAACAATGCAGATAACAATGCAGGCAATGAAAATCTGCATAATGATTTTGCTGGCAAAACTGATACCAGAGGAAGTTCGCTGGTTAAAGTCATTGCAATAGTCTGGGCTTTTGGTGTGGCAATAATGGTAGCATACCTTTGTATCAGTAGCCTTTTATTAAAGAGGAGACTTGCTCAGGCAGTGCCGCTTAGGGAGAATATTTACCAGAGCGACAGAATAGAATCATCCTTTGTATTTGGAATGTTTAGGCCATCAATATACTTGCCGTTTTCTTTGGGAGAAGAGGATATGGAGTATGTTATTGCCCACGAGAAGATGCACATACGTCATAGAGATTATATTGTTAAGATAATCAGCTTTCTTGTGTTGTCAGTATACTGGTTTCTTCCTACAGTGTGGATTGCGTGGGTGCTGTTCTGCCGTGACATGGAAGCTTTTTGTGATGAGAGCGTTATAAGAGCACTGTGGCAGGAAGAGAAGAAGAACTATGCAACTGCACTCTTAAATTGTGCCAGAAAAAAGGAAAAGCTTCCTGTATGTCCGGTGGCCTTTGGAGGTGCCGGTTTAAAGGTGCGAATTAAAAATGTACTGAATTACAAGAAGGCTTCTTTTTGGGTAGTAACTATGCTGGCTTTAGTTGCAGTTATAGTTGTGGTTTGTTTTGTACCATCAAGCCAGAAGCATGATTCAGAGGATTCGTCCGGAGTAGTAAATACTGAGCAGGATGAGACTGAGGAATATATTGAACCGATTATATGGTATGAGGATTTGACCCATGACAGAGTTGATGAGCGAATTGAAGTTGATTTGAATAATTTAAATCCGGCTGCCCCCAACGCTGAAACAGTAAAGGTTTATTCGGGAGTCAGTGATGAATTAATCTGGAGTGGTCATGCCGATGAAGTGCATGCCGGCTGGAATGGATTTTATATTTATAGTTATAGGGGAAAGGCATATATTCTTGAGTGGAAGCCATATATGAGTACAGGTATGGCAGAGTACAGTTACAAGACATTCTCTCTTTCTGAAGAGGGTGAGGAGCAGGTGCTTGTAGAAAAGATGTTTGAGTTTGACCTTAACAATCCACAAAGCGAGGATCCTATGAATGTAAGCGATTATCTTGAAGTGGTAAATAATATGTTAGAGAAAAGTTATGTGCTTATTGATACGGATAATGGTGAGGCGTTTTATAGTAAACAGGACACTCCGGTTACCAGAGAATTTGATGCGAATAGTATTGTTCAGTTAATATACGAAGCACAGGACAGAGTATGGAGAGAAAAGCGGATTTTTACCTGGTATGAGGATTTGACCCATGATGGTAAAGATGAGCGTATAGTGGTTGATGTCAATGATATAGATGACGGCTCGGACCCGGAGGCAAAACAGGTCTGTGTTTATTCAGGAATTGACAGCAGCTTGATTTGGAGTGGTTATGCTAGCACGGTGCATGGAGGAGAAAACGGATATTATATTTATAAAAATCCGGAGGATGCCAAGGCTTACTTTCTTCAGTGGCATCCGTATACGAATAATGAGCAGTCAGAGTATAGTTATAAGGTTTTCTCGCTTTCAGAAGTTGGTGAAGAACAGGTGCTTAAAGAAGAGAAGATAGAGTTTAGTTTTGTTGAACCTAAAGACAAAGATGCGCTTAATGTAAGCTATTATCTTGAAGGCGTAAATGAATTATTAGCAGAAAGTTATGTGCTTATAGATACTAATAACGTGGATTTGCTTTACAGCCAACAGGACAAACCGGTAACAAGGGAGTTTGATATTGCAAAGATTATAGAAGAAATATACTATGCTGTGGAAAATCAGGAGCTTCTCAATGGAGAGCATATTATATGGTATGAGGATCTGACCCATGACGGTATTGATGACCGTATAGAAGTAGATATAAATCATCTGGATGTAAATGGTGAGGATGCCGGATGGCTTCCTTATTATGAGCCACAGACTGTAATGGTGTATTCAGGACAGACTTACAGGTTGATTTGGAGTGCACACACTGATTTGGTGCATGCCGGAAATGATGGGTATCATATATACACTAATCCTTTAGATGGTAAGGCGTATATCTTACAGTGGAGACCTGATGCATGGACGGGATGGGGAGATTATGAGCACAGAGTGTTTTCACTATCAGAAACCGGTGAAGTAATAGTAATTGATGAGGGTGGATATTGTTTTAATTTTATTAATCCGGAATTTGAAGATGTGGAAAATGTAGAAAAATATCTTGAAAAGGTTAACCAATATTTAAGAAACAGCTATGTTCTTATAGATACTTTTCATGGTGTTGATTATAGCGAACAGGATACACCGGTAGCGAGAGAGTTTGAGGCTGAAGAACTTGTTAATGAGTTGGAGTATTTTTGGAAGTTGAATCAAAACAATTAATATATTAAATAGAGCATATAAAAAAGATGGCAGATTTTATCCGCCATCTTTTTTATATACTTTACTTAATATGTTTTTTTAATGCTTCAAAGCTTTCTTTACTGATAACGTGCTCGATACGGCAGGCATCCTCGGAGGCAATCTCCTTATCAACGCCAAGACTCTCTAACCATGAGGATAAAAGCTCATGGCGCTCAAAAATCATGTCTGCAATAGCCTTGCCGGACTCGGTAAGGTAAATAAAACCTTCTTCGGTTACAGTAATGTGTTCGTTTTGGCGAAGGTTCTTCATGGCAATGCTGACACTTGACTTCTTAAAACCAAGATGATTTGCAATATCTACGGAACGCACAACAGGGCGTGTCTTACTTAATACAAGTATAGTCTCTAAATAATTCTCAGCTGATTCATTAATATGCATAATCGCTCACTCTTTCAAAAATATTATATGTAAAGATTTCTATAAAATGATTATATCATAGTTTATTGGAAAGTACAAACAGGAAGTTAGCTTAAAAAAAAGTTCTTGACAACTAATAAAGGTTAGCATATACTAACTATGTGAAAAGGATATGATAAAATATTCCTTAAATACATATATTAAGAAAGAAGATGTAATATGATGCCTTTGACTATGGCGAAAGCCGGAGAGATTAATGTTATTAAGAGGGTTGGCGGTAAAGAAGAGACAAGGAAGTTCTTAGAGAGCCTTGGCTTTGTGACCGGGAGCGCGGTGACAGTTGTTTCTGAGATTAGCGGGAATGTGATTGTTAATGTAAAGGATTCAAGAGTTGCGATAAATAAAGAGATGGCAAATAAAATCATGGTGTAATAAACGCCGGACTTTTAAAGGATAAGTAGAGCGTTTGTACTGATATAAATTATTAATAAGGAGACTGTTTATGAGAACATTAAGAGACGTAAAATGCGGAGAAACTGTAAAGGTTACTAAGCTTAACGGCGAAGGTGCGGTTAAGAGACGTATTATGGACATGGGTATTACAAAGGGCGTTGAGATATATTTAAGAAAAGTTGCGCCTTTAGGTGACCCTGTTGAAGTAACAGTAAGAGGCTACGAGCTGTCATTAAGAAAAGCTGACGCTGAGATGATAGAAGTAGAATAAAATTTTTTAGCACATAGTTAGGGAAAGCTAACAAGAGTAAGTGGATGCAAATGCAAGTGATTATCATAAAACTAATATATGAGTATTGCAAATATAGAAGAGAGGAAATTTAATATGTCAATTAAAATTGCATTAGCAGGTAATCCAAACTGCGGTAAGACAACATTATTTAATGCATTGACCGGTTCTAATCAGTTTGTAGGTAACTGGCCGGGTGTTACAGTTGAGAAGAAAGAAGGTAAGCTTAAGGGGTACAAGGATGTAGTGGTAACAGACTTGCCGGGTATTTATTCATTGTCACCTTATACATTAGAGGAAGTTGTAGCAAGAGATTATCTTGTTAACGAGCGTCCTGACGTTATTTTGAACATTATCGACGGGACTAACCTGGAGAGAAATCTTTACCTTACAACCCAGCTTGTAGAGCTTGGCATTCCGGTAGTTGCAGCGGTTAACATGATGGACATTGTTAATAAGAATGGTGATAAGCTTAACACTAAGAATCTTGAAAAGGCACTTGGTTGTCATGTTGTAGAGATTTCGGCACTTAAGGGAAGCGGTGTTATGGAAGCTGCCGAAAAAGCAATCGAAGTTGCCGAAAGAAAAGAGCAGGTTGTTTTACAGCATGGTTTTTCAGGATGTGTCGAGCATGCCCTTGCACATATTGAGGAGGCGGTGCTTCATGACATGTCTGAAGAGAAGCAGCGCTGGTATGCAATCAAGATTTTCGAGCGTGATGAGAAGATTGTTTCACAGCTTGATATTGATGAAAGTAAGTTAAGTCATATTGAGAAGGATATTGTATCTTGTGAGAATGAAATGGATGATGATGCAGAGAGTATTATCACCAATGAAAGATATTTGTACATAACATCAATTATTAAGGATTGTATGACAAAAAAGAATAAGGGTGGCATGACTGTATCTGATAAGATTGATAGAATTGTAACTAACAGATGGCTTGCACTCCCGATCTTTGCCATTGTTATGTTTGTCGTTTATTATGTGTCTGTTTCTACAGTGGGAACATGGGCGACTGACTGGGCAAATGATGGTGTGTTCGGTGATGGCTGGAGCCTTTTCGGACTGGATATTCCGGGTATTCCTGTAATCATTGAAAGTCTCCTTGATGCAGTGAATTGTGCTGACTGGCTTAAGGGACTTATCCTTGATGGTATAGTAGCCGGTGTAGGTGCAGTATTAGGTTTTGTTCCGCAGATGCTTATTCTCTTTATATTCCTTGCTTTCTTAGAGGCGTGCGGATATATGGCGAGAGTTGCATTTATTATGGACCGTATCTTCCGTAAGTTCGGTTTATCAGGAAAGTCATTTATTCCAATGCTTATCGGAACAGGCTGTGGTGTTCCGGGTATTATGGCATCAAGGACTATTGAGCAGGACCGTGACCGTAAGATGACAATCATGACCACAACATTTATTCCTTGCGGTGCAAAGCTTCCTATTATTGCTCTTATTGCAGGAGCATTGTTTGATGGAGCATGGTGGGTTGCGCCAAGTGCGTACTTTGTGGGAATTGCAGCAATTATCTGCTCAGGTATTATATTGAAAAAGACAAAGATGTTTGCCGGTGACCCTGCACCATTCGTAATTGAGCTTCCGGCATATCATATGCCTACAATTGGCAATGTGCTTAGAAGTATGTGGGAGAGAGGCTGGTCATTCATTAAGAAGGCCGGAACAGTTATTCTCCTTTCTACTATTGTAATCTGGTTTGCAACCTACTTCGGCTGGGTGGACGGACAGTTCAGAATGCTTGAGGATATGGAGGTTGAACATAGTATCTTAGCTTCAATCGGCAGCCTCATCAGCTGGATATTTGCACCACTTGGCTGGGGCGACTGGAAGTCAGCGGTAGCAGCTATTACCGGACTTGTCGCAAAAGAAAATGTGGTTGGTACATTTGGTATTCTTTACGGCATGGCGGAAGTAGCAGAAGATGGCTCAGAATACTGGAGCATGCTTGCGCAGAATATGACAGCGGTTGCTGCTTACTCATTCCTTGTATTTAATCTTCTTTGTGCACCTTGTTTTGCTGCAATGGGAGCAATTAAGAGAGAAATGAACAACGCTAAGTGGTTCTGGTTTGCAATTGGATACCAGACAGGGCTTGCATATGTAGTGTCATTATGTATTTACCAGCTGGGTACTCTTTTTACAACAGGTACATTCGGAATTGGTACTGTAGTTGCAATATTACTTGTAATCGGATTTATCTTCTTATTGGTCAGACCATACAAGGAAAGCACTAAGCTTGATATAGAGGTTAAGACCAGCGTAGAGGCTAAGAAATAATAGTGTCATTTATTATAATGATTGATCAGGAAAGGGGCTGTGATTTATGGGCAGTATATTAGGAACTTTATTTGTTGGCATATTATTACTTGCGTTTGTAGGATTGATAATATTTAGCATGGTAAAAGATAAAAAAGCAGGTAAGTCCATACAGTGTGGCGGAGATTGCAGCCACTGTGGCGGACATTGTTTACATAAATAGAAACAGGGTTAATATTTAACAGAACATTAATATTGTAAATAGGGGCAGTTTGATAAGAGGGTAAGAGAATACCCTGTGTATTGAACTGCTCTTTTATAGTACATGAAGAAATCTCATGATAGAAAGACGGTATATTAAAAAAGTATATAAAGATTATTAGGTGATATTGACAAATTATATGTAAAGATTTATACTAAAACATAGTTGATACAGGCTATTTTTGCTGTATTGCACAAATACTGCTGATGGGGGCAGCAATCCCATAAAATTAAGAGAAAGAAGGAGATAGAAATGAAGAATTTCAAAAAGGTTTTAGCTTTGGTTCTCGCTTTTGTAATGGTTCTCGGACTTGGTACAATTACATTTGCAGCACCAGAGCCACTGGCAGACATCGTACTTGACGGTGATGATCTTGGTGCATCATCTATGGTAGGTGACTATACTGACAAGGCAGGAACAGGCTACAAGTATGTAGGATTTGTAACAACAAAGGGAGCTACAGATGATTATAAGTATCTTCAGCTTACATATACAGGCGATATTACATACTTACGTTTAGAGGGTGACGGCACAGGTAAGGCTATATGGTTTGATCCTTCACAGGCAGATCATGTCGTAACAGCAGACGGCACACCGGTTTCATTAGTAGTAACAGAGCCAACAACAATCGTTGTTGACCTTGAAGCAAGTGGATTTGCAGCAACAAGCTCATACAGTGGATACCATATGCACTATGGTGATGCAAACCCATCAGCCGGATTCACAGTTACAGATGCAAGACTTAGAGCATCACTTACAACTCCTGTAGTTGATGAATGTATCGTACTTGATGGAGATGATCTTGGTGCATCATCTATGATCGGTGACTACACTGACAAGGCTGGAACAGGTTACAAGTATGTAGGCTTTGCAACAACAAAGGGTGCTACAGATGATTTCAAATATCTTCAGCTTACATATACAGGTGATGTTACATACTTACGTATAGAGGGTGACGGCACAGGTAAGGCTATATGGTTTGATCCTGCACAGGCAGATCACATCGTAACAGCAGACGGCACACCAGTTTCATTAGTAGTAACAGAGCCAACAACAATCGTTGTTGACCTTGAAGCAAGTGGATTTGCAGCAACAGGCTCATACAGTGGATACCATATGCACTATGGTGATGCAAACCCATCAAACGGATTTGTATTCACAGATGCA
>JAZULV010000038.1:0-14039 GCA_045603305.1 Lachnospiraceae bacterium | reverse complement strand
AATAATCATGTTATCATAATATAAATAATTATAGCTTTAGAAAGGATATTGTTCAATGCCCGAAAAACTAAAACGATTAGCCGAATTCATAAAAAACTGTAATGAAGACCAATTGACCTTATATGCAGCCCAGTCTTCTTTCTTTATGATGTTTTCACTGTTTCCAATCATTATGATTATCATATCAATAATTCAGCTGGTACTGCCTTTTTCAGAAAGTGAATTTATTAATACAATCGAGTCATACATTCCCTTGAGATTCGACTTCGATATAAGTTTTCTGCTTCAGAACCTGTTCTCCAACTCAGCAGGAACCATTATCTCTGTATCTGCAATCACAGTGCTTTGGTCTGCCTCAAAGGTTGTGTACTCTCTTGTCTTAGGACTTAACAGTATTCACCACACGACTGAAACCAGAAGCAATATTATAAGAAGACTATTATCAATTCTTTACACACTTATATTTATAGTGATAATTATATTCTATTTTATTGTACTTGTATTCGGTAACTATATTCAGTTGTATCTGGAGAAACTGATACCTGCTCTTACTGATGCATCTGTATTAATTGTTTGTTTAAGAACTGCCCTCTCAATCACTGTACTGGTACTATTCTTCGCATTGATTTACAAGGCACTTCCGGATAAAAGGCTTAAATTTCGCGCCCAGCTTCCCGGAGCAATATTTGCGACTGCCGGTTGGCTAATATTTTCATATATCTTTAATATTTATATTAATAATTTCTCAAACTACTCCTACATTTACGGAAGTCTTACCGCTATAATTCTTTTCATGCTGTGGATGTACTTCTGTATGATAATTCTGCTCGCCGGAGCAGAGCTAAACCTTATGCTGGAACAACATCACCAATAATTAACTGCAATACTACAAATAAATTCTTATAATTTTTTCCTACAAAAATACCAGAGCCTTATCATCTAAAGCTCTGGTATATATTATTTTGTACTATTCACCAATCTTCTCAACTACTTCGCCCTGCTTCTTATAAATTGAATTAGCAGGTACAAATCCTCTTACCATAGAAAGAGGATAGATGTTAGAGTTTCTTCCTATAACTGAGCCCGGATTTACAACTGTACCACAACCGATTTCTACATTGTCACCAATCATTCCGCCGAACTTCTTAATACCTGTTTCAATATTGCCTTCCGGAGTCTTTACTACTACAAGTTTCTTGTCAGACTTAACATTTGATGTTATAGAACCGGCACCCATATGAGCCTTATATCCAAGAATTGAATCACCCACATAATTGTAGTGAGGAACCTGCACCTTATCAAAAAGTATTACGTTCTTAAGCTCTGTAGAATTACCAACTACTGCACCATCGCCAACAAGAGCATTTCCTCTGATAAAGGCGCAATGTCTTACCTCTGTACCCTTACCGATAATAGCCGGACCGTTTATAGATGCTGTTGGAGCAATCTTTGCATCCTTAGCAACCCATACATTCTCTCCACGCTTCTCATACTCTTCTTCCGGTAATGTATTACCTAACTCGATTATAAATTTACCTATCTGAGGCAAAGCCTCCCATGGATATGTAACATTCTCAAGCAACGGAGCCGCAAGTGTGTGACTTAAATCATATAATTCTTTAATTGTCAATTCCTTCATAACCTTACTCAACCGGACTGATATATTCAGTCCCACTCCTTCCAAAAAAATTTATAGCAATTATACAAAAAAGAGCAAAAATAATCAATAGAAACATTTATATAATCAACAAATATTACATTGACTTTTATAAAATTAACCATTACTATATACAGTGCTTTGTCTATACTAGTAACAGGAGGAGAATTTATATATGGAAGCTAACACACAACCTCAAAATAAGATGGGCTATATGAGTATCCCTCGTCTGCTTTTTGTTATGGCAACACCTATGATTATTTCTATGCTGGTTCAGGCATTTTATAACATAGTTGACACATATTTCGTAGCGCAGATTAATGAAAATGCTGTAACAGCACTTTCAATGGCTTTCCCAATACAGAACCTCATGATTGCTCTTGCAACAGGTATGGCAGTGGGTATTAATTCACTGTTATCCAGAAGTCTCGGTGAAAAGAATTATGAAACCGCTAATGCTGCTGCACTTAATGGTCTGCTTATTGCAGCAATAAATGCTGCAATATTTATAGTATTCGGTATATTTTTTACAAAGATGTTCTTCCTTGCCCAGACTGATGATGAAGTAATCATTAACTACGGTGTAAGTTATCTTTCGATATGTACCATACTGGGATTCGGTATGTTTATGCAGATTACCCTTGAAAGACTTTTACAGTCTACGGGACACTCTGTTTACACAATGATTTCCCAGGGTGCCGGTGCTATAATAAATATTATTCTCGACCCGATACTTATATTCGGATGCTTCGGTCTTCCTGAAATGGGTGTAGCCGGTGCTGCACTTGCAACAGTTATCGGACAGATTTCAGCAATGTTTATTGCACTATTCTTTAACCTTAAGGTTAATAAAGAAATTAACTTTGATTTTAAACAATTTAGGCCCAGCCTTGCTATAATCGGCAAAATATTAGCAGTAGGTATTCCTTCAACCATCATGGCCGCCATAGGTTCTGTACTTACTTTTGGAATGAACCTTATTCTTATGAAAATACTTAAATCTTCAACCGGTGTATCAGTTTACGGAATATTCTTCAAACTGCAGAGTTTTATATTCATGCCGATATTCGGACTTGTAAACGGCATGGTTCCTATTGTAGCTTTTAACTTTGGTGCAAGAAACCGAAAGCGTATACAGAAAACTATAATACTCAGTACCATCTGTGCATCTATATACATGATTATCGGCATGGCAATATTCCAAATCATACCTGAACAGCTGCTTTCAATATTTAATGCCTCTGATGAGATGCTGAGAATCGGAGTTTACGCATTAAGACTGATAAGCTTAAGCTTCATACTCGCAGGTTTTGATATTATGATGTCAGCAGTATTTCAGGCTTTGGGCAACGGTGTATTCAGTATGCTTATATCCCTTGTAAGACAGTTAATTGTAATTCTGCCATGTGCATACATTTTCGCGATAACTGCCGGTATTAACCTTATGTGGGCAGCCTTTCCGATAGCGGAGCTTGTGGCAGCAGTTCTGTCAGTTGTATTTTTTATAATTATTTTCAAGCAGAAGTTGAAACCATTGGATGCGGCAGATACTTAATCTTACTCAATAAATAATTCCTTACACTATAAAAGAGTGCAGACATAAAAATCTGCACTCTTTCCTGCTTTAAATATAGCAATTCTGAACTGTTACAATTATATATTATAATTCCTCTCACCAAATATCGCTGTTCCAACCCTAACCATAGTCGCACCCTCTTCTATGGCAACTTCAAAATCTCCGGTCATACCCATGGAAAGTTCCTTCATCTCTACATTAGGAATGTTCATAGCCTTAATCTCTTCAAAGAGCTTTTTCATGCCCGCAAAATATTTTCTGTTATCGTCAGGCTCATCTGCCGGCGGAGCTACAGTCATAAGTCCCATAACCTTTACATTGGAAAGCTTTGAAATCTCTTTAATAAGCTCCGGTGCTTCGCTGACTGTAACACCTTCCTTGCTGTCTTCTTCACCTATGTTGACCTCTACAAGCACCTTGCAGATAACATCTGCCTTAAGTGCTTCCTTCTGAATCTCATTGGCAAGTCTTAAAGAATCCACTGAATGTATCATATACGCTTTATCAACTATATACTTCACCTTATTTCTCTGAAGATGTCCTATAAGATGCCAGTTAACAGGCTGCTTAATCACCTCTATCTTACCGCACATCTCCTGCACTTTATTCTCACCTAAGTCCGTAGCACCACAGGCAATTACCTCATTAAGCATCTCTACCGGCTTAGTCTTACTTACCGCAATAAGAGTAACTTCACTATGTGCTCTGCCACTTCTTTCACAGGCTTCACACACTCTCTTCTCTACCTCTGCATAATTGTCTCTTATCATAATTTCACAAAACTCCTTAATTTATAGTATAAACATTTCAATTCCAATACTTTGTGTTCTCATAAATAAAATCATAGCCCCATAAAACCAGACTGATATTCCTTGCTAAAAAGTATCCAATATTAATTACAATCAATGAAATCAGCAGATTTTTATTAAAATGATAATATCTCTTCCTATCCTTTTTTATTATAAAAGTATATGTAGCAGGAATAAAGTAACTCATAAAAAATAAAACTGCACTTATGATGAATGGATTGGCAAGCAGTGATTTTAATAATCTTCCATGCAAAAAATAATCAAGTGCACGGGTTGCTCCACATGCAGGACAGTACAAATGCCATACATCATTTATATAACAAGATGATAAATTGCCGGCAAACTGCCACCCGTAAGTATGATAAATAATCAAAAACAAAAAGAACAGAATCAAAAAAACACATACTATATAATATATTATCTTCTCTGAATAATAATCAGCATCACTATTCATCAGACTGTCCACCTTCCACCTTATTATTCAAAGCTAACTGCATGCTAGGAATTAAATATAAGCACTATCCTAATGACTTAATATATTACAATAAATTAGTGTATCACAAAAATCAGGTACAGTATATCCGCACCTGATTATCATATAGCACTATTTCATTACAGGCCGCCGGAACTTCTTATCCGGCATTAATACACCATAAATAATATATAATTATATCAATGGTTCACCATTAGCATCAGTAGAAATCTTGCCTGTTAATATTTGAACACCTTCAACGATAGCCCAGATAGATATTCCAACAGGTACCAGATAAAACAAAAATCCGATACAGACAACTGCTAACAATGTGCCTAAAATATAACTTCCCAGGCTGACACTCAACTGAATTACCGCTCTCTGTGTGTTTCCTAAATAAAAATTATGTATGCCAAACTGTCCTAAAAGAATAGCTAATACACCGGCGAGCACTTTTGACTTTCCACTTTCCATTACTATTATCCTCCTTTTTTCTATAAAGTCTATACGTTATTTCTGATTATGTCAACACAAAAACAATTATGTCACTTTTTGTACTATGGTTATTCCTATTTCCTCACACTAAACCTTTTTGTAATTAACTTTTACCCAATTAATAATAAAATCAGCAAACTCTTCAACTATTGTATTATCTGATTTTTCAGACAGCACCGCAAGTCCAATAGTACGTTTTGCCGGCGGATCAAGCTCCATAACTTTTACATTACCTTTATGTCCCATCAACATAAGCTCCGGCATAATACATATTCCCAGTCCATTCTCAACCATTGCAAGCATCGCATACTCATCTTTTGTCTTTAATTTAGACTCCGGCTTTATTCCTGCCCGCAACAGAACATCTCTTGCGTCCTGATCTGTATTATCAATAAGGCTGATAAGTGGCTGCTTTTCAAATTCACTTACCGGAAATGTATCACATAACGCCATGGAATGGTCTAATGGAAGTACTGCCAAAAGCCTGTCTTCGCATAGCTCAATACACTTACAATTAAGTTTCATATTCATATTAATAAAACAAATATCAATTTTTCTGTTTTTTATCCAGTTGTCAATATCATCATAGTCGCCTTCAATCAGTTGAAAATCTATGTCCTGATTATTAATCTGGTATTCTTTAATAATTTTAGGCAGCCAGTTCACTGCCATACTTTTGAAAGTTCCAATTCTTATACCGGTTCTCTTCTCTGCCTGATAAGCTAAAGCTTTCTGTAACAGCCTTTCATTACATTCTGTTACCTCCTTAATCAAAGGCATCAATGCCCAGCCTTTCTCCGTGAGCTTTATCCCGCCTTTATTCCTAATCATCAAAACTCCGCCCAGCTCATTTTCAAGATTATGCATCATATGAGTTATACCCGACTGGGTATAGCCAAGCTCTTTAGCGGCCTTTGATAATGACCCTGTTTCCACTATTGTTAAAAATGCCTCATATTTTTTAATACTCATGACAACCCTCTCGTTTTACATATGTTTAACATTTTTTTATTTTGGTTCTTTATATTGAATTTATATTACTAATTTTAATATTATTTTATCATTTTAAAAAGAAAATACAATTACTTAATAAATAATTTAACAAATTATTATATTTTACTTGATACTTTCTCAACTTTTGTGTAAAATACTTGTTAATGTGAGTAATATTGAGATTGTTTTTATATTACTTTTATTAATATTATTTTATGAAATGAGGTAACGAAATGACTAATTATGAAATGATTGCTTTTGTTGTCTATTTTGCCGTAGTAATCGGAGTTGGCGTGTATTTCTTCTTCAAGTCCAAATCCGGAGACGGTGAAAAAGACTACTTCCTTGGCGGAAGAAACATGGGTGGCTGGGTAGCAGCCCTCAGTGCTGGTGCATCAGATATGAGCGCCTGGGTCTTAATGGGACTTCCTGGCTCCATATATCTTTGGGGTATCGGTCAGGTATGGATTTCTGTAGGTTTACTCCTCGGAACAATCTGTTCATGGCTTTTTGTAGCTCCAAAGCTTAGAAGATTCTCCATTAAAGCTAATGACTCAATCACAATTCCACAGTACCTTACAAACCGTTTTAAAGAAACAAACCCTGCACTTCAGATTATCTGTGCCGTTGTATTCGTAATTGTATACTGCGTATACACTGCTTCAAGTATATCTGCATGTGGTACATTATTTAACGAAGTATTCGGTGTAGATGCTAAATACGCGATGATATTTGCTGCTGCAATTATCGTAATATATACCTTCCTCGGTGGATTTAATGCAGTATGCTGGACAGACTTCTTCCAGGGTCTTCTCATGCTCGCTGCCCTTATGGTTGCTCCAATTATCGCATTGTTTGCTATGAATGCCGGTGACTGGGTGGCAACAGCTGCTGTTAACCTTCCTGAGAACTACTACAATCTTCTCTCAAGTGGAAGCTTTAACTGGGAAAGCATCGCAAATATTCTTACCGGTCTTGGCTGGGGTCTTGGTTACTTTGGTATGCCACACATTATCATCAGATATATGTCAATCAAGTCTGAAAAGGAAATGAAAAAGTCACAGATTATCGGTTGTTCATGGACAACATTAATACTTATCATGGCTTCTGTAGTTGGTATCGTAGGCCGTCACTTCCTTGGTGATATCCTTGGTGAAGTTAGCAGAAAGCTTGTATTTGTACATATGGTTCGTGGAGTATTCCCGGCTCTTATCGCAGGTATTTTACTTTCAGCTATCCTCGCTGCATCAATGAGCTCAGCAGATTCACAGCTTCTTGCTTCATCTTCTGCTTTTGCTTCAGACGTTTATAAGCCTGTTATCCGTAAGAAAGCTTCTAACAAGGAAGTTATGTGGGCAGGAAGAATCGTAGTTATTGTTATCGCTGTTATCGCTCTCATCATCTCAGTAGTTGCAGAAAGCAACCCAACCTTTGAAAGCATCATGGGTCTTGTAGAGTGTGCATGGGCAGCATTTGGTTCAGCCTTCGGTCCTGTTATTATCCTTTCACTTTACTGGAAGAGACTGACCTTCAAGGGTGCTATCGCCGGTATCGTATGCGGATTTATCATGGATGCTGTATGGTATGTATGGCTCACAACTCCAACAGGTGTTTACGAAATCATTCCTGGTTTCATTGTTGGTCTTTTAGCAGCAGTTATCGTATCACTTATCGACAAAGCTCCATCAAAGGATGTTTGTGATTTATTTGACGAAGCTTCAAAATAATAACCAACTTAAACTATAATATACATAATCAACAGATAAGCGTCATCTGCACTCTCACAAGTTCAGATGACGCTCTTTTATTGATTAAACAAAAATATATATCACAGCTATTAACATAAATACTTTCGCATCATTTTTAATGCATTTTTCTCAAGGCGGCTCACCTGTGCCTGAGAAATATCTACTTCCTTAGCCACTTCCATCTGAGTTCTTCCTTCAAAAAACCTTAACTCAATTATATGCCGCTCTCTATCCGGCAGACCCTTTAACGCCTCCCTGAGTGATATATCTTCAACCCAGTTCTCCTCTACATTTTTTTTATCACTTATCTGGTCCATCACATACAAGGCATCTCCACCTTCAGTATATACCGGTTCATAAAGGCTTACCGGACTTTGTATGGCATCAAGGGCAAATACTATATCCTCCTTACTTATACCTATCTCCTCGGCGATCTCGCATATCGTAGGCTCCTTTGCACTTTTTCTCTGTAATTGTTCTTTTGCATATATTGCTTTGTATGCAGTATCCCTGAGTGACCTGGATACACGTATCGAATTATTATCACGAAGATATCTTCTTACCTCACCTATAATCATCGGTACTGCATAAGTTGAAAACTTAACCATCATATCCGGATTAAAATTATCTATTGCTTTAATCAGACCTATACAGCCTATCTGAAAAAGGTCATCAATATTTTCATTATTACCTGTAAAGCGCTGTATTACGCTGAGAACCAGTCTTAAGTTACCTTTAATGTACTTTTCCCTGGCTTCTAAATCTCCTGCCTTAATTCGCTTAAAAAGCTCTTCCTTCTCATCGTTTCTTAATAGTGGTAATTGTGCTGTGTTAACCCCGCAGATTTCAACCTTATAACCAGACATTTGATAACCTCCGCTTCATCGTTTTGTAATAAAATGATGCACGAAAATCAAAGCATTTATACGATGAAAACCAAGGTTATTCTTTCCATGTTATTATAAAAAAACAGACTATTTTTAATTGTACAAATAAATAAGTCTTTGAAATACTAATATCCCAAAGACTTAAAACACAAAATATTCAACTAACAAAAAACACTAATTATAACTTGGAAATATCAACGAAGCAATACGGGCATAATCGCTGTCACTTACATAACTCTCTCCGTTCTCATTGACCAGTATTGTTACAATATATGAGCTTTCCTCGCCATAAGAACTCTCAAGCAATGATGTCTCAAGTAATTCAATAACACCTTCGGCATATTTGGTCTCATACTCACCTTCTGTCATCTCAAGGAACTCACCATTAGCTGCTCTGTTATTAAAATCATCAATATAACTGTCAAAAGCTGCTTTTGCAGTCTCGAAATAATTAAATGACTTTACATTAACATTAACCGTATAAATATCATCACTATATACAGCTTCGTCAACCGTATAAGATGCCTTACCGCAAAGTTCCTTTGAAATAGTGTTGAGACGCTTAAGCATATCAGCTGAGAGCATATCTTCTTCGATTGCATAATTAGCAACAAGTGTTTCAGCCACATTATTTATACATTCATTATATACATCTTCACCATTATCAGAGCCGCTTAACTGCATATACATCTCACAATCTCCGTGATAATTAACATCAAGCATAGCCTTAACATAATCCTGATAAGTCTTGAGATTTGGATTCTCCTGCTTAATACATCCTGACATAGTTATCAATAAAACAATTAATGCTATAATTGTAAACACACCTGTAGCACTGTGCTTTCTCATTATAATATACCTCCTAAAAAAGCAAATCATATTTATTATAGCACAGTTATTCAAATCGTACAATTTCTTTTTTTAATCTATTAATTATTCTCTTTTCCAGTCTTGATATATATGACTGGGATATACCCAATAAATCCGCAACTTCTTTCTGTGTCATTTCTTTTCCGTCTGCATCATCCAGTCCAAACCTAAGCTGGACAATCCGCTTTTCTCTTTCATTTAATTTTGAAATGGCAAGATTAAGAAGCTTCATCTCTGCTTCGTCCTCCAGACCTCTTGAAATAATATCATCGTCAGTACCAAGTATATCTGATAGCAAAAGTTCATTACCATCCCAATCTACATTTAGAGGCTCGTCGAAGGATACCTCCATTTTAGTTTTACTGTTGCGTCTGAGATACATAAGAATTTCATTTTCAATGCATCTTGACGCATAAGTTGCCAGCTTAATCTGTTTCTCACTGTTATATGTATTTATCGCCTTTATCAAACCAATTGAACCGATTGATATTAAATCTTCTACACCTACACCGGTGTTATCAAACTTCTTTGCTATGTACACTACCAGCCGCAGATTATGCTCTATAAGAATTGACCTCGCTGTATCATTTTTATCAGACCCCAGCAGTTCAATCATTCGAGCCTCTTCTTCTGCCTCTAACGGTGCCGGAAGTATTTCACTTCCTCCTATATAATGAATTTCCCCCTGTCTTGGAACCACCAGGTTTTTAAATGAAGGTCTCATTCTAAACCTGAAGCGACTTGGTACTGACACTTTTATAATCATCTCTTTTTCCCCCTGTTGTTTTCATTCTATGTCATTACTCAGAACAGCCGAGTTCAATATCATACTATAGGATAAATCATTGTTAATCCGCCCCTTACAAAATCCTATTAAACTTCTTTTTTCTTCGACTGTTTTCCCCCGTAAATGTATCTCCATAGCTTCTATCTCAATTGCAACAATTAATCCGTTTTCATTACCCACTGACATAAATGGAACTACATATACTTTTTCATCTAAAAAGGCTTGTGAATCCATACACTCCATTATATTCACCAATACCGAAGACTTTTCACCCAATAACTTATCTGCAACATCCCCGATACAGATTGATACCGGCCTTTTGCTTATTGGTTCTCTAAGACAATTGCCGGTATCATACAAAGCCTTCACTTCGACATTTTTATCCTTATGAACAAGCGTTACATTATATGTGTGACGCCTTTTTACGATTTGCTGCTCATAATTCTTTATCAGTCTGCATATAAATATCATGACAGCAAATCCTAAAATAATAATTACCGTTATATTTCTATACTCTCCCCATATAAGTCTTCTTACCAGAACACCTAATCCAAAATTAAAATAAATTGTGTTTAATATTCCCCCAAAAATAAAAGCTGCTCCATATAAAACAATTACACCTTCTATAAGCTTTCTCACGCTTTTTACCGGAAAACATATAAACACCATAAGTGCGCTTATCACCAGATAAGTAACAAGCATTGTTAACCATACATACTTAAATCTTACATAAATAATTGCTACTGCCCACAACGCTCCCAGTGCAGCAGCAACTGCGACTTTTTTTTTACAATCTTCTCTTTAAGGAATTTACCTGTTATGTACAATAGGAATATATCCATCAGCCAGTTCACCAAAAACAAAACATCCAGATATACTGTATATTCCACTTCCCATACCACCTTCTTTCGCATTCATATCTAACAGACATGGGTATTATACCAATATTCATACGCACAATCTGTCTTATTTAAGAATATGAATTCGTGATATTCGTTTATTAACCATCAAAAACAGTACCTAAAATGTATTTTTGTGGCGAATTTATTATTTAAAGTGATACTGAAGTTTATAAAAAAGCTGCTGCTATTAAAAAATAGCAACAGCTTTGATTATACTTTTTGTTAAATGCTATATTGTATGTTAATCATCCTTGGCTGCTTTGATAACCGTATATGGTTTATCGCACAGTAATGTTTTTGCTGATATGTCAACATCTTTTATCATATTAGCAAACTATACCAGTAAGATTTCTTTCCATAAAATATATTATAAATTATTCCTCCGGAAAACAATATGAAAATACAATTGCCTGGGCAATATCAAGAAGCTTGTCATGATCCATAGCTGAATCCGGTGGAAAAACCATGATTAATTCAGTTTTTTGATCTTCCTTCAACGATATATAGTAATAAGTTTTGTCATCTGCATTCGGTATTATCATTTTACCAAAGTAAGAATAATCTATTGCCGCAAACCCCGGAACATAGTCATATGTAATTTCAGACACATCTACATTTTCAGTTGCTGTCAGAAATTCTTCATAGGTTGTGAATTTAGAGTCCGGTAACCCGATAAATGTCCCAAACGCAATAATATTATCTTCCATATCAGTTATTTTCATTATGTCTGTATCATTTGAAATATTCCATTCATTAGGTATCATGAAACCACCCCAATCAGCAATTGCTGCTGGTTTCCAGCTTGAAAACTTCTCGTTGATGAACGTATTATCCAGCTCATCTTTCAAAAACTCTTTCTCATTAGCTAACATAATAAATGGTACTAATATAGTCAGGATACTTAATAGTAAAACAATTGATATAATTACACCAATTATAATTTTTGTGATTTTTCTATCAAATATAGTCATACTTGCTTCCTCCATATTATTTTTTGCCTTTTTGCTACTCTTTCTAATTGAAAATAGTGACCGGGTATTTTTTCTCACACAAGTCAAATTAATAATCTTATGGTAATTCCCTTAAAATAACAATATCACAATTGACAACTATTTTCAATGTCTTTTGGTTAGAATATGCAATTAGTAAAATATGCACAAATTGTCATAATCTCAATCTCTATTACTTGATAATTGTATTTACGAAGCCGGTACAGAAAACAAAAAGAGTACCCGTCCACAGTCCTCACTGCATCTGAATACTCTTATTACTCTAATATTAAATTAAGTTATTATCTCTTCTTCTGAAGAAATACAGGAATCTTTATATCTGAATTGCTGTCATCTAACTTAGCAGCATCAAGCTTTCTTGCCGGCTCTACCGCTTTATAAGAACTGTTATCTGACTTAAATGAAGACCAGTCAACGCTCTTTGTAGCTGCTCTTGTAGGAGTTGCTACAGGCTTGCTGACTCTGTCAGCACTTGCTTCGGTATCTTTAAACGACTTAGCCGGATATGATGCAGCTACAGTCTTTTTGTATCCTTCAAGAATATTCTCATTAAGTCCGGTAGCAATAACAGTGATAACTGCCTCGTCCTGCATATTCTCATCATACATAGCACCGAAAATAATATTCGCATCTTCACCTGCAAGTTCCTGAACATATCCAACAGCCTCGTGTACTTCAAGAAGTGCCACATCACCTGATACATTAACGATAACATTGCTTGCACCTTCGATTGTTGTCTCAAGAAGAGGACTTGCAATTGCAGACTTAATAGCCTCAACTGTCTTCTCTTCACCATGGCCTGTTCCAATACCGATATGTGCTACACCCTTATCTCTCATAACAGTCTGAACGTCTGCAAAGTCAAGGTTAATAAGCGCAGGAACATTAATCAAATCTGTAATTCCCTGTACTGCCTGCTGAAGAACCTCATCTGCCTTTCTAAGGGCATCAGGCATACTTGTCCTTCTGTCAACTATCTCAAGAAGTCTGTCATTAGGAATAACAATAAGAGTATCCACATACTCTTTAAGCTTTGCAATACCTTCGCTGGCATTATTCATACGAACCTTGCCCTCAAATCTGAAAGGCTTAGTCACAACACCTACTGTAAGGATACCAAGACCCTTAGCGATAGACGCAATAACAGGAGCGGCACCGGTTCCTGTACCACCGCCCATGCCGCATGTAACAAATACCATGTCAGCATCCTTTATAGCCTCTGCAATCTCTTCTGCACTTTCTTCAGCTGCTTTCTCTCCAATCTCAGGCTTAGCACCTGCACCAAGACCCTTTGTAAGTTTCTCGCCAATCTGCAATGCTGTAGGAGCCTTACACATCTGTAAAGCCTGCTTGTCCGTATTTATACCAATAAACTCAACACCACTAATATTTTCATCTATCATCCTGTTAACAGCATTGTTGCCGGCACCGCCAACACCAATAACAATAATCTTAGCAGCACCATCTGTATCATTAACCATAATCTCTATCAAAACAATTCCTCCTCATAACCGCAAATTAAACACATAAGTATAATTATATATATAATATTATTTTTAAAATAAAATATCAATACGAACTTACATTCTTTATCTATTTTTTATCATATGTAAAAGGATATGAAATATCATCCCTGTCATCTCTGTAGTATGTCATATCAAGAGTTCCTGCCTGTCCTTCCAGTATCGGAAGTATATTTTTCAACTCTATGATCTGCCCATCAATATTGCTGTTGTCCCCCAATTCAACAATGATACTTTCAATATAAAGTATAGCATTACCTTTTGTGTCAAAATGAATTCTTGATGCACTTATACCGTTTCTTTCAAGTAT
>JAZULV010000037.1:0-32231 GCA_045603305.1 Lachnospiraceae bacterium | reverse complement strand
TGGTCACTGTAATAAATATTACCCACTACAGTAACCTCTTTAACCTTAAGAGTAAAAAATGCACATATAAAACAGCCTAACAAAAAAGCTGTTATACTTAATGCTATAATCCATTTTTTCTTTTTTACACCGATTTCATCTATTTCAACTATACTATTTCTCATATGTTTATCATCCGCCCCACAAATTACTTTTTATATTTTGACTGATTCGATACACTTAATACAATACCAATCTCCATAAGTAAAAATATTACCGAAGTACCTCCATAGCTTATAAACGGAAGGGTAACACCTGTATTTGGTATTGTGTTGGTAACTACTGCAACATTTAAAATTACCTGTATTGCAATATGTGCCATAACACCAACAGTAAGCATGGTACCAAATAAATCCGGTGCATTAACAGCTATTCGTAAAAACAAAAATAACATATATATAAATATGACAATAACAGCTATTGCTCCTATTATACCCAGCTCTTCACATATAATTGAAAATATCATATCGTTCTGGGCTTCCGGTACAAATCCCAGTTTCTGAAGACTCTTTCCAAATCCTTTACCAAAAAAATTACCTGAGCCTATAGCGTAAAGTCCCTGAAGCACCTGATGTCCGCCTTCCAGAGCATATGCTTCCGGATCCAGCCACACATAAATACGTTCAAACTGATAATCTTTAAGAATACCTATCTTAACTAACCAGTCTCCTAAAAATACTGCGGCTGTTACACCACCGGCGGCAATTAATGTAAGTATTATGTACAATACCTTCTTCTTACTGGCGATAAACACCATAATAAATGTTATGCCAAGTAATATAATACCGGTACTAAGGTTATTTGAAGCAACTAAAATACACAGCGGAACCGACACTATTATTGTAAATATAATAACCGGAAAGGTATCAACATTCTTACCTACTTTATTTACATAGGATGCAAGCCCTACTATAATTGCTATCTTTACATACTCCGCTGCCTGAAAAAGCGAATGTCCCGCTATACCAAACCAGCGTTTTTTTCCGTTGAGTTCAATTCCAAAAGGTGTGTAGTTAACCAATATCATAAGCACTACAGCCGATACAATAATAACGGCGGCCCATTTTAACCAGATATGATAATCAAGCTTTGATACTATCAGCATTATCACCATACCTAATGCCATAAAAAATGCCTGGCGTGTAAAGAAATAAAATGAAGAACCAAACTTGGTATATGCAACATAAGAGCTGGCACTATATACCATAACAAGCCCGAAGCATGAAATAAACACAACAGTAAACAAAAGAGTATAATCATATCCTCCCTTATCCTGTACAATCAATGCTTTAATTTTATCAGCTAAACTTCTTTGATCTCTTTTTTTCATACTACACCTGTTAATAATAATTATATGACATTATATGCCTTACCCAATGCTGCACACTACAATGCGATATATCCGACTATACAAAGCAGTGCTGTTATTATAGAAAACACAATATCTATCTTATTCTCTGACCAGCCGCACAACTCAAAATGATGATGTATAGGTGCCATTTTAAACAAACGCTTTCCCTTTGTAATTTTAAAATATCCTACCTGAAGCATAACTGACAAAGTTTCTGCCAGATAAATAAAACCAACTATTACAATAAATAACGGCATCTTCATCATTATTGCCGCTGAAGCTACAAAACCACCAAGTGCAAGCGAACCTGTATCACCCATAAACACTTTCGCCGGATGTACATTGAATATAAGAAAACCTACAAGACTTCCAACCACAGCTCCGGTTATAGGCTCTATACCGCTGTTTTCGCCAATAGCAACAACAGTAAAGAATATAGCCACCAGTATAGTTACACTGGTACAAAGTCCGTCAAGTCCATCCGTAAGATTAACACCATTGTCTGTACCAAGCATTATGATAAAGAACAGCGGAACAAATATTAATACAGGAACATCTATCTCGGTTCCCATAAACGGTATAATCATGGATGTTCCAAGTCCCTCTGTAGTAATAACATAATAACAGAATATCCCGGAAATAATAAACTGGGCAATCAGCTTCTGTACAGGGTTAAGGCCTTCGGAACGCTTCATAACTACCTTGATATAATCATCAAGAAATCCCACACATCCAAAACCGACTGTCACAAAAAGTATCGGAATTATATTCGGATAATCTTTTATAAAGAAAAGACTTGTAATAACTATACCGGCTAAAAAAGCAATACCACCCATAGTAGGTGTTCCGGCCTTTTTTAAATGTGCCTGCGGTCCCTCTTCTCTTATATTCTGACCGAATTTCAATTTTCTTAAAAACGGAATAAGTAATGGACATATCACTGCGCTAAGCAAAAACGAAATGGCTACTGCCACTAATGCCGCATATTTCATAAACATTCTCCTTACCAGTATTTTATTAAACCAATAAAACTGCAGCTATGCAGGTTCTATCAAATAACAAACTTCACCTAATATTATAGTATAAAGCTTTTTTATTATCTTATCAACCTTTATTATTCAACAATATTTTCTGCTATTGTTACTGACTGCTCTATCCCCAGATAAGGCAATATATTCTCAAATATATCCCTGATAACCGGAGCTGCAATTGTGCCGCCGTAATAGACGCCTTTTGGTTCATCTATTGTAATAAGTGCTATAACCTGAGGATTATCCGCCGGAGCAAAACCTACAAAGGATGAAATATACCTTCCTGTTTTACGCGGAAGTTTTTCTGATGTTGCGGTTTTACCACCGATAGCATATCCTTCAATCACAGCATTTGAGCCTGACCCCTCTGAAACAACCTTTTCAAGTATGTATCTTACTTTTTCACTGGTTGATTCCGAAAGCATATTTTTATTAGCATCATATTCAAGCTTTGATATATTGTTACCATCACCGCTTATTATTTCAACAGCCAGATGAGGTGTTACTCTCCTTCCGCCATTGATTATTCCGGAAATTGTGGTAATAAGCTGTATTGGAGTTATCTGAAAAGACTGACCAAAGGATATTGTCGCCAGCTCGACCTCTCCTATATTATCTTTATTATGCATTATCGTACCGGCTTCACCGGGAAGATCTATACCGGTCTTACTAAGGAGTCCGAACTGCTTAAAATAACTATAATAGCGTTCAACTCCAAGTCTTAACCCCACGTCAATAAATACCGGATTACATGAGTTCATTGCTCCCTGCACAAAATCTTCCGTGCCATGACCAATAACTTTATGGCAATGTATTCTTCTGTCTTCAACTACTCTGAAACCACCACAGTGAAAAGTCTCTTCGAGGCTAACAACGCCCTCTTCCAATGCCGCAGCCATGGTTATTACCTTAAAGGTTGAGCCCGGCTCGTATGTATCATTTATACAGGTATTTCTCCACATACTGTTAAGTGCGTTGGTATAGTCTTCACCGGTAAGCTCCGTCTGTGTTTCATCTAATAATGTATAAGGCTCGTTTAAATTAAATTCGGGACAACTTACCATAGCCATTATCTCGCCATTTTGAGGATTCATTATTATAACCGAAACTCTCTTAGCACTCTTTTGCTCCATCACCTTCATGGCAGCCTGTTCAGCGTACATTTGAATATTTACATCCAGGCTAAGTCTCAGATTATTCCCCGGTACTGGCTCTATTCTTTCCTCTGCCGCATCATCGATTTCAACTCCTGCCGCATCAGTAAGCGTAAGTATGGTACCATTTGTCCCTTTTAATATATTTTCATATTCAACTTCCAGTCCGATAATGCCCTGATTATCGCCACCGGTAAAACCAAGCACCTTTGAAGCCATCGTTCCGTAAGGATAATATCTCTTATAGTCCTCATCAACCTTTACTCCATCATAACCATAGCTTCTTATTCTTTCACCGGTTTCTTTGTCAACATTTGTTTTAATAATTTCTCTTGAAGAATACTTTTCAACAAGTCCTCTGACCTTCTCTTCCGAAAGCTTTAGTTCCTTGCACAGCATTGAAATCACAGTTTCTGGATCAGATATCTGATTGTGAATAACTGATACTGTACATACGGTTCTGTTTGTAGCTATCTCGACACCATTGACATCATAAATAATGCCTCTTGCCGCCTTTATCGAACGCTCTCGCTCATGAAGTTCGTCTGCCAGTTCACTATAATATTCTGATTTAAATATCATCAAAAATCCGGTTCTTACAAACAACACTACAAATGCCAGTAAAAAAGCAACGGCAATTAAAAGTAATTGCTTGCGATGTCTCATTTTCAGAAGTCTCATTATCTCACCAGAAGACGTTTATCACCAAATTATATTCATATTAATCTTCAATAATTACGCCATTTTCATCGTATTCTACATCAGAAGAAAACGGAGACTCGTATACTTCATCCACTCTGTCCGGCTCGATATTGTAATATTCTATTATATCAGCCATAATATCATGACTCAGTGCAGTAGCATAACCGCCGGTAGACTGATTTTCTACATTTGGCTCATCTATAACAGTAAACATCATAATCTGCGGATCATATGCCGGAAAGAAAGTTGCCAGTGATACTATATATGTCTTGGCCTCTCTCGGAAGCTTCTGGGCTGTACCGGTTTTTCCGCCAATTGAATATCCTGCTATCGCAGCAGCACTGTTATCAATTGTTTTTACCATTGAATCAATAAGAAAATCTGAAGTAGTTTTACTTATGGTCTGCCTTACAAGTTCCGGCTCTATCTGCTCTACAATATTGCCCTCTGAATCTAAAATCTGCTTAACCACATGTGGCTTATAATAAGTTCCGCCATTAATAATTGAACAGTATGCTGATGTCATCTGCGTTATCGTAGCAGTATAATTCTGTCCGAATGAATTAGTAGCAAGGTCAACCTCCTGCATTGCCTCTGCATCATACAACATACCCTTTGCCTCAGCCGGCAAATCAATACCGGTAACTTTTCCTAAACCGAACCTGTTCTGATAATCACAGAATATACTGCTTCCTATCTTCCCTGCAATCTGCATCAGACAATCATTACACGAATTAACAATCGCATCAGTGAGGGATAAGTCACCATGACCGGCAGTAATATGACACTTTATAGTCCATCCGCCGATAATCTGCCTTCCGTCACATGGATATACATCGGTTACTTTTATCTTTGCTTCCTCAAGTCCTGCTGAAACAGTCAGGGGCTTTGCCGTTGAACCCGGTTCATATGCATAAGAAACAATATAATTGCTCCACAGGTTGCTCAGAAACTCTGTTTTTGCATCTGCAGACATCAATTCAATCTCTGTCTCTGTAAAAAACTCTGACAAATCATATGGTTCATTCAAATCAAAAACAGGATAACTGGCCATTGTAAGTATTTCACCGTTGTTTGGATTCATTACAAGTACCGCCGTATTCTTTGAACCGATTCTCTCATTAAATTCAGATATACGATTTTCAACTATATTCTGAAGATTAGTGTCTATAGTGGTAACAATACTATAGCCATCTTCAGCTTCTCTTACTGTAACATCATAATTAGTATCAGAATTAATTATGCCATACATTCTGCCATTACTTCCGGTCAGTTTACTATTATAAAACTTCTCCAGTCCATACTGTCCTTCCGTAGCATCTGAGTTTGTAAAACCTATCAAATCGCAGGCAAGAGTATTATATGGATAAACTCTGTTATACTCTTCTTCAAACCATACTCCATCTATAACATCTTTTACGTTTTTATCGTTATTAACAGCCTCCTGAACGACAGTAAAACGGTCTTTTTCTTCTGTGCTCAGACCTACTGAGTATCTGTAATAACTGCTATCGCTGTTCTCATTAATTACACTGTACAATTCATCAGCGCTATATCCATAGCATGACACCAGTGCATTAATTGTAGGCTCTGTTATATCTTCATCTGACAATATAATGTATGGCTCCAGTATTAAATTATAGATTTTTTCGTTTGTTGCCAGTATCACACCATTTCTGTCAGTGATATCTCCTCTTTTATAAGGTATTGTCACATCATCATATCCCTGATGCTCCAGCACTTTTCTGCTATAATCCCCATAATTATCAGTTGCCCGAAATATCACTATCCCGCCAAGTGTAAATAATATAATCATAACGACAGCGAATACCACCATCAGTCTTTTTAAGACGCCTCTGGTGTATTCTTTACGTGCATTATTTTTCTTTTTAGCATTCATTCTTTCATTATTCCGGGATGTATTCATACTGTCTTACATACTCGCTTTCACTCTTATCAAAATATATTGTACTTGCAGCATCAGCAGGTACCATTCCCAGTCTCACGGTTGCAGTTTCATATATATATGTAATATCCGTATTTAATGATATCTGTGTTTCCATCTGCGCGTTCAGTTCCTTTGTATCCAGAAGCTCCTGCTCAAGAACACTGATATTATCAAGTCTGTTTGTAATCTCTGTCTGTACACTAATACAGCCAATTACCATTACTGTAAGTACGATTCCGGCTGCCGCTGAAAACATCGCAAATGCCGGCGATATCCTCTTTGCCTTTTTTCTTTCTTTTGGTCTTCTGACCGGTATATTGTCTTTCTTTTTTTCCGGTTCAGGTAATCTCTCCGGCAACGCAATTCTTACTACATTGCCTTCTATATATGTATTAGCTCTATTATATTTTCTTTCATCTAAATAAGCCATATCATCACTCCCCTTTATGATTATGCTCTCTCAAATACTCTTAGCTTCGCGCTCTTTGAGCGCTTGTTCTCTTCTATCTCTTTATCTGTCGGTAAAATAGGCTTTCTGGATATTACTTTTCCTTTGCTCTTCTTTCCGCATACACATACCGGAAAATGAGATGGACACTCGCAAGGATTCTCATTATTTCTAAACTTAACCTTTACGATGCGGTCCTCTAAGGAATTAAAAGTAATGATACATAGTCTCCCACCCGGATTAAGCCTGTCTATCATGCTGTCGATTGAATTCTCCAATACTTCCAGCTCACGATTAAGTTCAACTCTGATTGCCTGAAAGGTTCTCTTTGCAGGATGTCCTCCTACTGCCCTAACCTTTGCAGGAATAGCAGCCTTAATAATCTCTACAAGTTCACCGGTAGTCTCTAATGGTTTACTCTCACGGTACTTAACAATGTGCTTGGCGATATTCTTTGCAAATTTGTCTTCGCCATAATCTCTGATAACCCTGAACAACTGCTGCTCTGAATACTCATTCAGAATGTCCTTCGCTGTCATATTGTTACGGGTATCCATTCTCATATCTAACGGAGTATCTTCTTTATATGTAAAACCTCTCTCAATTGTATCTAACTGATATGATGAAACGCCTAAATCCAGCATTATACCGTCAACCTTATCAACACCAAGGTTGTCCAGTACGTCATTAAACTGCTCGTAATTACTTCTTACTATGGTAACCTTATCAGCAAATGGAGCCAGTCTCTCAGTGGCTGCCTTAATCGCATCTCCATCCTGATCAATACCGATAAAACGACCGGAAGCCCCAAGCTTTCCTGCCACATGAAAGGCATGTCCGCCTCCGCCAAGGGTTCCGTCAACATATATTCCATTTTCCTTAATAGCAAGTCCGTCTATTGTCTCATTCAACAATACGGATATATGCTCAAAACCCATGACTGTCACCCCTTTCTATACTTCACTAGAAGCGTAACTCTTCCAAGTCTTCTGCTATCTCTTCTATCTCGTCGTAATCATTAAGTTCATTCCACTTATCCTTGTTCCATATCTCAATACGGTTTCCAACGCCGACAAGGACTGCTTCCTTATCAAGCTCGGCATATTCTCTTAAGTTCTGTGGTATAAGTATTCTTCCCTGCTTGTCTATCTCACAGGTGCCGGCTCCACCAATGAGGAAACGGCTGAACTGTCTGGCCTTACCCTTTGTGATAGGAAGTGAGTCGATGCTTTCAATGACACTTGTCCACTTTTCTGCAGTAAACGCAAAAAGGCACTTATCCAGCCCTTTCGTCACCACAAATTCCTCGCCAAGAAGCTCTCGAAATTTTGAAGGAACGATAAGGCGGCCTTTTGCATCCATCGTATGATTAAATTCACCCATGAACATGTTAATCATTTTCGCTCACCTTTCGTATTTTATCTACCACTTTACACCACTTAGTACCACAAAGTTACCACTTGATTTCATTTTAAAGGATTTATTATTAAATATCAACCCCCTAAATCAAAATAACTTTGCTTTTTTCCAAATTTTTTTGAGTTTTTCAGACTAAAAATTATGCTCCTTGACCCTTACTATAAAATATGGTACATTTATTGTTGGATTTTCGCAGGAAACAGCCTGTTAATATATGTAATCCGGGAGGAATTTATGAAACTTGGTATTGTTGGTTTACCAAACGTAGGCAAGAGCACACTTTTTAATTCACTTACAAAGGCCGGTGCTGAATCTGCCAATTACCCATTCTGTACTATTGACCCTAACGTGGGAATTGTTACTGTTCCTGACTTCAGATTGTCACTCCTTGCAAATATGTACAATTCAAGAAAGGTTACTCCTGCAGTAATCGAGTTTGTAGATATTGCCGGACTTGTTAAGGGTGCATCTAAGGGTGAAGGACTTGGAAACCAGTTCTTAGCAAACATTCGTGAGGTTGACGCTATTGTTCATGTAGTAAGATGTTTTGAGGATTCAAACATTGTTCATGTTGACGGAAGCATCAATCCGTTAAGAGATATAGAAACAATTAATCTTGAGTTGATTTTCTCTGATATAGAGATACTTGAAAGAAGAATTGCAAAATCATCAAAGGGGGCAAACAACGACAAGTCGTTAGCACGCGAGGTTGAGATTCTCAAAGAGATTAAGGCACACTTAGAGGATGGCAAGTTAGCAATCACCTATGAAGCAACCGATGATGAGGAAGCTGAGTTCATCCGCTCTCTCAACCTTCTTACAGCCAAGCCGGTAATCTACGCTGCAAATGTTATTGAAGATGACCTTATGGATGATGGTGCTTCAAACAAGGGAGTATGCGAAGTCAGAGATTACGCTGCTGAATGTGGCAGCGAGGTATTTGTTATCTGTGCCCAGATTGAACAGGAGATTTCAGAGCTTGAAGAAGATGAGAAGAAGATGTTCCTTGAGGACCTTGGCCTTACAGAATCAGGCTTAGACAAGCTTATCAAAGCAAGCTACAAGCTTCTTGGTCTTATCAGCTACCTTACAGCCGGTGAACAGGAGACCAGAGCCTGGACTATTAAGAATGGTACAAAGGCACCTCAGGCTGCCGGTAAGATTCACTCAGACTTTGAAAGAGGCTTCATCAGAGCCGAGGTTGTAAATTACCAGGCACTTCTTGACGCAGGTACCTATGCAGCAGCAAAAGAAAAAGGTATAGTAGGTCTTGAAGGCAAGGACTATGTAGTAAAAGACGGAGACGTAATCCTTTTCCGTTTCAATGTATAGTAACCAGTGACTGCCAGATTAATAACAGTGCAAATCATAAATTATTATTTTAATATATCAAGGAGGTTTTTATGGCTGACAACAAATCACAGAAACCGGCACCGGAAGAAGAAATGACTGTAACACTTACACTCGATGGTAATGTAAAATGTGAATGTATAGTATTAACTATATTTGAAGCAGGTGACCGCGATTATATCGCTCTTCTTCCTATGGATGAAAATATTGCTGAAGAAGGTGAAGTATTTTTATACAGATACCTTGAAGATGCAGAAGGCAATCCGGACATCGCCAATATCGAGGATGATGAAGAATATGAAATCGTTGCTGATGCTTTTGATGAACTTCTCGATGAAGCAGAATACGATGAAATCGTAGGCGAAGATGATTTAGATGAAATATTTAATGATATGCAGTAAGATTAAGCCCGGCGGTCACAGACCGCCGGGCTTGTTTTATGTATTATTCAATTTTTATGTATTCTCCAAGACTTCCCACCACCAGTACAGCCTGCTCCAGTCTAAGGACTGCCCGGGCGATGCTCATCTCATTACGCCGGAATCTAATATACAGAACTCCTTTTTCATCATCCCATTCTACACCGTAAGGCTTCGCCAGTCGCCTGATAGCAGGTACTGCCATCCTAAAGTCACCGGTGCACCACGCCATCCTCTCTGCAAAATTTGAAGATACTTCGATCCGAGTGAACTTTTCTTCTTCCAGAGAAAATATAAAGTTCATCTCCTCACCGTCAAAAAAAATATCGGGACATATAATGGTGCCGCTAAAGCTCTCATGGGTACTGTAAAGCTCGTCCAGCTGCCTGCTCACTTCTTTCAAATTCATAACAGACCACCTTACCTTTCTTCTACAGTGACAGTGTCCACGATATTAACAAGCGATATTGCACGTAGCATCCGGGTAAGACTACGGGTATAATCCGTGAAGTATTCCTCGCCACGCACACAGGTCTGAAAATCACTCATTACAAGATTTTGTCCGCTCACCAGTTTAATCGTGCCACAACGAGTCAATATTTCTTCTATGTCATCCATATGAGGTGTAATATCACCAATTCTTTTTTGCAGCTCATTAAGGGTTCTTCCACCGTCGCTCAATGTACCATCCTGTCTCCAGGTCAGACACAAAGGCGAATCATTGTCACTTTCAAAGCAAAAAGGCAAATACAGCTCTACTCTGTCGTGATATACCTCCTTACGAATGTCCTGCCATATATATTCTTTTAACTTATCTGCCGGGATAGTCTTCTGTTTCATAGGAATCCCTCCTCAATTATAGAAAAACAGCTTCCGGTGCAGGAATATCCTCTGCTGTAATAGTCATTAAGTCCAGCTTACTCTCAAGATTATTATTTATGATTCTGGTGTCCTGAAGACGCTTAATCTTTTCATAAACATTTCGCACCGCACGTCCATTACCCAGATTCTCATAATTTACAGACTCATTCCACAGCTTGACAAGCTTCTTACGGGCATCCTCTGTGAGAATGTATTTATCTTTGGTAATTATTCTTTCGAAAATCTGCTGCAGCTCATCAGGAGTGTAATCCGGGAAATTAATATAGGTAGTAAAACGGGACTTTAAGCCCGGATTAGAATCAATAAAATGTCTCATCTCATTCTCGTAACCTGCCACGATGACAACCAGCTCATTCTTATGGTCCTCCATAAGCTTAATAAGGGCAGCTATCGCCTCAGGACCAAAATCACGGCTGCTATCCTCCGGTGCAAGCGCGTATGCCTCGTCAATAAACAATACTCCACCAAGTGCCTCATTAAACTTTTCGGTTGTTTTTTTTGCCGTTCCGCCAATATACTGGTCTACCAAGCCTCCTCTATCGGTTTCTATAAGCTGCCCCTGGCTAAGCAGGCCATTCTCTTTGAATATCTGAGCAACAATACGTGCTACGGTAGTCTTACCGGTACCCGGATTGCCGGTAAATACCATATTCTTTGAAACTTCCGTAGCAGGAAGTCCTAAAGATCTTCTCTTGGCATTTGCAAGGATTGTGTTCTCTAAGAAAGAAATCTCTTTTTTCACTTCTTCAAGACCAATAAGGCTATCCAGTTCTTCACGAGCAGTAGAGACATGTGACACAGTATTTTTTTTACTATTATTAGTAGTAGTAACTTTTACTTCAGTTTTTGTTGATTTAACAGTTGAAGATGTTGATGAATTAGCTTTATTTGTTGTTGCAGTGCTTGATGTTTTACTATTAATAATTTCATCCTCTATGTCACTGATAATCTGCTTTGTCGTATCAGTCTTATAACCGGCTTTCAGCGCCTTCTTATAATAATCCAAAGCTGTATGCAGATTCTTATCCACACCCAGACCATATCTGTAACAATAACCAAGATTGCTCATGGATGAACTGTAGCCTCCTTCAGCTGCCTTCTTATACCACTTCACAGCCTCCGCATAATTCTGCGACACACCATTTCCGGCATAATAACAGATACCCACAAAATTCATAGAATACACATTGCCTGCATCAGCTGCTTTGCGAAGCAATTTATATGCCTTATCATAATCCACAGCAGTTCCGTAACCGTTATAATACATGCCGCCCAGATTCCCCATTGTCCATGGGTCCTTATCATCATAATGCTTAACACTTATTTCATATAGTCTGATGGCATCAGAATATTTCTTTTCCATGTGATAACAGTAGGCAAGTTGGCTTGTACGGCTGAGTTCATTCTTGCAGTCGTTCAGATATGCAGTCTTCTCATACATTTCTCTAGCCTTAATATAATCCTGCTTCACACCTCTTCCGGCATAATAACAATCTGCCAGCACCACATAAAACTCCGGCTCCTGAGGAGCAAGTATATATTTTGCCTCCTCAACCAGATGTTCTAACAATTTTACCGCCTTAGTATAATCCTGCTCAACATATAGACCCTTGTAATAACAAAGTGCATAGTTTCCAAGTGCCCAAAGATCCCAGGATTCTCCGTCCTTGTGCTTTTCATACCAGCGAAATGCCTCTTCATAGGTTATTTTATCACCTACCAGGCTAACATATTTTTTACGGCTCTCCATTAAATATGAATAATCATCCTTTTGCACCGGTGGCATGGTCAACTCCTGAACAACATACTGCCCGTCAGGAATAATAGATGAATATCTATACATGATAGCCCTGTTCTTTGCTTCAAAAAATGGGTCGAATATCTGATGTGTCTTATTCTCCTGTCCGCACTCCACATGTGCAACATAAAGCATATCAGCATACTTCCATGTACGAAGTGTTTCTTTACTTGTAGGAATGTGGCGTAGCAACACTTCCATGAGTTCTTTTTGATAAACTTTAGAAGAAAACTTATTCTTGTCAGATAAGATATCCACCATAAAAGTCCATGCATTATTAGCCCCCAGCTCATCTGCCTTTCTGAACCACTTTAAAGCCTCTTCCTTATCCTGATGCTCTGCTTTCAATCCAGCCGCAGGAGTATCATAATAATAATGAGCTAACGTATCACAGGCTTTTATGTATCCAAGTTCTGCTGCTTTTTTCATCCACTCTAAAGACTTCTTCGCATTATCGCCACTAGCATATACTGAAAACTCATTGTTACGAAAACTTCCCTGAGAATAATATGCAGCCAGTCTGTATGCAGCCTCAGCATTGCCATCTTCATATGCCATTCGCAAACACGTCACTGCTCTTTCTTCATTACGATTTACCACAAAGTCCATACCGGCTTTGTTTGCCTTCTGAATATATTCACAAGCTCTCTCATAATAAAGCTTTGCCAATATATCGCTTCCCATAAAAACTCCTCCTGCTATTTTACGTTAATATTCATAAATCCGATTGGATTATTAACATTTTTCCTGATTATATACATTTTTTATTTTACAAGAATGTCTTGTAATCCTCATAATTCTTTGCAAGAAGCTCCGGTGTGTTAAGACCATAAGGACACTTTGACATACACTTGCCACAATGAAGGCAGTTCTCAATCTTCTTCATCTTCTCCTGCCACTCCTTGGACAGCCACGCACTCTGAGGTGCTCTTCTTAACATCAGGCTCATTCTTGCACAGTTATTTATCTCAATATCTACAGGACAAGGCATACAATATCCGCAACCTCTGCAAAAATCTTCTGACAGGACTTCTCTATCTCTGTTAATCTCCTGCTGTAATTCCTCGGTAAGTTTCGGCGGACAAGTCTGATAAGAAATAAATTCATCAAGTTCACTTTCCCTCTGTACTCCCCAAATAGGCGCTACATGGTCAAACTGAGGCTGTGCCATATAGGCGTAAGCACAGGCTGAATTATGTATAAGTCCGCCGGAAAGTGCTTTCATCGCTATAAATCCGATATCCGCCGCCTTGCAGTTCTCCACGATTTTCAAATCTGCATCAGCCGCCAGATAAGAGAAAGGAAACTGCAAGGTTTCGTAAAGGCCTGAAGCAACTGCCTCTTCGGCTACAGATAGTCTGTGGTTTGTGATACCGATATGACGTATTTTACCCTGGCGCTTTGCCTCTAGGGCTGCTTCATAAAGGCCACTTTCATCTCCCGGTTTCGGACAAAATGCCGGATTGTGAAACTGGTATATATCAATATAATCAGTCTTAAGCAATGACAAACTCTTATCTAAATCCTTCCAGAAATCTTCTGCCTTTTGGGCAGTAGTTTTGGTGCTGATAATAATTTTATCTCTGGTATATTCAAAGGCTGCACCAATTTTTTCTTCACTGTCAGAATAACCTCTTGCTGTATCAAAGTAATTAATACCACTATAAAATGCTTTCTGCAGCAGATAAACTGCCTCTGATTTCGTAATTCTCTGAATCGGCAACGCCCCAAATCCGTTTTTATTTACTACAAGCTCTGTTTTACCTAATCTTACCTTCTGCATAACACCCTCCACCATATGCAAAGCATATTTTCATACACCTTATTAATTTACCATTAATAAATAATATAATATATTACTTTTATGGGTTCTCAATATATTAATTCACCTTTAAAAGTACTAATATATTAACTTCTGTATTTACTTTTTCAACACTTCTTTTTTTATATATTCAAAAGTAGCATTTTCACCATCTCTGGCAAGCCTTATAAGCAACTCTTCCAGCAATGCTTTAGACTCCGGGTGCATCATAATCACATCTTTAGTAATATTATAATACTCCAACGGACATACATCTGAATATTCATCCTTCTTATATGTCTTAGAAGCTGCTATTCTGTCCATAAAATTCTCAACCACATAATTCACCGGCATCTTCATGCCTGCCATATGATAACCTTTTTCCTCATCCTTTGCCATATCAATCCAGTATTCTGAATGATGCTTATTTCTTCCCTTGTGATGCAGCCACGCTGCAGAATATCCCTTTTCATCGCGCTCGGCCGCATTAGGACTTCTAAATCCCTGATAATATTTACAACCAACTAAAAATTCTATAGGATTATACTTTGACAAGTCATGAGCAATCCCCTGCCTGTAAAGTCCCACCTTAAAGCAATTCTTCATCACCTGATTTTTATGGTGGGTTATGGTACTGAAATGTCCGATAACATTCTTAATCTTCATCACATTCTTAGCCTCTTCTAATCAATTCATTTTCACTAATATTATAATACAGCAAATCATTATCGTAAATCAATTTATTCGAACAATAAAAATAATACATACCACCGAATAACTTCTTCTAATACTCAGTGAAAAATATTTTTTGTTTATGTAAACACGACAAGCTCCGCCACATAGTATATAGTGTAATAAAGCTTTGGAGGCTTAAAACATGAGTGATTTAGCAGCAACAAATTGTGGCAACAACGGATGCGGTTGTGGATGTGGTTTTGGTAACAACAATAACATTTTATTCTTAATCATCATCCTTTCATGCTGCTGTGGCAACAACGGCAGTGGTTGCGGTTTATTCAACAACGACGGCGGTTGCGGCGATAGCGGATGCAACTGGATTTGGTGGATTATCCTCCTCTCATGCTGCGGTTGCAATAACTTCTAATAGTTTAAACCACGGTATACAGGAAGGCTGCCTTAGGGCAGCCTTATTCCATCTCATCTTTATTAATTTCTTGAGAATATTATAATGGCAGTTACCTGTTTTAATAGTGTAACTGCCATTGCTATTAATTATCTGTTATTAACACAGTTGTTACCATACTTGCCATAATTCCTGTTACAATTATTATAGCGATTATTAGCTGGTTCAAAATTATCCTTACAGCAGGAATTTTTATCTTTCTTTTTTCTGTCAAGACAATCTTCATCTATTTCATATACAGTGTTATCATCTATTACAAGTCTGGTTTTCATTTATACCTCCAATAAACTTTATATCATATAATATGAATCTCAAATACTTGTGCCTACTTATACCTAACCTTCACCCTATTTATTTTATAGCATATTGTATTATTGAATCTCATAAATTTTATTAACAAATAAAATGGCAGGACTTTGATGGAAAATGATGTTGTTAAGCTTACTGAATACGATAAGTTAAGCTTTGATAGTAACACCCAGATGATGAAAGCAATGCTTCCCTACATTCCGGTTAGCGCCCAACCCGGATTTGCATATGCAATAATGTTTAAAGAATTTACAAATTTGAGACGTAGTATAAATAACGATTCAGGCTCTGAATTAGGTATCTGTTCTGTTAAGCCTCGTAATGTATCAGTTACGGATATATTAAGAGAGCTGCGTCAATACGCAAATGATAAACAACAAAGCTTTATCGACTCGATCCTTAATATGGCACAGACAATTTCAATGTACCAGCAGTATATGCAGTTATTCGGTTCAAATGGTTTTGCATCAAATGATACCTTTGACTTTAATCTTGAAAAAGCTATGCAGCAATTATCAAAAGAAAATTTCAATATGTTTAATGAAAATATTAATATCGAAAATTCTCTCTAAAGGTGGGTAAATATATGGACAATAACAACAATAATAATTCATGGCAGAATGACCCTGCTCTCAAAAGTCTTGATTTAAGAAAAATTGCTTTTATCACTGAACTGTCACGTCAGATGAGCGGACTTTCTCAGGATAAAATGCTTCCCTTCCTTATGTCAGCCTCACAGAAAAGCCAGTCAATGAACATAAGCTTTAGCGATGATGAGACCTCTCTTATACTCAAAGTATTAAGTGCCAATATGAGTCCGGAAGAGAGAAGCCGCTTAGAAATGATGCAGAGAATGGTTGGGATGTTTGGTAATAAATCATAAGTTCTCCTCATAAACAATTTCTCAAAACATAGAATTTTATCACTATACATCAACACCTTTGTATATATATAACACATAATTATAGCCGGATTTCATATAAAATCTATCATAAGCGCCTATGAACGAAGTGAATCGAAGCGATTGATAGATTTTATATGAAATCCGGCATATTATAGTTTTTATATACAATTACATTTATTCGTTAGTGATAGAAATCTGACACATCTTCATAGCCTCAAGTGCATTCTTGTGGCTTTCTACTGTAACTCCGGCACAGCAGGAAGCATCCACAACTACCTTGGTCTCAGTAAGAAATGCCTTTATAAGCATGGCATTTGAAATAACACATATATCTGTACACAATCCTATAAGTTCTATCTCATCAATGAACTCCTGACTATTAAGTTCTTCAAGATACATTGCCAATTCCTTTGAACCAAAGGTAACCTTGTTGAAAATCTCGGCATTTTCTTTTTCAAGAAGTTTCTGTATCTCTCCTTTTATCTCCCAACCCTCAGTATTCTCAATACAGTGCTTCACCGGAAGATTAACACCTTCCTGAGTGCTTAAATAGTCTGAAAAATGTGTATCTCTGGTAGCAACAACTTTACCATCAAAATTCTTAATCTTATTGATTACATTGTCTACTATCAACTGAGCCTCCTTTGTTCCTAATGCTCCGTCAATAAAATCATTCTGCATATCTACTACTACAAGTACCTTATTCATGCAAATCCTCCCTCTGCCACTTATCTATGGCATAAATATTATTGTATGAAACACGGTTGCTCCGTTTCTAACGAAACTCCCGCACCCGTCCGTATTCATTCGTGCAAGCAGGATGTATACGTCTGCTTGGCTTATTGTTTCACACTAATTCTTTCTCCATGTCTGCGGTGCAAATAATATAAGCATCGGGAATATCTCAAGTCTTCCGGCCAGCATATCAAATATAAGTACAATCTTTGAAAGAGGTGAAAGAATAGAGAAATTACACATCGGTCCTACCTTAGCAAGTCCCGGTCCTATATTATTCAGCGTAGCAACTACAGCGGTAAAACTAGTCTCTAAATCGAAACCGTCAAAGGTAACCAACATAAATGAAACCAACATGACTATCAAGTACGCAACAAGAAATCCGTTCGTAGTTCTTATAGTAGATGCTTCTATTGCCTTGTTATCTGACTTTATAATCTTAACATTTCTCGAATGAATTGCACATGATAACTCTTTCAAAAAATATTTCACATAAATGATTATTCTGGATACCTTCATACCACCGCCTGTACTTCCTGCACAAGCTCCTATAAACATAAGTATTACCATCAAAGCTCTTGAAAACTGTGGCCATGCATCAAAATCCACCGTAGAAAAACCAGTTGTTGTCATGATGGATGAAACCTGAAATGCCGCATCCTTTAAATTTACAGCAAAATTACTTATATTACTGGTAATGTTTATTGTTATAGCAATGACTGCGCCTGCGTAAATTATAAAATACCAGCGAACTTCTTCCATCTTAATTGCATCTTTAAATTTCTTTATCAAAAGTAAAAAATAGAAGTTAAAGTTAACTCCAAAGAGGAACATAAATATGGTAACTACAACCTGTATATAAACACTATAACCAGCCATACTGTCGTTTTTAATACCAAATCCACCGGTTCCTGCAGTACCAAGAGCTGTACATATTGAATCAAATACAGGCATTCTACCTGCAATAAGCAAAATCATCTCTATAAGTGTTAATGCCGCATATATCAGATATAAAACCATCGCAGTTTTACGCATCTTAGGCACAAGCTTGCCTACTGAAGGTCCAGGGCTTTCTGCCCTCATAAGGTGTATATTCTGTCCACCTGCCATAGGAAGAATCGCAAGAATAAATACAAGAACTCCCATACCGCCAATCCAGTGGGTAAAGCTTCTCCAGAACAGCATACATTTTGAAAGACTTTCTACATCGTTAAGTATACTTGCTCCGGTAGTAGTAAAACCACTGACAACCTCAAATAACGCATCTATTACATTTGGTATCTCCCCACTCGCAAAAAAGGGTATCGCACCTATGATACTAAGTACAATCCAGGATAATGCTACTGCAACAAAGCCTTCCTTAGCGTAAAACAGGTTATTCTTTGGTCTCTTTAATGTCATAAGCTTTCCGATAACACCAAATACTATGGCACATATCAGGAAAATAAAACCGCTTTCTTCTCTATAAACTGCTGCAACAAGACAGGGAATGAGCATAAATGCTGCCTCAATTGTCATTACCCAGCCTAATATATATTTAATTATTGAATAATTCATCTCAAATCTCCAGCTTATCCTACTCTGACAATATCTCTTACATCTTTTAAGCACTTATGGGTGGTAACCACAATAACATTATCCCCCGGCATTATCACATCCTGTCCGGTAGGAGTTATTATGGTTCCCTTTCTGAAAATACAGCAAAGAAGCAGATTATCCTTAAGCTTAAGATTCTGAAGAGGTATATTAGTAATCTCAGAATGATCTCCCACTCTGAACTCTAAGGCTTCAACTCTGTTATCCATCATGCGGTACATAGTCTCAACATTGCTTCCAAAGGAATTCTGCTTTGCACGAATATACTGTATAATCTGCTCTGCAGTAAGATACTTAGGACAGATAACGCTGCCAATAGGCAAATCTTCAATTACTTCTTCAAAAGCAATCTTATTAATCTTTGTTATAACTTTAGCATCGCTGACCTTGTCTGCATACAGTGCAAGCAGTATATTCTCTTCATCAAGATTAGTAAGACAAACTAATGCATCAGTTCTTTTAAGTCCTTCTTCCAAAAGCACTGATTCATCAGTAACATCTCCATTAATAATCATTGCCTTCGGCAAAAGCTCGCTTAACTCTTCGCATCTGCCTTCATTTTTATCAATTATTTTAACCTTTACCTTTGAAGAAATGAGTATCTTTGCAAGATAGTAGGCAATGGTTCCTCCTCCTGCTATAATAACATCCTTAATAGGTTTCGCCGATACTCCTATCTTTTGATATATATGTGATGCATTCTTTAATGAAAGTACAATAGAAATAATATCACCTGCATGCAGCTCACAATTACCATCAGGAATAATAACCTCGTGATTTCTTTCTACTACACACACAAGAAAATCCTTGCCTACCTTTGAAGGAATATCTCTGAGTTTTGTTCCATCTAAAACTGAGCCTGCCGGAATCTTTACCTTAACAAGATTCACTCTGCCCTTGGCAAAAGAATCTATCTCGAGAGCCGACGGCACCTGGATAAGCTTGGCAATCTCATAGGCAGCTGCCCACTCCGGATTAATTGAAAGAGAAAGACCAAGCTCTTCTCTGATAAAGCCAATCTCCTCGTAATATTCCGGATTTCTAACTCTTGCAATAGTCTGACAGTCACCGGCTTTTCTAGCGATAAGGCAGCTTAGCATATTCACCTCATCCTTATCGGTAACTGCAATTAACATGTCGGCGTTCTCTATACCGGCTTCCTTCTGCACACGATAACTGGAGCCATTACCCACTACGCCCATAATATCAAGAGCTGTGGTAACAGAGCTTAATACAGCCTCATTCTTATCTATAATTGTAATTGCATGTCCTTCATCATTCAGCTGTTCGGCAAGGGCATATCCTACCTTGCCACAACCAACAATAATAATATTCATAATAGTTCCTTTCGTAAACAAAAGCTTATTATTTTGCACAATCGCTTATATACTATATTATATCAAATGTTTACTTCAAAGCAATATATATTCTGTAAATACTACCATTCCTAAACACTCAAATTAGAGACATTACCACTCTTAATATATACTATTATGCCCACTAAACGCAAATTTACAGAGACTGCTTTAATGAACAGCCTCTGTAACGTTAATTTATATCTTCAATTTATCATCTACATACTTCTGCAGCTTAGCAAGTCTCTCTGGTGAAAGTGCCTCTGTATCTTTCAAAGGGTTATCAATTCCCAGCTCGTCATACTTAAAAAATCCCATAGTATGAAAACCTAATAACTCGTACTTTTCAACATTTCTTATGGTCTTAACATAATCAATGTACTTATCAAGAATCTCTTCGGAATCATTGATTCCGGGAACTATTACGGTACGAATCCAAAGCCTGCAGTCCGTATCCTGCACATACTCAAGAAAAGCCTTTGTATTCTCCATGGTCTTACCGGTGTACTTAAGATAATGCTCATCATCCCAGAACTTTAAATCACAGATGACCATTGCTGCATTGTCTACAGTTTTCTTCACGTCATCGTTCATCTTAACAGAACCGGAGGTATCAAGGACATAATTTATACCATCTTCTTTAAGGTATGTGTAAACCTCATTGATATTAGCCGCATTTAACAATGGTTCGCCACCACTAAATGTAACACCGCCGGTATTCTTAAAATAAGGCTTGTACCTTTTTATCTTCTTATAAAGTTGTTCGGCTGTGTACTCTGTACCTTCCGTGCACCATGTGTCCGGGTTATGGCAGTATACACATCTAAGGGGACAACCGGTAAAAAACACCGCAAATCTTACACCTTCGCCATCCAGTGCAGCCATTGATTCAAATGAATGTACTCTCATTACATCTTTGTGTGGAAGGTTCTTGAAATAACCTCTTCCTGCTTCTCTCTTGTGAGCTTGTTGAAGTTAACTGCATAACCACTGACTCTGATAGTAAGTGAAGGATAAAGTGTAGGATCATTCATAGCTGCAATAAGCTTCTCTCTGTTAAGCACGTTAACATTGAGGTGGTGTGCATCCTGAGCAAAATATCCATCAAGTACGTTTGTAAGGTTAGCTACTCTGTTATCATCATCTGTACCAAGTGCCTGTGGTGTAATTGAGAAGGTATTAGAAATACCATCCTGGCAGCAGCCATAGTTAAGCTTAGCAACTGAGTTAAGGCTGGCAAGAGCACCTTCCTTGTCTCTTCCGTGCATTGGGTTGGCACCTGGAGCAAATGGCTCACCTGCCTGACGTCCGTCAGGAGTTGCACCGGTCTTCTTACCATACATTACATTTGATGTAATAGTAAGAATTGAAAGTGTGTGCTTAGCACCTCTATAAGCCTTAGTCTTGCAAAGTTCCTGATGGAAGTACTCAACAATCCACTGAGCAATCTCATCAACACGGTCATCATCATTACCATACTTAGGGAACTCGCCCTCAGTCTTGAACTCTGTAATAACGCCTCTCTCATCCTTAATTGGTGTAACCTTTGCATACTTAATCGCACTTAAGCTGTCAGTAAGAACTGAAAGTCCACTGATACCAAATGCCATAAGTCTCTCAACCTCTGTATCGTGAAGAGACATCATAAGTCTCTCATATGCGTACTTGTCATGCATGTAGTGGATAACATTCATAGTATTTACATATAACTTAGCCATCCATGCACAATACTTCTTATATGCCTCAATTACTTCTTCATATACTAATGGCTTGCCTTCCTCAAACACCTTACCTTCCGGTGCAACCTGATCGCCATAAGCTTCGTCTTTACCACCATTAAGAGCCATAAGAAGTACCTTTACAAGGTTACATCTTGCACCGAAGAACTGCATCTGCTTACCAACCTTCATAGCTGATACGCAGCAAGCGATAGCATAGTCATCGCCGTACTCTTTTCTCATAACATCATCATTCTCATACTGGATTGAATCTGTATCAATTGAAACCTTAGCACAGAAATCCTTGAATCCCTGTGGAAGTGATTGTGACCATAAAACAGTAATATTAGGCTCAGCTGATGGTCCAAGGTTGTATAATGTCTGAAGCATACGGAAGCTGCTCTTTGTAACCATGCTTCTTCCATCTTCGCCTACACCACCCTCGGAGCAGGTAACCCATGTAGGATCTCCGGCAAATAAATCATTGTAATCAGGAGTTCTTAAATGTCTTACCAGACGAAGCTTGATAACAAGGTCATCATAAAGCTCCTGAGCTCCCATCTCATCAAGAGTACCTTCTTTTAAATCTCTCTCTACATATATATCAAGGAAAGTTGTAATTCTGCCGATACTGTTAGCCGCACCATTCTGCTCCTTAACAGCACCAAGATAACCAAAGTAAAGCCACTGGATAGCTTCCTTTGCATTCTCAGCAGGACGTGTGATGTCACAGCCATATGACTTAGCCATCTCAACTAACTCATTCATAAACTCTAACTGCTTAGCAACATCTTCGATTAAGTGAATGTTCTCTTCGCTCATATCTCTTTCGCCAAGCATTCTCTTATCAGCCTTCTTCTGCTCTATAAGGTAATTCATACCATAAAGAGCAATTCTTCTGTAATCGCCAATGATACGGCCTCTTGCGTAGGCATCAGGAAGACCTGTTAAAATTCCGGCATGACGTGCCTTACGCATAGTCTCTGTATATGCTCTGAATACACCTGTATTATGTGTTGTTCTATATCTAAATGCTTCTCTGACATTCTCGTTCATCTCATAACCATAAGACTTAAGAGCCTGTTCTGCATTTCTAAAGCCGGCAAATGGATTAACTGCTCTGCAAAGCGGTGCTTCAGTCTGAAGACCAACAATAATATCTTCATCGCTTACATATCCAGGACCGTATGCTGTAATAGATGAAACCTTCTCTGTATCTACATCAAGTACTCCACCATTAGCATTCTCTGCAATAAGAAGCTGCTTAACCTTCTCATTTACTCTGTCTGTTCTTTCTGTACTTCCACAAAGAAAACTGCTGTCCCCATCATAAGCTGTATAATTAAGCTGAATGAAATCACGTACATCAATCTCTTTGTCCCAGTTACCTCTGACAAATCCTCTCCATGGTTCCATAACTTGTTCTCCTTTCATATGTGCGGTACTACTATCCACCGACACCATTAGTAATTTCTTATTGACAATAAATATTATATAATTACGCAAGTACATTTGTCTACAGATTGTATTGGATATATTTAAGTACAATGCTTTAGAATGCTACTCCAAAAAAGCTGATAACAATTCCGGCAACAACTCCTATACCATAAAGTATAGCCAGAATTTTCAAGTTTTCTTTTAAATTTCTATTGACTCTGAACAATATAAGCACACCAACGCCTGAATTTACAAGAAGTCCTGCCATCATCGCTCCAAGTCCCATAGCACCGCTTACATAAAGCTTTGTAATAATCACTGAAGATGAACAGTTAGGAATAAGACCAATAATTCCTGCAAGAATCTCACCAATTACCGGTTTATTAAGTATAAGGTTTGCAAGGTTATCTTCACCTACAAGTTCAATAACCATACCCAGTGCCATTGTTACCACCAACAGGAATACAAATATCTGAAGAGTATGCTTAACAGCAGATCTGAATACTCCCTTTTCACAGTTGCAATGATCATGGCTACACATTTCATGTATCTCTTGCTTCACATCCGCAGTTTTATTCTTTCTATTAACTATATCCACAATAAATCCTGCAACAACACCTATTGCAAGCTTTAAAGCAAGTATCTTAACAATTACAAATACATCAATTGACTCAGAAATAAGTATCGGAAGCATTTCATCAGATGTAGATAAGAAAATTGCAATGAGCGTTCCTAGAGAAATAATTCCTCCGGCATAAAAGTTCGCTGCTGCTCCGGAAAAACCGCACTGAGGAACCACACCTAAAAGACCTCCGAATAATGGGCCTACCTTACCTGCCTTTGCAACAGTCTGCTGTAACTTCGCACTTGAACGGTGTTCTACATATTCCATTATTAGATAAGTAATAAATAATATAGGCAAAATCTTTAAATTATCCAGCAATGCGTGCTCAACTACCTCAAAAATCAACTCAAACATATATACCTCCGTATTTCCTTATAAATAAACAGCAAAATCACTTCGCCAAACTTACTGACCCCTCATGCAAGCACTAGCATTATAATAATTATTGCTTTATCACATTATTTAGCCAGATACCCTTCTTTATCAGTATAAAACCTATTATACACTTAATTATTTCTAAAGACTGGCACATAAAATATACTGCTATTATATTAATTCCTGTGTATCTTGACAAGACAAAAGCTACAGGAACACTTACAACCCATACAAACACACTGTCAAAGAGGAAGGTGATAAGGGTCTTTCCACCGGCTCTGATAGTAAAGTAAGATGCGTGTGAAAAAGATGCCAAAGGCATATATACTGCCGCAGCAATAATAAAGAGCACTGCAAGGTTTCTTACCTCATCGGTAGTATTGTAAAGCTTCGGGAACAGTGGTGACAATACTGCAAGCACTGCGCCAATAACCATACTGCTTACCACTGAAAGGAACAAAAGCTTCCTGTCTGTATCCTTGGCTTCTTCCATCTTTCCTGCACCGAGCAGCTGACCTATAATAATCGCCACCGCCGAACCAATCGCAATAAATACCACGTTAAACAAATCTGCTATTGTAGCAGATATATTAAGAGCTGCAACTACCGCCAGACCTCTTATGGAGTAACACTGGGTTATGAGTGCCTGACCTCCTGCCCACAAGGTTTCGTTGGCAAAGAGCGGAAGGCTCTTTACCGTAATATCCTTAAACAGTTTTGCAGGTATCTTTAAACTCTTAAATGCTCCGCAGATAAACTTATTCTTCTCTTTATGTACATGGGTCCAGATAACAACAATTCCACACTCTACATACCTTGATATTACTGTGGCTATGGCAGCACCATTTGCTCCAAGAACCGGAGCACCAAGCTTACCAAATATAAGAATATAATTGAGCACCAGATTGACTATAACCGCTGTAACGCCGGCCTTCATAGGCAAGATAGTCTCTCCAGTATCCCTAAGCGTTCCTGCATAGGCCTGAAGAATTGCAAAGGGTATAATTCCTATAAGAATAATCTTCATATAGTCCATACCGTATTTAAAGGCAAGCTCTATATTTCCCGAATTACTACCCTCATGCAAAAATAATGAAATAAGCTTCCCTCCGCCAAACCAAAGCACTGCTATTCCGATAACGCCCATAATTACGCAGAAAATCATCTTGTATCTAAAAGTATATCTTACACCTTCATCATCTCCGCTGCCATAATACTGCACACCGAAAATACTGGCGCCGGACACAACTCCAAAGAGACAAATAAAGAACACCCAGAACAACCTGTTTACAATAGCTACACCGCTCATCTGCTCAGTGCCTAACTGGCCGACCATTATGTTATCCAGCATACTTACTGCACTGGTTATACCATTCTGGATAATAATAGGCAGTGCCACTGTCATAACCATCTTATAAAATTTTTTATCACCAATATATCTGCTTAATAATGATTTAAACATCACTTCACCTCTGCAAACTACAAAAAACTTCATTCTCTCCAATTAATTTAATATCAATTTCTTTTATAAAAAGGACGCAGGCTAATCCTGCGTCCAGCATATAATAATATTACATAAAAAGTCTTGATTGTCAATCAACATCACTTGTTTTACTAGTTTTTTTGACTACATAATTAACTAAAATACAAAGTATCATCGTCACCACCATATCAGGAAGTGTATTTCCTACGATAATATCCACTTTCATAAGAGCCCTGTACAACACAAAACCTATTAACCAAATTATCAGATTTGTAGCATTTGTCTTTTTTCCTCTAGAATCATTCTTCAATATAAAGTAATCTGCTATCTGAATAGCAATCATCGGTGCAAACACTGAGCCTAAAAAATAAAGGAAGTCTGTTATATTGTCCATAGGATAAACTATTGCTGCAATAGTACCGATTACTGTTACAGCTACTGCTCTTATTTTTCCTTAATTATTCATAGCACACCTCCATAATCTTAAAAGCATGATTCATCGGACCACTTCCCTTCCCTAAATCAAGCCTTGCATTAAGTGCTCCTGAAATATACTCCTTGGCATTTCTTACAGATGTGTCCAAATCATATCCTTTAGCCAGATTTGAAGCAATTGCACTTGAAAGGGTGCAGCCAGTGCCGTGGGTATTGTTATTGTCTATTCTCTTCCCATTAAACCATCTGTGGTCACCATCACGATACAACAAATCATTTGCATCATTAAGTTTATGACCGCCCTTACAAAGTACCGCACAATTATAACTGATACTGATTTTCCTTGAAGCTTCTATCATATCATCTGCATTTTTAATCTCCATGCCGGAAAGCACTTCCGCCTCCGGAATGTTAGGAGTAACCAATGTGGCAATAGGAAGAAGTCTCTTCTTCAATAATTCAATTGCCTCATCACTTATAAGCTTTGAGCCGCTGGTTGCCACCATAACCGGGTCAACCACAATGTTAGTTGCCTTGTACTCTATGAGTTTATCGGCTATCACGTTAATCAGTCCACCTGACGAAACCATGCCGATTTTCACCGTATCAGGATAAATATCCGTAAATATGCAGTCAAGCTGCTCTGCCAAAAATTCAGGAGTAACCTCCATAATACCTGTAACGCCGGTTGTATTCTGTGCAGTAAGTGCTGTAATCGCACTCATGGCATAAACACCATGAGCAGTCATAGTCTTAATATCTGCCTGTATTCCGGCGCCTCCGCTGCAGTCACTACCAGCGATTGTTAATGCTGTCTTCATAATTCTTTTGTCCTTTCTCTATTAGCATTATTTTATATAGCGGCAGAAAGTGGTGCCCCCAGCCTGCCGCTTAAAAGAGGTTATGAAAGCAGCACTCACTATTTCATGCAAACTTCTCTTTTGCAAAAAGAAACTGCGGTAACCCAATACAGGATTATCCGCAGCAAAAACACACCTTTATATATCCCTACGTTGGCATTATCCAAATCAGGTTACGGGTTAAAGCAGTACAGCTTACTCTCAGCCCACTTAAGTGAGCACCCCTTTTATTCGATATTCATTATACTATTTATTAAGTATACAAATTACTTTATATACTTCTCCCATTCAGCTTCTTTAAATCCTGTAAGTACAAAATCATCGCCTATCACCAACGGTCTTTTTACCAGCATTCCGTCAGTAGAAAGAAGATTTAACTTTTCTTCAAGAGACATCTCCGGAAGCTTGTCCTTTAACTGTAATTCCTTATATAAAAGTCCGCTTGTATTAAAAAACTTCTTTATGTCAAGACCACTCTTTTCATACCATAGCTTAAGCTCTTCTACGGTAGGATTTTCTTCTTTGATGTTTCTTAACTCGTAATCAATGGCATTCTCGTTAAGCCACTTTTCAGCCTTCTGGCATGTAGTACATTTTGGATAACAAATAAATAATACTGACATTCTAAACCTCCTTGGTAAACACAAATTTACTATGATTTTATAATATCATGTCACCAGCTATTATTCTATAAAAATCATCAATCTTATCTGCTCCGGAATTAAACAGTATATATTTAATCAAATCAACCACAACCTTTTTATTAGTGGCTGACATTTTTGAAACAATCATGTCCAAAAGGTGATTTAACTTCTTAGATGCTTCTGTCTGCTCATCTGGTACAAATCTCCATTCTTCTTTTGCTGAAAACATATTATCATAATTATTTCTCTGACTAGAGTATGAATGCTCTATCAGCCAAGTAAATGGGTCATGAGCCATGAAACCATCTTCCATGCTATGTATAAATACCGGATTACTGTTTTCATTTAACAGCATACCAACTATCGTGTTTTGTGGACATATAAAGTTCCCTTTAGTTATTTGCTGAAGCTTCTCATAGTTTTTATTCTTTCTATTGAAATTATTAACCCCCGGCGAATCATACAAATATCCGGAATTTATTTTATTTCTGGCATAATCACTGCAGTACATATATCCATAGGAGAAATTATTGCCTCCCTTTGAATGTCCACCACCAATAAATCTTCCCGGAAGAAGCTTTGTCACCAGATTCATATAATTCATGGCATCCGCCTGTGCCTGGGTTACTGCTTCATACAACATAGTAAAATTTTCATTCCAGCCCTGTAATGAACCGTCAGTTGCTCCAAATGCCATATAGTTCAATATGTGATTACCAGTATCCATGCTGACTGTGATAGCAGCAAACTGCTCTGTCGCCACTGCGTCCTCACTAACTACATAAAAATCATCTATTCCTTCCATAGCAGGATTTGACACATAATTACTAAGCCTCATGTACATAAATCTTCTGCTGACAGCCAGATTTTCAAAAAGCTTCTTCTTATTTATACTCAGACTGTCCCAATAACATTTATTAGATTTTAATTTTATACAAGCCTCTTTGATTGTAACGCTTTTATTTATACCTACACCGGGCACTTCATCACTAAACTTTATATTAGCCAGCTGGGATAACACCAGACCGTCGATTTCATTAAATCCCTGTTCTGATATTAAATACTGATTATCAGCCACATAATCAATAATATTATAATATTTTGAAGCCTGATCCAACTTGTAAATCACCCACACTAACCATATTCAATGCATTAAAGAAGCTGCCACATACTCTGTATACCCTTTTTGCAAGCAACTTCTTTGTATACTTAGGTATACAAATCCACAAATATGCAAAAAATATTTATATTCATATATAACTATATTATGGTGTTGGGTCAAAAAGTATTTTTTTGGCCCAACCTTATACTTTTTATGCAAGCACGAAAAGTATGACCTTTTGACCCTGATACCATATTATGTATAAGAAAGGTTTAGCTATGTCAGAAATATTATATATTATCGCACTCTCCATATTCTCTGTTGTCACATTATTTATCCTGACCAAGCTTATGGGGTATAAGCAGATGGCGCAGATGAGCATGTTTGACTACATCAACGGAATAACCATAGGCTCAATCGCTGCTGAAATGGCCACCTCGCTTGAAGAAAATTATATGCAACCGCTTACAGCCCTGATTGTATATGCACTGGTAGCACTCTTTCTGTCATGGATAAGCACTAAATCAATTAAAGCCCGCCGCTTAATCGAAGGTAAGCCTGTACCTAAATCTAAAGATATATTGACTTAATTTGTGCAACTTTATTTTTTATATTTTCTGCCGCAGCCTTTGGAGCATCAGCCTTTATTATTGCTCTTACTACCGCCACACCGTCAATCGGTGCACCGTTCAATATGTCAAGGTTGTCTGCCTCAAGGCCACCTATTGCTACAATTGGAAGTGGCACTGCATTTTTTATATTGGTTATTGTCTCAACCTTAGTAATTACAGTCTTAACCTTAGTAGCTGTAGGATAAATTGCACCAACACCCAGATAATCTGCTCCCTGCTCGAAAGCTTCCTTTGCCTGTTCTACAGTTTTCGCTGTAGCACCTACTATCTTGTCCGGGCCAAGCAGTTTTCTTGCAACTGCCACCGGTAAATCACTCTGTCCCACATGCACTCCGGCAGCATCGCTTGCTATTGCCACATCCACCCTATCATCGATGATGAGCGGTACATTATATTTATCAGCAATTTTTTTTACTTTAATTGCTCTTTCAAGATACTCCTTGCCTCCACAGTTCTTCTCGCGAAGCTGCAACAGTGTGACACCACCCTTTAGCCCTTCTTCAACTCTATGTAGGAACTCTTCTTCAGTATGATAAGAACTATCTGTCACAAGATATAATGTTAAGTCAACTTTATTCATTGTTATCATCCTCTCTATTTTTCATAAGCAGTAATGAAAGACATTTGCTGCATTGTTTGCTCAATGCTTTACACCATTCTTTCAAATTTTGCTTTCTCAACAATCTGCTCCTTCGTAAGCTCTGAAACCGCATCCAAAAGGGCTATATGATAACTACCCAATCCCTGACATTTGTCTGCCAGTTCTCCGCACACTCCTAAAACCGTTGCCGCCGAAACTGCAGCTTTTAACGGTTGACATACTGCCATTAATGAGGCTGTCAATACATTAAGCATACAGCCGGTTCCGGTTACCTGTGCCATTCTAGGTGAACCATTATACACGGCATAAACTTCTTTTCCATCAGTTATATAATCAACCTTCCCTGATGCCATAATAACCGTATCATATTTTACAGCCAGCTCCATTAAAAAAGATACAATCTCCTCGCTTGTCATTAAAGCATCTTTTTCGCCCACATCTATACCACATGCAAAGCTCGTCCTGCCGCTTAATGCTTTTAATTCAGACAGATTACCTTTTACTACTGAAGGTCTAACAATACTTATATAATCTCTGGCGTAATCCAGTCTTAAATTACTGCAGGCAGTGCCTACAATATCAATAATCACCTTTATACCTTTAGCCTTTGCAGTCATGCCGGATATCTTCATGGAGCTTATCCTTGCATCGGTTATATTACCAAGATTCACAGCAAGTGCATCGGAAGTCTCGGTTATCTGAGAGACTTCATCCGGATGCTCCGCCATAATCGGCCTTGCTCCCGCTGCCAGCACAATATTTGCACAATCATTAATTGATATAGGATTTGTGATACAGTGAATCAGTGGACACCTTTCTTTTAATGTTATCCAGGCGTTTGCAATTTCTTTTTCTAACATATAATTACCTTACTCATTGTCAACTCTAAATTACTCTGCTCTTTTACTCCATAAATATATACCAGCACCTAAAACAAACAATGCCAGAGCACACCATGGCAGATAAACTGCAAAGCCTTCAGTAATTTTTAGTACAGTATTCACTATTACTTTAACTGCCAGCCACGCGAAGGCACCTACTGCAACTATACCAAGAGCCTCCGCATATTTGTTTATAGGCTGGTCATAAACCTTGGCACCGAGCTTCCTTTGCATATCGATAAGTATGCCCATCTTAGCCATTCTCTTTAACAGAATAAACGCAAGGCTTCCGCCAATAAGGGTTCCGCAGATAAATGAAGGTACATAGAACATCCATGTAAGACCTTCCCTGCCCCAGATAAAGGTCATCACCGGATATGATGCAATAGCACCTATAATACCGGTGCCTACAATCTCACCAAGGACTGCAAAGATTAACCTTCCTTTAGACAGACGGTAAAAGAGACCTGACAAAAAGGCACCAAATATTGCTCCGGTTAAAGCAATTGGCGGAATCCCCATCAAAATCATTCTTAAGACGCCTATTGTGATTGCACAAAACAATGCATAATAAGGCCCTAAAAGGACTGCACAGACAATGTTAATAAGATGTGCCATTGGACACATTCCTTCTACACGCAATATTGGAGAAATAACCACTCCGACTGCTACTAACATTGCCAATACAACCAAACGATACAGTAACGCTTTGTTCTTCATAACAACTACCTCTCTTCGTTTTGTATTGTCAAACAACCAGTGAATCTTTCATCCGGTTGGTCGGTCGAAGCTATGGCTTCCTCTCAACCCGGCACACGGGCTCCCATCGCATATAATGATGACACAGCCCCAGGGCGCTCCCCCTTTGACTTTTTTTAGTATCATCACAAAGTAAAAACAAAATATAAACGCATCGAGTAGGAGAAAATTCCTCATCGTGAGGAATTTTCGACCTCTCACACCACCGCTCATGCGGTTCCGCAAGCGGCGGTTCAATCAACTTAACAAGTAACACACCTCTCGGTGTAGTAGTCTAACATAGAGATTAGTCCA
>JAZULV010000036.1:0-60982 GCA_045603305.1 Lachnospiraceae bacterium | reverse complement strand
TATTCTTTTTTCAATTTCAATAATAGCTTCTGCACCAATAACATATATTTTGTTTTTAAATTTCAAATCACAAATACTATCCGATATCGCAACTGCTTTAATATTTGGAAGTATTCAATTTGTTCTAGCTATAGGACTTTTTCATATAAAAAGATTTAAAAATGGACTTCCTTTTCTTGAAACAAAAGCATCGAACGATATTGGAGTATTTATTAGTATATATTTGTTACTTATGGCATCCTTATTTTATATAAAAGATCGAACCATTACAGTTTCAACTATACTGATTTTCCTTGTCATTCTTTTTGGCGTTATCCTCATCCTCTGGTGGCGCAGCATCATCACCAACAGCTACCTTGAGCGTCTTCACAAACGCGAAACCGAGCGCTACGAAAAAACTATCGAGGTTCAGCAGAAGGAGATTGACAACCTGAAATCACATAACGACGAGCTTGCTAAAATCATTCATAAGGACAACAAGCTTATTCCTGCGATGGAGCTTGCGGTTAAAGACTTTCTTCAGACAGCCTCTGCCGACTATGATAAACTGAGTGAAACAGCGGCAAGCCTGATAAATCAACTTGAAAGTCTGTCCGGTGAACGCAAAGGTATTGTACATAGCTACGAAGCAGCAGGCAAAACACTCCCCACAACCGGTATCGGATCTACCGATGCAGTCATGAAATATTTGCTTTATCGTGCAAATGACTCAAACATTCTTTTTGATTTGACTGTAATCGGCAACGTTAAGTTCCTGATATCGAATGTTATTTCTGAAAACGTTTTAAACACTATGATTGCTGACCTTGGTGAAAATGCTCTTATTTCGGCAACAGACACTGAAAGAGGCAGTGTATTATTAGCACTTGTGATTAATGATGAACATTTCTGCTTAAAAATCTATGATAATGGTCCGCAGTTTGACGCAAATGTAATCCGCAACCTCGGCAAATCAAGATACACAACCCACGCACTTACCGGCGGAAGCGGTATCGGACTTATGACTACCTTTGAACTGTTGCGCAAATATAATGCAAGCTTTGAAATTGATGAATGCCTTGAACATGAAATCTTTACAAAGTGCGTATCCATTTGTTTTGACAACGCCTCTGTTTTGCGTATAAGAAGTTTTCGTAAAGAAATTACTGAAATATTTGATAAAAAGTTTAATTTGACGTGTAATTGCAGCCCTGACAATATTGGGTATTTTGAAACCAGTATTAATAACCCGGATTCGCTGTAACAACATGTTTTAGTGAATTCATATTCAGCGGGCCCGGTCAATTTGACCGGGTTTCATTATTTAAAATTTACAAATTGATATTATCCGGTGTTTTATGTACAATATATTTAAGCAGTTGATTTGTTCAATATTTTCTCCCCTTATTCAAGCATATTGAACTTCATCATACAAAACCTCTATATAAAGCAGAACCTGCACATTTCAATATGGTGTTTGAATTTTGCACTAAACTTAGTAATCTTAAATTATTATTGGAGGAACAAGTATGATTCTATATCACGGTAGCAACATTATTGTCACCGAGCCAAAATTAATAGAACAAACCGTTTTTTAGATTTTGGCTACGGATTTTACACAACGACTAATAAGCTTCAAGCTAGTGGCTTTGCAGATAAAGTTACTAAACGACGTAAGTGCGGGGTAAAGACAGTTAGTATCTATGAAATTGATGATAACAAGGCTTTTTCGGAATGTTCTCTTCTAAGATTTGACGCCCCCGATGAAGCCTGGCTTGACTTTGTTTCAGATAATAGAGCAGGCAAATATACCGGAGACTTTTATGATTTCATTTTAGGACCGGTTGCAAATGATGATGTCTACACTACATTTGCACTATATTCTGCAGGCATACTTTCTAAAGCACAGACTATTGATGCCTTAAAAATCAGAAAACTGTATAACCAACTCGTACTGGCTTCTGAAAAAGCATTAAGCTACATAAATTTTATCGGTATAGTTCCGGAGGAGACTTAATATTATGACAGAGCAAGGTAAATTCTTAATATACTGCACAGAACAGTACAAAAAATCAAAGAACATGACTGGCAGACAAGTCAGCAGATTATTCACCCAATATAATGTCTGGGATTATATTTATTTCTGTTTTGACGCTTTGCACACTACAGGCACCAACTATATTGTTGAAGACATTGACCTGTATATTAAAGCAAGACAACCTTATATGTCCTAAAAATTTCTATCCACGGAATGTAAACTCACCCGACTTTGCTTTCCGTGGGTAAAGTTTATACATTTATTAGATGACAAATACGTAACTTGAGGTTACAATATATAAATGTAAATAGACAGGCTTACAGCTACTGTTTTTAAGATTTCAGGAGGTTAGTGTGAAACAATGAGCTGCACAGACGCAATCCTCGTGCTAGCACGATGAATTGCGGATATTTGGCGAATGTACAGTATGAGTAACGTAAAGCGTTAGCTTGAAGTTACGAATACGGACGGGTGCGGGAGCTTCTTCAGAAGCGGAGCAACCGAGTTTCATCACTATTGGTGTTAATTAAAATATGGAGGATTACTATGTCAGAATTGAACGAAAGCACTGTTGTTCAGACAGAGACAACAGAAAATATCAATACAAATATTAAAAAGGAGAAGAAACCAAAAAGTGCTAAAACCGCACTCTTACTTTCTCTTTTCTTTGGTGGTGCAGGTATTGACCGTATGTATCTTGGATACTGGGGTCTTGGTATTCTTAAGTTGATTACATGGGGCGGTCTTGGTATATGGTGGACAGTTGATGTGTTAAAGATTGCAAGCCTTCAGATGAAGGACAAGAAGGGACGTCCTTTGAGCCTTAACAGATAAATTTCAGACTTTATTTGTGCCGCGGCACAGAATGGAGATTATCGTGAAAAAGTTATCACCGTTGTTTATAATTACCGCTGGTATCCTCTGGGGTGCCATCGGTATTTTCGTGCGTGAATTAAACGCTTCCGGCATGAATTCTTTGGATATAATTTTCATCCGGGCGATATTCACCGCTGTTATTATATTTGCGATACTGCTTATTACTGACAGAAAGGCACTTCGCATTAGTTTAAAAGATATATGGATGTTTATCGGAACAGGCATTTTCAGCATAGTGTTCTTTAATGGCTGTTATTTTTCTGCCATGAATTACACCTCGTTAAGTATTGCTGCCATACTGCTGTACACCGCTCCTGCCTTTGTAATGGTTATGTCGGTATTTTTATTTAAGGAGAAGTTTACTAAAGCAAAACTTGCTGCTCTTGTGCTTTCCTTTGTCGGATGCGTGTTCGTAAGCGGCATCTTCTCCGGCGAAAGCCTTGCATTATCGCCAAAGGGCTTCCTCTTTGGTATGGGTGCCGGCATCGGTTACGCCTTATACAGCATCTTCGGTACATATGCTTTAAGAAAATACAAGCCGCTCACTGTAGCAGCCTATACATTTTTATTTGCTACTATCGGAAGTCTTCCGCTGGCAGATGTAAAATTAGTTTATGTGGAGCTAAGTTCAAGCCTTCACTTGTTTATTTACGCTGTGTTCTTAGCCGTTATATCTACAGTCCTTCCTTACATAGTTTACAATCAGGGGCTGAAATACACTCCTGCAGGAACAGCTTCCATAATGGCAAGCGTGGAGCCGGTAAGTGCAACTCTCTGGGGACTTGTAGTATTCCATGAGAAAATGGACTTGTGGAATGTGCTTGGAATGGTGTGTGTGCTTGGGTCGATTGTGCTGCTGAATGTAAAATTTAATAACAAAGGTTAATCATTAAAACTAAAACCCCTGCTTTCCATATCCGAAAGCAGGGGCTTTATCTATTGGAGATTGATAAATTGTATGTATGTTATTTATTTATGCAAGGAACTTCATAAGGTTTCCTATCATTACACCACACGGTGTACCAATTACATAACCTAAAAGTGCCATGAGAATACCAACTGGTACTAATGAACCTGAGTATGAACCTGCGAGTACAGGAGCTGATGCTGTACCACCGATATTTGCAAGAGAAGCAACTGCACCGGTGAACAAATCAATCTTAAACAGCTTGCAAAGAACAACCATAAGAATTCCATGGATTGCTAAGATAATGAATCCTGTGAGAATCCACATAGGAGCATCGCCTAACTCTAATAAGCTTGCACGTGAAGCAAGTAATGCGATAACGCTGTAGAGTAAGAGGTTTGAAACCTCTGCTGAACCTGCAACCTTGCCTAATGGTGAAACCGCACCAACAAGACCTAATACTGTAATAAAGAGAACTGTCCATGTTGCCTTATCTAACCAAGGAAGAGCTCCGTTAATCGCTGTACCAACATTCTGTCCTATAGCAGATACAAGAAGTGCTAAACCGATAAGAAGAATAAGACTCTGGAAAGTGATAGGCTTTGTATTTCCCTTTGCATCATCAGCAAGTTTCTTTGACACTTCATCTAATTTTGATGTGTCAGCCTTTGTCCACTTGTTGAACTTAGGTGCAAGATTGATTACCCAAAGAAGGAACATTACCCAAAGTGAATAGTCGATTGAGTCGATAACAAGGGCATAGCCCATATCAGCCTCGCTGATGTTAAGAGCTGCCTGTACAGCTACCATGTTACCAGAACCGCCAAGCCAGCTTCCGCAAAGAGCGCTAAGACCCATCCATGAATCTGAACCGATAACACCCTTCATAATAAGGAATGCACATACAAAACCGATCATAATGGTAATTGAAGCTGAGAAGAAACCAAGAAGCATCTTCGGTCCGAGCTTGATAATCTTACGGATATCACAACGGAGTAACATTGTAAATACCATAGCGTAAGTTAAACTGTTCTTTAATGCACTGTATGCAGGCTTTGTAGCTTCCAAATCCCACACCTTAAGTGTACAGAAAATCATAGCAATAAGGTAACATAAAACTACTGCAGGAACGTACTTAAAAAACTTTGCAGCTACGCCCTTTGAACTTTTCTCTAATGTAACTAAAACTGCTGCCATAAAAAGCAGAGTTGCAACATATGTAAAACCGGATGTAATCATATAATTCTCCTTTAAATTTTATTTTTCGTACATTAATCAATATACTTAATTCTGCCAGGCTCAATACCCTTGATACCAAGACCAGGCTCATCTGATACTGTAATTATCTTTTCATCAAATACAGCACCACCGATTATCGGGTCTTCCTTACAGAGAACCGGACCGTCCAAATCAATCTTTGTAATGATTTTCTTTGCACAAGCCACTTCTACTGCAGCATTAACCGAAATCTTAGCTTCTAACATACAACCTATCATACATTCAACACCATATATCTCTGCCGCACTTGCAATCTTAAGAGCGTTGTAGATACCGCCGCACTTCATAAGCTTGATATTTATCAAATCGGCCGCACCCTGCTTCATAATATTGAGAGCATCCTGCGGTGAGAATACACTTTCATCAGCCAGTACCGGAACGTAACTGTGCTGTGTAACGAACTTAAGACCTTCTATATCATGAGCCTTAACCGGCTGTTCTACAAATTCAATCTTAAGTCCTCTATCCTGCATCTGGTTAAGGATTCTTACAGCCTCCTTCGGCTGCCATGCCTGATTAGCATCAATTCTGATGCAGATGTCATCACCAACTGCACCTCTGATTGCCGCAAGGCGGGCCACATCAAGTGTAGGATTCGCTCCAACCTTAACCTTTAAGCAGTCGTAGCCTCTGTCAATTGCATCGAGAGCATCTCTAACCATCTCCTCAGGACTGTTAACACTGATAGTAATGTCAGTTACAATGCTCTTTCTTGCTCCACCAAGCATCTTGTATACAGGTATCTTGTATAACTGTCCGTACAAATCCCAGAGTGCCATATCAACCGCTGCCTTGGCACTTGAATTGTGTATTATACAATTCTGTACAACCTGCATGATGTCTTCGAAATCATCAACATCTCTGCCAATAATGCTCTTTGCTATATGGTCCTGTATCGCACCGATAATAGCTCCGGTGGTATCACCGGTAATAACTCCTGTAGGCGGAGCCTCACCATAACCTACATGACCTGTGTCAGTGTAGATTTCAACAATTACGTCTTCTACGCTGCTTACGCTTCGAAGAGCTGTTTTGAATGGTACTCTAAGTGGTACCGATATGCGTCCTAAGCGGACCTGTGTAATTTTCAAATTATATCACCTCATATATATTATTTTGCCAGTTCATACATCGCCGCCGCGATAATCTGGGCATTTTTTATCAACTTATCAACTTCTATATATTCATCAGGCTCATGTTCACGAACTTCATCTCCCGGAAAAATCGGTCCAAAAGCAACTGTGTTCGGCAGTGCTTTAGCATAGGTTCCGCCTCCGATAGACTTCGGTCTGCCGTTAATATCCCCGGTCTTTTCAGTATAAACTCTTAATAAAGTCTGTATCAGTTCACTGTCCTCAGGAATATAAAGACTTGCCTTGTGGGTCTCTCCCTCCAAAGTAAATCCGGCCTGTTCAAACAATTCTTTAAACTTATGCCCACAGTCATCATAGCACTTCGTTACCGGATATCGATAATTAATCTTAAATGAAAGACCATTCTCATCACCTTCAATTACACCTAAATTAAGAGTAAGTTTTCCTGAAATATCGTCTTCTAAATAAATCCCTGCCGAACTACCGTCAGTCTCCATACCAAGCTTCTCAGCTATAAAATGTACTGTATCTGCAAGTTCACCATCAATTGGCAGAGTGTCAATTGCCTGAAGAAGTCTTCCTATGGCATTCTCACCAAGCTCCGGTGTACTTCCGTGAGCTCCGACACCCTCGGCACACACTTTGAAACCATTATCGGTCATACTAAAATGAACCTTGTCAAGCTTTCGGCTAACTATTTCTTCTGCGAGCTTAGAATCACAGATAAACTTGGCCTCTGCATGAGCCGGTACTACATTCGGTGCAAGACCGCCCTGGATACGAACCAGCTTAACATCTGCATTCTGCTGATTGTACTTCTTAGAGAAAGTAACATTAATAATACCCTTCTCGCCATTGATAACCGGATACTCGCCATCCGGTGTGAAGCCCATGACCGGCATCTCTCCACCATGACTTACATAATACTTCATATCATTAGACCCGGTCTCTTCGTTAGTTCCAAAGAAAAGGCGAATCCTGCGGCGTATCGGAAGTCCCGATTCTTTAATGGCCGCCAGTGCATACAATGCTGCAATTGTAGGCCCTTTATCATCTGTAGTACCACGGCCAAGTATCATACCGTCTCTTACTTCTCCCCCGTAAGGTTCAAAGCTCCATCCTTCCCCTTCAGGAACTACATCAAGATGTCCGAGCACAGCAACCATCTCTTCGCCATCACCATACTCGCACCAGCCCATATGATGATCCATATCCGTAACAGAAAAACCAAGCCTGCAGGCCGTATCCAAAGCATGATCAAGGCATCGTCTGACCTCCGCACCATAAGGAGCTCCTTCCCCTGCCGGGCCCTGTACGCTAGGGATACGAAGGCTTTCCTGCAAGCTTCGTATCATAGCTTCACTTTGACTTAATACCGCCTGTTCAAGATTCATTATTACCTCCAATATCAACGCAATCTTTAGTATCTGCAATTTACATATCTATATAATATTAGAATTTATGAATTTTGTCAATTATTTTAATTGTCAAGCTTTAATATGTTGTGAATTTATATTTATTTTTATACAACATTATGTTTTTAAACTAGTCTTTTTGTTGTACATTCCACCATTTAAGCAAAGCTTTTTGGACATTTTGCATAAATACGAATTTTCATCTCCTCTTTGCAATGTAACACCATGCCATATTTATCATTACAAAATATAAACGGTGTTATCGTGCCCATGATTCACTAACTAATAAAAAAGTTATCTATAAACAATTGCAGAGACAGTTGCTATCATCACTAAAATAATAGAAACAGTTAAAACTAAACGAACAACCTTCACATTTTGTCTTTGTCTCACGGATTTTTGTCCGTCTTTTGTGGAATTTTAAACAAAAATCCTTAAAATTTGGCTTAAAATATATGAAATACTTTTATTGACTACTTAAAGCGATTGTACTATAATAATCAATCATAAAAAAATAATGCGGTAAGGTGGAAGTTGTCATTTTTGCTTCAATACTCTAGCTTTATAACGCGTTATAATATATATTTAGGAGGAGACTATCATGTCATACGTTGATGAGGTATTAGAGCTCGTTTCCAAGAAGAATGCGAGTGAGCCGGAATTTTTACAGGCAGTTGAAGAAGTTCTTAACTCATTAAGACCTGTAATTGAAGCAAATGAAGAAAAGTTCAGAAGAGAAGCTCTTCTTGAAAGAATCTGTGAGCCGGAGAGACAGTTCAAGTTCAGAGTACCATGGGTTGATGACAAGGGACAGGTTCAGGTTAACACAGGTTACAGAGTACAGTTCAACTCTGCTATCGGACCTTACAAGGGCGGTATCAGATTCCATCCATCAGTAAATATCGGTATTATCAAGTTCTTAGGTTTTGAGCAGATTTTCAAGAACTCTCTTACAGGCCTTCCAATCGGCGGCGGTAAGGGTGGTCCTGACTTCGATCCTAAGGGTAAGTCTGACAGAGAAGTTATGGCATTCTGCCAGAGCTTTATGACAGAGCTTTGCAAGTACATCGGTGCTGATACTGACGTTCCTGCAGGTGACATCGGTGTAGGTGCAAGAGAGATCGGTTATATGTACGGTCAGTACAAGAGAATCCGTGGTCTTTACGAAGGCGTTCTTACAGGTAAGGGATTATCATATGGTGGTTCTTTAGCAAGAAAGGAAGCTACAGGTTACGGTCTTATCTACTTTACAAACGAGATGTTAAAGTGCAACAACATTGAGTTCGCTGGCAAGACTGTTGCTATCTCAGGTTCAGGTAATGTTGCTATCTACGCTTGTGAAAAGGCTCAGCAGCTCGGTGCTAAGGTTGTTACAGTTTCAGATTCAACAGGCTGGATTTATGATTCTGAAGGAATTGATGTTGCATTACTTAAGGAAGTTAAGGAAGTTAAGCGTGCCCGTCTTACAGAGTATGCTGCTGCAAGACCATCAGCAGAGTATCACGACAAGAAGGCTGAGGGTACAAACCAGTGGATTGTTAAGGTTGACATTGCTCTTCCATGTGCTACACAGAACGAGCTTAACTTAGAAGACGCTAAGAACCTCGTTGCTAACGGCGTTATCGCTGTTGCAGAAGGTGCTAACATGCCTACTACACTTGAGGCTACAAAGTACATTCAGGAAAGCGGCGTATTATTCGCTCCTGGTAAGGCTTCTAACGCAGGTGGTGTTGCTACATCAGCTCTTGAGATGTCACAGAACAGTGAGAGACTCAGCTGGACATTCGAAGAGGTTGACAACAAGCTTCAGAGCATTATGGTTAACATCTTCCACAATGCTGACGCAGCTGCTAAGAAGTACGGTGTTCCTGGCGACTATGTTACAGGTGCCAACATCGCAGGCTTCGAGAAGGTTGTAGATGCTATGACAGCACAGGGTATTGTATAATAATTAAATATACTGGTTATATATGATATAGTTAAAGGCGTGTCGCAAGCGACACGCCTTTAACTCTTGTATTTTTTAACATTATCACAGACAAAGTGGGTGCCCTGCATTTTAGGACACCCACCATTGTCATCTATATATTATTACAACATCTCATTAATCATATCCATAACAAGCTTGCCAAACTCTGCAGACTTATTATCAGCGTCCTCTAATGATGTACCCTTTACACCATAGTAGAACTTAACCTTAGGCTCTGTACCTGAAGGTCTTACACAAAGCCAAGCATCATCCTCCATATCAAAGTAGAGAACGTTCGCACTAGGAAGCCCTGTTGGCTTAACCTCTCCTGTAGCAATATCAGTAACTGTATCATTCTTATAATCTCTGAAAGAAGTTACCTTGTAATCACCAAACGCCTTCGGTGGGTCATTTCTTAAAGTATTAAGTATGCTCTGAATCTTCTCAAGACCTTCGATACCCTTAAGTGTAATAGACTTGATATCATCCTTGTAGTAACCATAGCGCTCATACATCTCTATCATGGCATCCCAGAGGGTCATATTCTTAGTCTTGAAGTAAGCTGCTGCCTCACAAAGAGCCATAGTAGCAACAATCGCATCCTTATCTCTTGCATGAGTACCAATAAGACAACCATAACTCTCCTCAAAACCGAAAAGATAAGTACCCTTACCGGTCTGCTCAAAGTTAAGCATCTGCTGTCCGATATACTTAAAGCCGGTAAGCACTTCAATAAGCTCTACACCGTAATACTTCGCAATAGCATCTGCAAGATTAGAAGTAACGATAGACTTAATAATCGCTCCGTCCTCAGGAAGTCCGCTAAGCTCCTTAATCTGGCTAACCTCGTAATCTGCAAGAAGACAGCCTGACATATTACCTGTAAGTGTAATGTACTCTCCGCTCTTAGAATCCTTAACGTATACACCAAGCCTGTCCGCATCCGGGTCAGTTGCAAGCACAAGGTCTGCATCCTTCTCCTTAGCAAGCTTAAGAGCAAGCTCAAAGGCCTCTTCAGACTCAGGATTCGGATAACTTACTGTAGGGAACTCACCATCAGGAAGCTCCTGCTCAGGTACAACGTATACATTCTCAAAACCTAATTCCTCAAGAATTCTTCTTGCAGGAATATTACCTGTACCATGAAGTGGTGTATATACAATCTTTATCTTGCTTCCCATCTCCTTGATGCAGTCCCAGTTCTTTACCTGCTTCTTGAGCTCTTCCATGTATGCATCATCTATATCCGCACCAATTGTTATATAAAGACCTGTTGCCTTCGCATCTTCAAGGCTCATAGTCTTAACCTTTGCAAAGTCTGTAACAGCCTTAACCTCGTCCATGATACCTGTATCATGAGGTGGTGTAATCTGCGCACCATCCTCCCAGTACACCTTGTAACCATTATATTCAGGTGGGTTGTGGCTTGCAGTAATATTAATACCGGCAATACAGCCTAACTTTCTAACTGCATATGATAACTCCGGTGTTGGGCGGAGAGTCTCAAATCTATAGGTCTTAATACCATTCGCATTAAGGCAAAGAGCTGCTTCATCAGCAAATTCCGGTGACATACGTCTTGAGTCGTAAGCAATTGCTACGCCCTTATCCTCGCCACCCATCTTGATAATATAATTTGCAAGACCCTGAGTAGCCTTTCTAACTGTGTAAATATTCATTCTGTTAATACCGGCACCGATAACCCCTCTAAGTCCGGCTGTACCAAATGATAACTCTGTATAGAATCTTTCTTCAATCTCTTTCTCATCATCAGCAATCGCTCTAAGCTCTGCTTTTGTATCCTCATCAAAATAAGGATTAGAAAGCCACTCGTTGTAAATATCCATGTATCCCATAAATACTCCTCCGTTACTACATAATTATATAAATTATTATATATTATTTAATAGTTAAATTCAACTATCGTACTTTACAAAGATATGTTTATCTTACCGTTAATTAAGCACATATCGCTATTCAAAGTTATTAGCAAAATCTTCTTCATCAGTATACAGCACCAACATATGCTCCTGATTCATATAAAAAACACAGCCTAAGCCTGGCCGGCAAAAGTTGTTTTAGTAAAAAGATTCTCCAAAAACTTATCTCTCATCGGTTTCTGGGCAATAACTGCCTGCAGCTTGTTAACATTCTTCTCCGGAATCCAGACCTTATTAGAATTGTAGTAGAAGTTCAGCTGCTTCCAATACTTTTCAGGGTACAAAAACAACAAATATAAGTAGTCCCACTCTCGCTGAGAGACTGCTCTTACTGAATTATAGGCATCAAACATAGCATTGGCTAACTTAATGTCCCACTTATTCTTCTCTAATATCTTTCTCGTAAAGTAATACAAATCTTCAATCTGTATCCCCTTCGCCATGCGTGAAAACTCAGTTATAACATTAACCCTTGGTCCCAAAATAACGTGATGGTGACTAAACTCTCCATGAGTCCAGTTTTCAGGTATATCAACGCAAACCTCTCCTGACAAATTTAAAGCCTGCACTGCCTGTTCAAAAAACATATCAAAGCTATTAATTATAATTCGTTCAATATTGTTCTTGGTCTTTCTCGCTTTAATATAAGTCTTCACTCGCTTGAGTTCCCGGTTATGTCTTAAAAACAGACTGGTCATAGGTTCTCTTCCCGGCTGAAAGCTCATAGTCTCCATATCACTCTCGGTATCAGAATCACAGGCAACGATAACACTCACATCATCAAGCTTGGTAAGTTCAATATGCATCCACGCCATCATTCTTACTGCAAGACACGCTTCCTTTGATTCTCTGACGTTGCACTCTCTGCCCTCGTGCCATGTCTTAACTACATACTTAATGCCTTCTTCACTTTCAGTAACAAGACCGCCTTCATTATTTCTTAGATATGTTTCAACACAGATTCTATCGGCAAGGGCTGTTAAAATCTTATCCTCAAGCTCGACTCTTTGCAGTGTACCGCCAAACTCCTTAAGCAGATAGACTCCTTTATCAGTCTCACACTTTATAGCTCCTCGCACCTTAGCAGTGCGTAACACTTCTATATCATATTTATCTAATACATCAAGCCCTCGCTCGCCCATAATAAAATCCCCCTTAGAAATCTCCTCTAATATTACATACTATTGATGTACGCAATTAAAGGCTTCTTTCTAAGTTATGAGGCAATCTCTTAAAAAATGCTTGAAATATAAAGATTAATCATTAAGCCCAAGCAGACTTAAAAGCTTGTTTTTATCATTGTCCTCCGGGTGCTCGATAACCCACTCCAGACACTTATCCAATGCATCACCTATCTCCTTGCCCGGCTTCATGCCATGGGCAATCAAATCTCTGCCCTTAACCTCAAGGGTCGCAAGTGACGTACACTGTTTTGCTCTCAGGATATCTTCATAATACCCTTTCACCATAGCAATTACAGGCTTGTCATGCTCAATTGCATAATCAGTCTTAGCAAGGCTGTCTGCTCTAAACACATCAAGCAGGTAGTCAAACAAATCTTCTCCAACCTTGTTCACTCTTCTTCGTACCGAAGTTGATGTAGGCTCAAACCGCAGCTCATGATACTCTACCAGCTTTACCACCTTATTCAAAGTATCGTTATCAAACTTCAGTCTCTTCATGATATCATAGGCAATCTTACTGCCAATAGCCGCATGTCCATAAAAGTGAATAGTTCCATCCGGATCCTGGGTAAATGCTTCCGGCTTACCCACATCATGGAATAAGGCTGTCCACCTAAGTAAAGGACTCGCATCTATAACACTCATCATCTTAAGAGTGTGCTCACCTACATTCAGGTGGTGATACTTATTCTTCTGCGGAGTCACCATCATCTTGTCAAACTCAGGCATAACTACAGCAGTAATCCCGGTCTCATAAGCAATTCTTAAATAATCCGGATGCGGCGACACAAGAAGCTTGTTTAGCTCGGTGTGAATTCTCTCTGCACTTATCAGTCTCAGATTCCCGGAAAGCTTCTTTATAGCCTCAAAGGTATTCTCCTCAATGCTAAATCCTAACTGTCCTGAAAATCTTACTGCACGAAGCATTCTAAGAGCATCCTCAGAAAATCTCTCCTCCGGCACACCGACGCACTTAATAACGCCACGCTGTAAATCTCCAACACCATCAAATTCATCTACCAGACCGGTCTTTGGATTGTAAGCCATAGCGTTTATCGTGAAATCTCTTCTCTTTAAATCTTCTACAAGGCTGGCTGTAAACTCCACCTGCTTCGGATGTCTGCCATCTTCATACTCTCCGTCTACCCTGTAGGTGGTAACTTCATAGCTTCCGCCGCCCAAAAGCACCGTAACCGTACCATGCTGTATGCCGGTATCAACAGTTCTTTTGAAAAGAGCCTTAATCTCCTCCGGCTTCGCCGAGGTTGTTATATCCCAGTCCTCCGGCTCTCTGCCAAGAATCGTATCCCTGACACAGCCTCCGACTGCGTAAGCCTCAAAGCCCTCCGCTTCTAATATACTTATAATCTTTGCAACATTATTAGGAATCTCTATTCTCACGTTCTACCCCGCAAATACATATATTTATTCTGTTGAAAAGTAAAAACACTAATTAATTATTCATCAGCACAACCTCCACTCTATGCAGAATAGAGGCCAACCCCTGCACCACGGTTGCTTTATTTATTTTAACATGACCCATTTACTATTACAATCAAAAAGCCTTAGGTGTAACAAATCGTGAAAGTCAAAATCAGTAAATCATTCTTACAATGCTTTCTTAACTGATATTGCTTTCATGGGGCACATCTCCTGACAACAGAAGCAGGATATGCAGCCTCTTTTTCTAAAATGGGCCTTTTTATTTTTTATCTTTATTATCTGTGGCGGGCAGCTTTCAGCGCACTTTCCACAGCCCACACATAAGTCATTATCAACCTTAGGATAAGATTTGAGAACCTTTTTCATCAGATAGGATGCCGGCTTACTTAAGAAAGAAGGTACTTTGTCTACGAAATCTAAGCGCTTTGTATCAGGAAGTACAAAAGGTATTACACCTTCCGTAAACTCATCACCCACTAACTCCATCTCATCTATATGCATATATCCGGCATCCATTGCCTGCCTGAGCATAATTATATCCTCCGGATTTAAACCTATACAGCCGGCAAGGTACCAGTCCTGGGTATACATATCCTTTGATGCAAAAGTATAGCCTAAATACTTCTTGTCTCCGCCGGTAGGACCATTTCCCTCCATGCCCTCTATGGCATCCACAATAGTAACTGCCGGAGCAATAGTTTTGTCAAGTTCTAAAATCATATTTGAAAAATCCTCAGCATCCGGCCATCTGTAATGCATCTGCGGCTTCTCAAGCCCCGGAACTACTCCAAATATATTCTTCATGCCACAGGAAAAACCAACCATGCCATGAGTCTTAATCTTTGGGATGTTTATTATATAGTCTGCATCTATTATCGGATTTATCACATGAAAGCTTCCGTTGGCAAAACCGGCTTTTGTATTTACAGTTCCAAATCCGGTGTCAAAGTTCAGCACCTCATCAATACCTATTCCCATAACTCCGCAGACGCTGTAAACCTTCTTCATATGCTCCGGTGTATAAATTCCTCCGGAACTTTCAGCTACAGTTATATTTTCAACGCCATGCTCCTTTAACCAGGTTACTACAGCCTTAATAAGCAATGGGTGAGTAGTCGCCCCCATCTCCGGTTTGCATGCCATCACAAAATTTGGCTTAATGGCAACCTTCATATTCGGCTTTATATCTTCTGCCACACCCAGAGCTTCAAAATGTCTGCAAACTGCACTATATAAAAGCTCCTCGTCATACTCTTTCACCCTGACTATTGACTGAATCATTGATATGCTCCTTTTATTTATGTCCTCTATTAACAAATCGTTATTATTTCGTAAATTCACTATTCTTACTTATTATAAATTAACACCAGCCAAAAAGCAAATCTTCGGCTGGTGCTGTATCTTAATACTATTTAAATAATTGATGTTGCTTATTAATATGCCTTGCCCCAGTAAACCATCTTCTTAGCAGGCTTACCGCATACAGGGCACACATCAGAAATAACCTTCTGCTCAAACGGAATACATCTTGAAGTAACGCCTGCATCCTCTTTAATCTTGAGCTCACAGTCTAAATCGCCGCACCACATCATCTTAATGAAGCCAGGCTTATTTGCTGCGATATCCTTGAACTCATCATAGGTTGCTGCTTCAAATGTAGACTCCTCAACATGAGCTCTTGCACGGGCAAGCATGTCTGCCTGCATAGTATCAAGAATCTCCTGTGTCTTAACGGCAAGCTCATCAAGAGATACTACTGTCTTTTCTCTTGTATCACGTCTTACGATAACAGCCTGATTCTGCTCAATATCCTTTGGTCCGATTTCCACACGGAGCGGAATACCTCTCATCTCCTGCTCACTGAACTTCCAGCCCGGACTCTTGTCTGTAGCATCAGTCTTAACACGAATGCCTGCTGCCTTAAGTGCTGCCTCAAGTTCTGTTGCCTTCTCAAGAACGCCTTCCTTACGCTGCTGAATCGGTATTACCATTACCTGAGTTGGAGCAATTCTTGGCGGAAGCACAAGACCGCTGTCATCACCATGTACCATGATAATTGCACCGATAATACGGGTTGACATACCCCATGATGTCTCGTGAACGTACTGGAGCTTGTTATCCTTATCTGAATACTGTATATCAAATGCCTTCGCAAAACCATCGCCGAAGTAGTGGCTTGTTCCTGACTGAAGTGCCTTTCCATCGTGCATGAGAGCCTCAATAGTATATGTAGCCTCAGCACCGGCAAACTTCTCCTTGTCAGTCTTCTGTCCCTTGATTACCGGAATCGCAAGAATCTCTTCACAGAAATCAGCGTATACATTGAGCATCTGCTCTGTACGTTCAACTGCTTCCTCGGCTGTCGCATGAATTGTATGGCCTTCCTGCCATAAGAACTCTGCTGAACGAAGGAATGGTCTGGTTGTCTTCTCCCATCTCATAACAGAACACCACTGGTTATAAACCTTAGGCAAATCTCTGTGAGACTGAACTATCTTTGAGAAGAAATCGCAGAACAATGTCTCTGAAGTAGGACGGATACAAAGTCTCTCCTGTAATGTCTCTCCACCGCCCTGAGTAACCCATGCAACCTCCGGTGCAAAACCTTCTACATGATCCTTCTCCTTCTGAAGAAGACTCTCCGGAATAAGCATTGGCATGTATACATTCTCCACGCCGGTCTCCTTAAAACGGGCATCTAATTCCTTCTGGATATTCTCCCAGATTGCATATCCATTAGGTCTTAAAATCATACAGCCCCTAACGCCTGAATACTCAACAAGCTCTGCCTTGATAACTACGTCAGTATACCACTGTGCAAAATCTTCGCTCATTGATGTAATGGATTCTACTAATTTCTTGTCCTTTGCCATAATAATTCTTCCTTTCTAAGTCTCATAACTTTCTTCCCGGAAACTTTTATTTAACAAGTTTCCTCTTATAGTTTTCTGCACTAAAAAATCCCCTGTGCACAAAGCACAAGGGACCGAACTTACGGTGGTACCACCCTAATTGAAGCTAAACATAAGCTTCCTCTCATCATGCCGTTAACGCCGGCCTACGCTGTACTTTCATACAGTGCTCCAAGGCAGGTTCAATGCTTCTTTCGTACCGGCTCTCACCCTCCCCGGCTCTCTTTAACAAATATCATACATCTACTAGTCCTTTTCATCGCAAACTGAAATCTTCAATTGATTTGTATTATAATATACTCCTATTAATTTTGCAACAAGCAATTAATCCACAAATTATAATATAATTTCGGTGGTTATGCACATTTCTTTGTTTTTGTGCCGATTGTTAACCTCTAAATTCAAATTGGTTGACATTAGAACTCTTCTTTATTATACTTTCTTTGTTTCATATTGCAAAAATAATTAAACTATAAAGGAAATTATTTATGTCTGCACAACCCTTTACCAATAAAAAAAGTGACTTTTCGATTCAGACACTAACTACCATGGCGATGTTTGCTGCAATACTCTGCATATCAGCCTACATAAGTATTCCTACGCCAATTCCGGGAAGTCCACACATTACCCTGCTTAACTTTATTATTTTACTGATTGCGCTTTTATTTCCTACCCACCAGGCATTCTTAACTATTCTGGTGTGGATGCTTTTAGGTATTATGGGTGCTCCGGTCTTTATCGGCGGAAATGCAGGCTACGGCTACCTATTAACCGGATGGGGAGGCTATACCCTTGCCTTTCTTCCTATGGTTATTATAATTCCTTTATTAAGAGGTAAAAAATACAATCGCCTGAGATATACTCTTACAGCAATCACAGGCGTGCTTATAATTAATATTCTCGGAATGATTTATTTAAAGTTAATTACCGGTATTACATGGGAGGTTGCTGTTTTTACAGGCTTTATAAGTTTTCTTCCTCTTGATATTTTAAAAGCTGTGGTTGCGGTGCAGATTGTGCCCCATTTTAAGCGGATGCTTTACCACAATACAACTCCATAAGCTCTCTTATTATTATAAACCCTACAGGACCAAGTATTGCTCCGGCGATTCCAAAAAGCCTGAAGCCTATATATATCGAAATAAGCGTTTCGAGGGAACCCATACCTATGCCATTTCCCATAAGCTTCGCTTCTAATAGTTCTCTTAAAAAATAACATAGTATATAAATAGTCATCACCACTGCTGCCCTATAATAATTTCCCGAAATACAAAGGTAGATAATCCAGGGAATGTACACCGTGCCGGTCCCAAAGATTGGCAGCAGATCCATAAGACCGATCCCTATTCCTAAGAGTACAGAATACTTATTTCCTAAAACAGCAAGACCTATAGCACTTATGGTACTTGTAAATATCATTATTATTAACTGGGTTCCTAAAAAAGACACTGCTGCTTTTTTAAGTTTCGACGCTATCCTGTCAATTTCCACTCTGAATACAGAAGTGTATCTCCATTTTAATATACGCTCCCAGGAAGATGTACAGAGAATAGTTGCAATAAATATTATTATCAGTACTGCAATTCCATTGAAAATACTGCTCACAATAGGAATACCATTGCCAAAAACAAAATCCATAGACCCCGCTTCAGCCTTGGCGATAATCATCTCATATCTTGTTCCCAGCCAGCAATAGATTGTACCGTCTTCCATTCCGCAGATATAATCAACTCTGCAACAAACATCACTTATACATTTGCAAATCTTATCTACAAATGCCGGTGCCATAGTTACAAAAGACGACACCTGGGATAAAAGCAGCCGCCCCACATATAGTAACAACGCTCCAAGAGGAACCAGCCACAACACAAGAACAATTGCCATGCTCAAAGATTCAGGCAGGCGAAATGCTTTGCTTAGCTTTTTTACCTGCGGCTTAAGAAGCAGGGATATCCAGTATGCTGCCAGAAAGGGCAACCCCAGCGGAAGTAGGAATTTAAATGATAAATATACCCCAAGAGTGACCGCCAATAATACAAGCAGCTTTTTTCCCTTATGCATTTACACCATAAATCACTTCATTTACAAGATTGCGACCTTCCTCAATACTCTTTGCATTTTCAAGGGTAACTATTGCAATCGCCCTAAGGGCCTCCTTTGTAAAGAAACCTTGATGGGAGGTTATTATTACATTTGGAAAGGACATAAGTCTTGCAATAACGTCATCGGCTACCGGCCTGTTTGAATGGTCCTCGTAGAACAGTCCGTCCTCCTCCTCATAAACGTCAAGGGCAACTCCGGCAAAGGTATCTCCTGTTTTGAGTTCCTCCATAACTGCTGCCGCATCAATAAGTGCACCTCTTGAAGTATTTACAAGATACACTCCACATTTCATTTTCTTTATCGCGTTCTCATCAATCAGATGATAGGTCTCCTTTGTAAGCGGACAGTGAAGACTGATTACATCGGAACGCTCCAAAAGTTCATTAAGAGTCACATACTCTACCTCTAAATCATTGTTAGGGTACACATCATAGGCAATAACATGCATTCCAAAGCCTTTAAGAATCCTTATCATTGCCTGACCGATTTTACCGGTACCAACCACGCCGGCAGTCTTACCATGCAAATCCTCACCCATAAGCCCCTGTATACTCATATTAAACTCTCTTGTACGCACATAGGCCCTGTGGGTCTTTCTGTTTACCGATAAAAGCAGCGACATGGCAAATTCCGCTACCGCCTCCGGGGAATAACTAGGCACCCTTAGCACATGAAGCTTGCCCTTAGCAGCCTTTAAATCAATGTGATTGTAACCGGCGGAGCGAAGCAGAAGTGCTTTAACATTCATTTTGTATAACTTGTCAATAAGCTTCTCATCAACCTTGTCGTTTACAAACACACAGACTGCGTCACAGCCTTCCGCCAGCACAATATTATCATCATTTAATAAGCCTCTGACAAACTTAATGGTGTAACCGTACTCCTTGGAAAGCGGCTCAAAAAACAATTTGTCATAGGACTTTGTCCCGTAAAATGCAATCTTCATGTTAAACCTCCGTATCATGTAGTTTCTACAAATCATTTTATCCAAAAGCATGGAAAAGATACGCGGTGTTAAATAAGAATGTTATGAAAATACTAAATATTACTTATATAAATGAGTCCTTCGAAAAATTCTCCCAATCGCTTCGGTTCACTTGCGTTCACAGGCGCTTCTGTGAGAATTTTTCGCAGACCTCAGATAATATATATTTTTAGTGTTTTCATAAGTGCTTGTATACTGTTTAAGCAAGACTGAATATGTGTTATAATCATCATTGTCAATATGTTTTTAAGAGGAGAATGCAATGAACTTTAATTCATCCGATTACGCTCATGTAAATCATGAAATACCACCGGTTTTTAATAATGAAAGTCGAATATTAATTCTGGGCTCTTTTCCCTCGGTTAAGTCCAGAGAAGGGTGTTTCTTTTACCACCATCCTCAGAACCGATTTTGGAAGGTGATAAGTGCACTTACGGGAGAAATTCTGCCCCAGACCATTGAAGATAAAAAGGCACTTCTCCTAAAACACCACATAGCAGTCTGGGACGTAATTGCAAGCTGCGATATATACGGCTCCAGTGATTCAAGCATTAAGAATGTGATACCTAATGATTTATCAGTTATTCTAGATAATGCACCTATAAACCACATATACTGCAACGGAACTGCTTCCTACAACCTCTACAACAAATATATTTTTAAGACTACAGGAATAGAGCCGATAAAGCTTCCGTCTACCAGTCCTGCAAATGCGGCCTGCTCTTTAGAGAAGCTTATAGAGGTGTGGAAAGAAACTATAGAATTGTAATCATGAATATTCTACCAACAAACTACTGTCGAAAGTTTATTTGTATATTCTGCTATATAAAAGATTAAGGGACCTTCCTCGCGGAATGTCCCTCTTAAACTCTCTATTCTTTAATTATCTCCAATATCTCATTCGGTGTCTCTACTACATAATCCACGCCATATTCTTCAAGTATCTCCCGGTCTCTAAAACCCCAGCACACACCTATAACCTGCATACCGGCGTTCTTACCGGTTAACGCATCAGTCTGGGAATCTCCTATATACACAACTCTTGCAGGGTCACATCCCATAATCTTCGCAAGATACAAGGCACCATCAGGATGTGGTTTCTTTAAAAAACCTCTGCCTTCGCCAAGCACCTCAAAGAATGTATCTTCGCCAAAATGTAAAGCTATAAGCTTATTAGCGTAGTCATCGCGCTTATTTGTATTAACAGCCATCTTAATACCCAGAGAATTAAGCTCACTCACCAGCTCCTTAATACCGGTATAAGCCTTTGTCTTGTTTGCATAGCACTGCTGGTACTTGTCTACAAAGGCATTGTATGCAATGTCCAGATTCTCCGGATTGCTCATACTTTCAGGAATACATCTCTCAAGTAACACCTTAAAGCCATTACCCACTCTCGCCATAACATCTCTATAGCCGAGTAGTGGAAGATGCAACTCTGACAACGCCGCATTCACACTGTCGGTAAGGTCATCTATAGTATCAAGAAGCGTTCCATCTAAATCAAATATAACACCATCAAACTTCATATTAATCCTGCTTCACCTTACGAGGCGCCATCATTCTGATAGCACCAACAATCTCCTCATTAGGCTCGAAAAGAACCTTAACATTCTGAGAACCGCCAACAACTATTGTATAAACTCTGTCGTCATGACAGCCGGTTGTAAAATTCTTAACCTTAAACTCTCTGAATGGTCTAGCTTCCGGATGGTCTGTACCCTTAAACATAAGTTCCATAGACTGTACGTCTATTGTACATACTCTCTTTCTGGCTGCCTTAGACATAATCTTATCGATAACAAGCTCACCATTCTGGTATATATATTCATACTCCAAATCCCATCTTCTTATCAAAAAGTAAATTCCAAAACCAAGAGCTGTAGCGATAATTAATATAAAAACATCAAAAAACATCATTCCTGTTAATATTATAAAACATTCTAATACAATTAACATCCACTTCGCTATAACCAAATAAAGCGGTGTAACTCTTTTTACCATCTGTTCAATATATGTATCTCCCATAAATGCCTCCTAGTATAATCTCACTATTATTGATTATAACTAATATACCTACATAATTCAAATGAATTTTTTATTAATCACATTTATTCGTTATTGACTAATAACTTTATGAATTATAAAATTAATATTATTTTATCAGGAGCTTTTAACTCAAATGATTAATTTGCAGATTACCGAATTGTGTCACCATTTTATACAATTGCACATAGCTGAAGGCAGTTTCTGTATTGATGCTACTGCCGGTAATGGTAATGACACTGCTTTTCTGTGCAGATTGTGTGGCGATAGCGGACATGTGCTTGCATTTGACATTCAGGAACAGGCAATACTAAGTACTATTAACAGACTTAATGCTGAAGGATTTTCTCATCGGGCAGATGTTATCCTTGATAGTCATTGTAACATGACTAAATACGCCGGGACCGAAAGTATTGACTGCATTGTTTTTAATTTCGGATACCTTCCCGGGGCTGACCACAATATTTCAACTAAAGCTGGCACAAGTATTAGCGCCATTGAAACCGGACTTACCCTTCTTAAAAAAGGTGGTCTTATGAGTCTTTGTATTTACAGCGGCGGCGATACCGGATTTGAAGAAAGAGATGCCATTCTTGCTTATGTAAAAGACCTGGATTCAAAAAGATACACGGTTCTTCGTATGGATTACTTTAACAGGCCTAACAACCCGCCTATTCCGGTGATGATTATCAAAAGATAACCCTGTAAACTAATGCTTACATCATAAACACAGCCTTATTATGGCTTTATATCTGCAAATATTTATTTTTACTGATATAATTTTTAAATAAACATTGATTAGTTTGCATTATCATGATAAAGTATGAAATAATGCTTTGAAAGGAGCCGATACACATGACTGATAACAGACTGAATAATAACGAATCAAAAAAATTAAATAAACTTGTGGAATACTGCATGAGATCCGGACGTATCGACCAGAGCCTTTACGCCGAATACGACGTTAAGCGTGGTCTTAGAGAATCAAATGGTAAAGGTGTTCTTACAGGTCTTACTGAGATATCAGACGTTGTTGCTTACAAATCAGAACACGGAAGGAATATCCCTGATGAAGGAAGACTGTATTATCAGGGCTATAATGTAAATGATCTTGTAAATGGTTTTACAGATCGTCGCTATGGATTTGAAGAAATTACATATTTGTTGCTTTTTGGCTCACTTCCTACAAGAGAGCAGTTAGATGATTTTATTATGCTCCTTGATGAGTACCGTACACTTCCTGATAAGTTTGTCCGCGACATCATTATGAAAGCTCCAAGTAACAATATGATGAATGTTTTACAGAGAGGTGTACTTACACTTTACTCTTATGATGATTATGCTGATGATACCAGCGTTGAGAACGTACTTAAGCAGGCTTTACATCTTATCGCTAAGTTTCCTCTTATTTCAGTATATGGTTATCAGGCATACCGTCACTACTTCCTCGACCAGAGTCTTATTATCAGACGTCCTCAGCCGGGATTATCCTCAGCAGAGAACCTTTTAAGAATCTTGCGTTCCGATGCGAAGTATACTGAACTTGAAGCAAGGGTTCTTGACGTAGCACTTGTACTTCACGCAGATCACGGCGGTGGTAATAACTCTACATTCACTACCCATGTAGTATCATCTACCGGTACTGACACTTATTCTGCTGTTGCCGCATCCCTTGGTTCACTTAAGGGACCTAAGCATGGTGGTGCTAACATTAAGGTTCAGCAGATGTTTGACAATATCAAGGTCAATGTTAAGGACTGGACCAATGAAGACGAGCTTTCAGAATACTTATTAAAGATACTCCACAAGGAAGCCTTTGACCGTAAGGGTCTTATATACGGTATGGGACATGCAGTTTATACACTGTCTGACCCACGAGAGGTTATCCTTAAGAAATACGCCCGTTCTCTTGCAGAGGAAAAGGGACGCATGGAAGAGTTTGAGCTTTATGACCGTGTAGAAAGACTTGCTTCAAAGCTTATCATGCAGGAGAAGACACTCTTCAAGCACATCTGTGCAAATGTCGACTTCTACAGCGGCTTTGTTTACAACATGCTCGGTCTTCCTAATGAGTTATTCACTCCTTTATTCGCAATCTCACGTATTTCCGGCTGGTCAGCCCACCGCATAGAAGAGATTGTTAATGCCGGTAAGATAATTCGTCCGGCATACAAGTATGTAGGACATCATGTCCCATATATTGATATTGACGAAAGAATTGATAATAATTAATTTTATAGTGCAGAAATCTTTTCCAAATAAGATTTCTGCATTTTTTTATTTATTTACGAATTACAAAAACATCTCCTGAAAATAATAAATTCGAAAGGAGATGCAGCTTATGAAAAGATATTTAACTTTTATAATATTAACCTTAACTATCACAATATTAGCGGGATGTGGTTTTACAAATGGCTCCGGAACCACTTCTGAGAAAAATAATACATCAGATACAGCTAACACATCACGAAACACTATTCATGATAATCTCATAGGTGAAGGCCGGGCAAAAAGCATTGCATTATCCCATGCCGGCGTCGCTTCTGACCAGGCTACATTTATAAAAACCGGTCTCGACCATGAAGCTGATAAGCTTGTATATGACTTAGAATTCTATTCTATTGACTACACTGAATACGACTATGATATTGACGCCTATACCGGTGAAGTTCTTTCCTACGACCAGGATGCAGAATACTACCCTGACCCGGCTACGGATACCACTATTCCCGCAGATGCCATTTCAGAAGCTAAAGCTAAAGAGCTAGCACTGTCTAAAGTTCCGGGAGCCTCGGAAAAAGACATTAAAAAATTTGAAATGGACTATGATAATGGTAAACTTCAATATGAAGGAAAGATTTATTATGACTATACGGAATATGAGTTTGAAATTGACGGTTACACCGGAGAATTTATCGAGTGGACAGTAGAAACTATTTATGATTAACCTGCAAAAAGAACCTGCCTGCCGGCAGGTTCTTCTACCATAAGTCAATATTCAATTACTTTGATAAAGCCTCATCAATAGCCTTCGCAGCAGTCTTTCCTGCGCCCATCGCAAGAATAACAGTTGCAGCTCCGGTTACCGCATCGCCGCCGGCATAAACCATGTTTCTAGATGTAAGACCAGTCTCTTCCTCAACGATAATACCGCCACGCTTATTAACATCAAGACCCTCTGTAGTATCCTTGATAAGCGGGTTAGGTGATGTACCGATAGAGATAACAACACAGTCAACATCAAGCACGAACTCTGAACCTTCTACTTCTACAGGTCTTCTTCTGCCTGAAGCATCCGGCTCGCCAAGCTCCATCTTAATACACTCCATACCTGTTACGAAACCATTCATAGGGTCTCTTGGGTCCTCAGGATTGTTGTAACCGATAATCTTTGTAGGGTTGTTAAGAAGCTTGAACTCGATGCCTTCTTCCATAGCATGCTCAACCTCTTCTGCTCTTGCAGGAAGCTCCTCAAGACTTCTTCTGTATACTATGTAAACCTTCTCAGCGCCAAGACGAAGGGCAGTTCTTGCAGCGTCCATAGCAACATTACCACCACCTACTACAGCTACCTTCTTAGCCTTCATAATAGGTGTTGTAGCATCATCCTTGTATGCCTTCATAAGGTTACTTCTTGTAAGGAACTCATTGGCTGAGTATACACCCTTAAGGGACTCACCAGGAATGCCCATGAATCTAGGAAGACCTGCACCTGAACCAACGAATACAGCCTCATATCCCATCTCGAAAATCTCATCTATAGTAATAGTCTTACCAACTACAACGTTAGTCTGAACATCAACACCTAAAGCCTTTAAGGTATCAACTTCCTTCTGTACAATCTTCTTTGGAAGACGGAACTCAGGAATACCATATACAAGTACGCCGCCGGCAAGGTGAAGTGCCTCAAATATAGTAACCTTGTAACCAAGCTTAGCTAAATCTCCGGCACAGGTAAGACCTGCAGGACCTGAACCAACTATAGCAACCCTGTGACCATTCTGCTCAGGAACTGCCGGTGCTGCTGTACAATACTCATTGTGCCAGTCAGCTACAAATCTCTCAAGACGTCCGATACCAACAGGCTCTCCCTTAATACCACGGATACACTTGCTCTCGCACTGAGACTCCTGAGGACATACACGTCCGCAAACTGCAGGAAGTGAAGAAGACTTATTGATAACCTGATATGCAGCCTCAAAATCTCCCTCTTTTACCTTCTCGATAAACTCAGGTATATGTATATTAACAGGACATCCGGACACGCATGGCATGTTCTTACATCCAAGACATCTCATAGCCTCATCTATAGCCATCTCTTCTGTATATCCTAACGCTACCTCGCTGAAATTCTTTCCTCTGGCAATAGCATCCTGGGTAGGCATAGGATTCTTTACAAGTGACATATTCGCCTTTGCCATATTACTGTACCTCCTTGAAAAGATTACATGTATCTTCATGAGACTTGCGCTCGAATGGCTTGTACATCATGCCTCTGCTCATAGCCTCATCAAAGTCTACCTCAAAGCCATCAAAATCAGGGCCATCTACGCAGGCAAACTTAGTCTCGCCACCAACAGTAAGACGACATCCGCCGCACATGCCTGTACCATCAATCATAATAGGGTTCATGGAAACAACGGTCTTAACATTGTAAGGCTTAGTTGTCATAACAACGAACTTCATCATAATAAGAGGACCAATAGCGATAACTTCATCATAGTTCTCGCCCGCCTCAATAAGCTCTTTAAGAGGAGCGGTAACAACACCCTTATTGCCATAGCTTCCGTCATCAGTCATAATAACTAACTTGTCAGAAGCAGCCTTAAACTCTTCCTCAAGAATAAGAAGGTCCTTATTTCTAAAACCGATAATAGAATGAACCTCACATCCAATCTCATGAAGCTTCTGTGCAACCGGAAGGGCGATAGCACATCCAACACCGCCACCAACAATAGCAACCTTCTTAAGACCTTCAACCTCAGTCTTCTTACCTAAAGGTCCTACAAAATCCTGAATGTAATCACCTTCGTTCTTGTGATTCAAAGCTTCTGTGGTTGCACCAACAACCTGGAAAATAATCTTTACAGTTCCTGCTTCTCTGTCATAACCGGCCACAGTAAGAGGAATTCTCTCTCCGTCCTCATCAACACGTAAAATAATGAACTGCCCCGGCTCAGCCTTCTTGGCTACAAGAGGAGCCTCGATATCCATCATTGTTACTGTTGGATTGAGTGATTTCTTAGCAACAATCTTATACATCGTACATCTCTCCTTTTTATAATACTATAAAACGTTACAGCTATTTTATCATTGTTTTTAAATAATGTCTACGTTCTGTTGATTAATTCCTTAACAACCCGCATTTTATTTGTGAAAAATGAATATATATTATTAATCAATTAATTACGCCACTATCCAGGCACTTCGGAGGACTGTACATGAAATTTAACAAAGATGCAAAACCATTTCTTATTCTGCGCTCCCTTTTACTATCATATATTATTACTTTAATTCTTCTATTAATTTTAGCCTTTCTGCTTTATAAATTTAAATTATCATCAGGGCAGCTTGGAATAGGTATCACCCTTACATACATACTTTCCTGCTTTATCAGCAGTTTCATTCTTGGAAAACGTGCAAAAGTTAAGCGATACTTCTGGGGAGGACTAAATGGAATACTATACTTTTTAATTCTGTTATTAATATCCTTTATATTCGGCAGTCCCTTTGACAATGGTTTTGCCCAGGTTGCCTTAACATTTGCTTTCTGCTTCGGCGGCGGCACCGCCGGTGGCATGATAAGTTAAAAATACTCTTGACACTAAGGGGACAATTAAGTAAAATCACGCTATGAGTATATTATAAATGCTCAAATAATTTATTTAGGAGTGATTTTTTTTGGGTCCCAGTGACGTCAGCAGACTAGTTTTACTTATTGTGTTACTATTTTTATCAGCCGTATTCTCATCTATGGAGACATCCATGGTTAGTATAAACCAGATGAGACTGCGCAATCTTGTAGAAGAAGGAGATAAGCGTGCTTCTATACTTATTAAAATTCTTGCTAACAAGAGCCGTATGCTAAGTGCAATATTAATTGGTAATAATATTGTTAACCTTTCGGCATCTTCCCTCGCCACTACTTTGGCGATAGACCTTTTTGGTAATACTTATGTAGGAATTGCCACCGGAATTCTTACCGTACTTATACTTATCTTTGGAGAGATTACACCAAAGACTATGGCAACCCAGAAGGCCGAGTCTATGGCATTAGGCTATGCAAGAATCTTATGGGCGCTTATGACAGTCTTAAGACCGGTGATTTTTATTATTAACAAATTATCAAATGTCGTTTTACGCATACTTGGTATCGATCCTAATGCAAAGACCGACACTATTACTGAGAGTGAACTTAGAACCATCCTTGATGTAAGCCACGAAGAAGGCGTTATCGAGCAGGAAGAGAAGTTCATGATTAATAATGTGGTAGACTTCGGTGATTCCCTTGCAAAGGATATTATGATACCGCGTATCGACATGGTTTCTATAAATGTAAATGCATCTTTTGATGAGTTAATTGAACTCTTCAGAGATTGCATGTTTACACGAATTCCTGTTTACGAAGAGACCAATGACAATGTTATCGGTATTCTCAATGTAAAGGATATTCTTTTTTATAATAATAATGCTGATGATTTTTCAGTTAAGAACTTTATCCGTCAGCCATACTATACTTTTGAACATAAGAACACCTCTGAGCTTTTCATGGAGATGAGACGCGAATTTGTTAATATATCAATCGTGCTTGACGAGTATGGTGCTACTGCCGGACTTATCACCATGGAAGACTTGCTTGAAGAGATTGTTGGCGAGATTAGAGACGAGTATGACGAGGATGAAAAGGACAGCATCGTAAAGATAAGTGATTACGAATACATCGTAGAAGGCTCTATGAAGCTTTCAGATATTAATGATGTCATTGATGCAGATTTTGAATCCGAGGATTACGATTCTATCGGCGGACTTATCATTGGCGAGCTTGATAAGCTTCCATCTGTTGGTGACACCGCAGAGTATGAAGGAATTAAGCTTATAGTTGATGAGCTTGACCGCAACAGAATCCAGCATGTTAAGATAATACTTCCTGAACTAGATGAAGAGTCTGAAGAGTAATATAATAAGCAGTTTTTTACTATTCAGCTTCTTTTGCCTTTCATACGAGGACATTTAAAAGCATGTTTTTTAACATGGACAATAGAGTAAATCTAAAAGCCTCAAAAGAATTCTATAATAGAATTTGCTTTGGGGTTTTTTCTTGTATTAACACATAAATAAAATCCTGTATGTTTCTTTTCACCAAGTCAGACTACAAACACACCAAGTCAGACTACAAATACAACCAAGTCAGACTACAAATACATTTTCACTTGACTTTTTTATCCAAAAATGATAGTATTAATTTTCTAGCAATAAAATTAGCAAAAGATAAACCTTTTAATAATCTTATTGCTAAAAACAACGTATAGGAGAAATGTAAGTATGAAAAAATTTGCAACACTTTTATTAACCATTTTATTGTGCCTTTTATTTGTTGCCTGTGGAAACAAAAAAGATTCCATATCTGAAGAGCAAACAACACAAGCAACTACAGAAGCTACAGAAGCTGAAACAACAGAAGATGCTCTGACCGTTGAAAGCAGTGAAGCCCCAACGGAGTTTGAAATTCCGGTGCAATCTGATTTCGTTACATTTGAAGGATTAAGCAATAACTATGCAGATCTTGAAAACAGAGCTTTTGCTTACAACGGAAAAGTATTTAAGCTTGGTGAGAGTACATTAAAAGATTTAATTGATGGTGGCATACCATTTGATGAAACTGAGTTAAACAACAAAGGAAACAATGTAAACAGTAATTATGAAACTGGTCGTTATACCGTTGAGATTAACGATTATACTTCATTGCAGTTCAAATTCATTAATATATCAGATGAAGCCAAAACAGAAGAAGAATGTCTTTTGTCATATGTAAGATATTATTATCTCTATGTACCACAGCCAGATTATGATGCTGATATGAATGCTAAAATAACAGAATGTATACTTGACGCCTCAAAAAAAGTTTATTTTTCATTTCCGGCAACACTTACAAAGGAACAGCTTTTAGAAAACAGCAGTGTTGGAGCTGAACAGGATGAATATAATAGTGTTAGCTACACAATTGATTCAGAAATTTATTTAGGCGATAGTGGTTATAATTTTGAATTTAACAAAACAACAAACCAGCTAGAGGATATGTCTATAGACTGGCTTCCATAACAAGTTTTATTAAAACTCTGTGAGCGTAATAAAAACTTGTAAAATTATATATTGGTATTTTTAGGCGTCACTTCCTATGAAGCGGCGCTTATATATTGCATTGAAAACCCTCTGAAAATACTATATAATTATCTTACTAAAATAATGATTGGACAGATACCTATGAAAATAACATCATTCTTACATTTCGCCGGTTTTGGAATCAAGACTGTGCTTTTCAGAAAAAAAGACCCTATATTAGGAACTATAATTTTAACAGACAAGTGTAACTTGTCCTGCAAGCACTGCTCAGTAAATAATATAACAGCGGTTATCCACCCTTATAGCCAAATCAAAGCAGAAATGCAACAGCTCTATGATATGGGCATTCGTATTCTGTTTTTCTGCGGTGGTGAGACTTTTCTTTGGGAAGACAGCGGAAAAACTTTAAGAGATTTGGTTGTTGAAGCTAAGGAGATGGGCTTTTTAATCGTGAATGTGGTTACTAACGGAACGCATCCTATAGACCTTCCTGAGGCGGATTTAATACTCTTAAGTCTGGACGGTGACAGAGAACGCCACAATATAATTCGCGGCGATACCTACGACAGGATTATTGAGAACATAAATCATGCCACTGCTGATAACATTTGTCTCTATATGGCCATTAACCAGATTAATAAAGATACTGTAAGGGATGTGTGTGAAACCGCCAGAGACACTAAGAATATTCGTGCCGTATCTTTTAACTTCCACACCCCTTATCCGGATACAACAGAGCTTGCTTTATCCAAGGAAGAAAAGGCTAAGTGCTGCAATACAATTTCACAAATGATAAAAGAAGGTGCACCGGTTTTCAACCTGAAAAGTGCTTTTCCATATTTAATTAACAACAACTTCCCAACACCTTGCTATCAGTGTGTTGTTATTGAAAACGGCAAAATCAGCACCTGCGGACGCTGTATTGAAGTCCCTGATTTATGTGAAAAGTGTGGGTACTTCTTTGTTGCAGAATACACTTTATTATTTAGAGGCAACTTAAAGATTATCTTTGAAATGTTAAAAACTTATCTAAAATATATTTAAGGAATGTTTATGAGCTTAATTACCGATTTGACAAGAATGTGGCTTACAAGGTCCACAAAGCCTTTTACTTTTACTAATGAATACGATGAACAGCTTGATTATGCGAACTGTGACAATTTAGGACTGTATATTCATATCCCTTTCTGCGCTGGTATATGTAATTTCTGCCCTTACTGTAAGACCATATACTCTAAAGACAAGTGCGATAAATATATTGACGCTTTGCTTAAGGAGATACATATTGTCGGCAGCCGGATGTCTGAAAAAAAGAAAGTTACCAGTCTCTATTTTGGCGGCGGCACACCGGCACTGGCAGCAGACCGCTTAAAAGAAATCATTGATACAGTCAATAATTATTACATAATAACAGAGGGTATTGGTCTGGAATTACATCCTGATAATGTCACTGTCCCTACTTTGCAGTGCTTAAAGGATGCCGGCATTACCAAAATCAGCATCGGCATACAATCCTTCAACAGCAAGTATCAAAATATTCTGGGAAGAAAAGTTGTGGATATAGATTCTATGGCAGATGCCCTTAGTAAAGTTTCCTTTGAGACGGTGTCAATGGACTTTATCTTTGCACTGCCTGAACAAACCTATGAAGATTTAAAAGAGGATATTGATTTAGCTTTCACTCATGGAGCAAACCATGTGGCTATATATCCTTTTATAGACTTTACATTCACCTCAAGCACTGTCAATACCATGGCTAAGAAAGAAAAGCGCCAGCTGCTTGACAGAATAACAAATTACTGCCTTGGTAAGGGTTATACCCGAAGCTCTATCTGGACATTTTCAAGCGACAAGGATGCCAGATACTCATCAATGACCAGAGATAATTTCCTTGGTTTTGGGTGCTCAGCTACAACCCTACTTAAAGACCAGTTCAAGATTAACACCTTTTCCGTAGAAGAATATTGTAACCGAATAAATAAAGGAAGTCTTCCGACTTCCCTTACAATCCGATTTACAAAACATCAGAGAATGATTTATTACCTGTTCTGGACTGCATATAGTACCAGAGTAGACAGCCATGCCTTCGAAAAATTCTTTGGAACACCTCTAAAGAAAGCTTATGGTTTTGAGCTGATGCTGGCTAAGCTTTTAGGCTTTGTCACAGAGGATAATGGTGTCTACAGCATGACCTTAAAGGGTGCTTTTTACTATCATTATTATGAAAACTTCTACACCCTCTCCTATATCGATAAGATGTGGGGCATTATGAGAAAGGAAGCCTTTCCGGAGAAAATAGAGTTATAAAATTATCATCTTCTTCTCTGATGCTCACTTTTATTATATTAATATATAACCCCGTGGCATATTTTATCCTAAGCAAGTGACTTACAAGAAAACTGTCACTGGCAGTTTTCTTGTATACTAAGGTATCGAAGGCTTCAGCCTGAGGGAACTTGCAGGGATAAAATATGCCACAGGGTTCTAATATAAATACAATAAATTAAAATTTATTTTACAAGGCTCTTGTTCTTCCACTTGCCCTGAAGGTATCTAAGCCAGCTGAGTATTCCGGTGACAAACCAGGTAAGTCCTGTGGTGAGCCACACGCCCCACTGACCTATAAATGCAATTCCTGTAAGAGGATAAGCAAAGCCAACTCGTCCTGCAACCTCGACGATACCATTTAACATAGCAAATAAAGTATCTCCGGCACCGTTTAACACATTTCTAGCGATATAAATCATGCCAAGGAAGAAGAAAAAGCAGCTTGTTATTCTTAAAGATGCCGCACTGATTGCAATTACCTCACTGTCGCTTACGAATATCTTAGCAATAGGCTCGCCTAAGGTGTACATCACTATAAGCATTGCAAAGCTGAATACTGCATTCATAACCATCGCCGACTTAAAGCCTTTCTTAACTCTGTCACTTCTGCCCGCACCAATATTCTGTCCGGTAAATGTGGCAATAGCTGTTCCGAGAGAATTGAACGGCTGCTGAACCAGTTGCTCTACTCTGCCGGATATGGTAAAGGCAGTCACGACATTGTCTCCAAAACCATTTACAACCCTCTGAAGCGCCAGACATGACACCGATATCATTGAAGTCTGGAACGCCATAGGCACACCAATCTTAAAACATTTACCGCAAATATTCCAGTTAATCTGCAAATGCTCCTTTGACAATCTGAAAAGCGGGGTCTTCTTCCATGCGTAAAACATACATCCGATTGCTGCAAGCATCTGAGCAATTATTGTCGCCAGCGCTGCACCGAAAACTGACATGTTAAAGCCTACAACAAACCAAAAATCAAGAGCAATATTTATAATACAGGCAACCACAAGGAACACCAGAGGTGTCTTTGAATCTCCCAGTGCCCTTAGTATTGCTGATACACCATTATAGGCAGCAATAGCAAAGCTTCCAACACATACCGTCTGCATATAAATAACTGCATCTTCAAGCATTGTCTCCGGAGTCTCTAAGAATACAAGTATAGGTCGCGCCAGCACAACACCTATCACAGTCATTATAACCGTGGCAAACATTACTACATATATTGCATTGGCTATAGTTCTTTTTACATTCTCATTATCTTTTGCTCCGAAATACTGAGATACTACAATTCCGGCTCCTGATGACAAGCCCATACATAATGAAAACAAAAGAAAGGTCAGTGAACCTGTTGCACCTATACTTCCAAGGGCATTTGAACCTACGAACTTTCCCACTATCGCAGAATCCGCCAGATTGTAAAACTGCTGAAACAAATTACCCACCAGCATCGGTAATGCAAAAGACGCCAGATGCTTCGTAGGATTTCCTTCTGTCATATCATATACTTTTGACATTCTATGCCTCCATTACTTCTAATATACTAATATCAACAAACCAATAAACGTATTCATTTGCATATATATGAACACTTCCGTCAAGCTCACCAACAATTTGATAAAACGTTTAATCCAATTATCCAAACATATATGATTATATTCAATTAATCTAAAATGTAAATAGCTTTTTATACAACAATTCAATCTAATCTTTTCTATACTAAATTATACTTTTGTTGACATATGGTTTGTTAAAATGCTATATTAAGTAATAATATAGTACAAAGGTTATTTGCTATTAATTAAAGGAGATTTATTTTATGCATAATGAATTATTCAGCATTGGACCAATTACGATACATGGTTACGGACTGATGATAGGTATCGGTTTTATTACTGCCCTACTTGTAGGTCTTCATCGTGCAAAGAAAAAGCACTTAGACGGTGACTTCCTTTTCAGTCTCGCTATTGTATGCCTTATATTCGGTATGCTTGGAGCCAAGCTTCTTTATATTTTGACTGTCCTTGATAAGATAATTAAGAATCCTTCAGATTTTCTTAGTTTATCAAGCGGCTTCGTAGTTTACGGCGGTATTATTGTAGGCATCCTTACCGGCTTCATATACTGCAAAATAAAAGGCAAGTTTTTCAGAACTTATTTTGACTTAGTTATGCCTTCTATTTCTATTGCTCAGGGCTTTGGACGTCTCGGGTGTTTTTTTGCTGGCTGCTGCTATGGTAAAGAGACCGATTCCTGGTGTGGCATAACCTTTACAGACTCCGCTTTTGCTCCAAATGGTGTGAGCCTTATTCCTACCCAGCTGATTTCAAGTGCCGGCAACTTCCTTATTGCAGGTGCACTTATACTTATCGCAAGAAAGCAGAGAAAGCCGGGCTTAATCGCAGGCCTTTACCTTGTGTTCTACGGTGTGGGTCGTTTCCTTGTTGAGATGTTAAGAGGCGATATCGAGCGCGGCAATGTGGGTATATTATCTACCTCACAGTTTATTTCAATATTTATTATATTAATTGGTATCATATATATTGTTTATGTATTAAAATTTGCTTCCGTTCCGGTTGATTTAGAGGGTAGCTGCGCCACATCTGATGATACAATTACTGAAGCCACTGATGATGACTCTGCAATTGATACAAAAGAAACTACTGAAGCTTTAGAAACTAATGAAGAGGCCGTATCGGATGTAAACAATATAGCTAATGAAACTAAGGAAACTGAAAATACAATAGTTTTTATCGATTTAGATGAAAACCCAAAATCAGAATAATATTTTAGGCGGTAACTTTAGCAATGGATAACGAACTTTTAACTTTTGATAAAAATACATGCAAGAAAACATTTAGTCGCCTGGGTTTTGCTTTTTTTGCATTCCAGTTATTATTTATGGGTATAGCTACTCTGGGTGCATTAGTAGTATCAGCATTTTTTCCACAGCTTGCAGATATTGAGATTTTTACCTGGCTTGTAAACTACCTTCCGATGTACCTGATTGCCCTTCCGGCAACTGCTATTATATTAAAATCCCTTCCTGCCCAAAAGCCGGCAGAACACAAGCTTAGCCCTGGCAAATACGCAATACTTGTCCTAATGGGAATAGGCCTTACCATCACAGGTGCTCTTATCGGTAATATACTGTCTGCAATTATTGATAAAATTACAGGCCTTAGTACCAGCAACGCGGTAAATGACATGGTGATGGACACCAACCCATTTATTATAATATTCTTTGTCGTAATTATGGCACCGGTTGTAGAAGAGATTTTATGCAGAAAACTGATTGTTGACCACACACTTAAATATGGTGAATGGACTGCCATTCTTTTCTCAGGGCTAATATTTGCCCTGATTCACGGCAACTTCTTTCAGTTTTTCTATGCATTTGCCCTTGGTATGCTTATGGCATTTATTTATGTAAGAACAGGAAAGCTCAGATATACAATTATTTTCCATATGATAATTAATACTATCGGAGGATTTCTGCCTGCGTTACTTTTACGCAACATGGACATTGAAGCTTTAGAAAACATAACTTCTGAGCAGATTATGTCAGCCTCTCCGGAAGAAATGACCGGCATACTGTTACTTATGATCAGACTTTTAGTAATGCTTGCATATGTATTTATTGATTACGGAATGGCAATAGCAGGCATTATTCTTTTATTTGTTTTCATAAAAAAGATGGTTGTAACGGTTAAGCCTATGAATATTCCAAAGGGACAACGACTTAATTGCATGTTCGTTAATACCGGTATGATACTATTTTTTATCATAACCATTATTAACTTTATAATCTACTTTATCGCATAAAACTTATTGACACATAAAAGCACTTTTGCATCAGGAGTATTCTCTGATACGAAAGTGCTTTTAATCATGCTCTATTTATTTTTCATTATCACTTGCTTCAATCTTTTTAAGTACAATCGCACTTCTTGACGGAAGATAGCACTGGAATCCTACCCAGTCTGCCGGAGTCTTCTTCGCCTCGTAAATATACTCCTTATCTACGCGGTCAAATCCACCAAAGGTTCCGTCATCAGTTGAAAGTATAATCCTGTACTTTCCTTCGGTTACAACCGGTACGAAGTATCCGTCAAAGGACTTATCAGGATTAAAGTTAAATGCAAAGATAACATCTCCCTTATTATATATAATAATCTTGTCATCCTGATGAATCCAGCGGTTCTCCGCCTTTATCTCTAATATATTCTCACGCTTAAGGAGTTCTATCATATCGCGGTCAAAGTCATTTAACTCTCTGTATCTTAAGTTCTCATCGTCAACCAGACTCCACTGACGGCGGCAGTAGTGATAACTCCAGCCGTTGCCCTCTCTTGGGAAGTCAATCCACTCCGGATGTCCAAATTCATTGCCCATGAAATTAAGATATCCTTCACCGGCCAGCGACGAAGTTATAAGTCGTATCATCTTATGGAGAGCAATACCTCTGTCAACAACCAGACTTCCGCCAAACTTATTCATGCTTGTGTACATCGCTGCATCACACAGACGGAACATAATAGTCTTGTCTCCAACCAATGCCTGGTCATGGGACTCGCAGTAACCAATGTTCTTCTCCTGCGGTCTGCGTCCATTGAGCTCATACCAAATCTTATGCATATCCCAGTGCTCATCAGCAGTTTCCTTAAGTATCTTTATCCAAAGGTCCGGAACTCCCATAGAAAGTCGGTAATCAAAACCGATACCACCATCTTCAATTGCAATACACATACCCGGCATACCGGACATATCCTCAGCAACGGTAATAGCATTAGGATTAATCTCATGAATCAGTTCATTCGCCAGCTGTAAATAGGTCACCGCTTCTACGTCAGTATTCATTGAGAAATACATGTCATAATTACAGAAAGCACTGCCCATACCATGGTCAAGATAAAGCATGGAAGTCACACCGTCAAAGCGGAAACCGTCAAAATGGAAAACCTCCATCCAGTATTTTAAATTGGACAAAAGGAAGTGAAGCACTTCATTCTTGCCATAGTTGAAAAGCTTGGTGCCCCAGGAGCTGTGCTCTCCCTTGCCTCCGCTGTGGAAAAACTGATACTCGGTACCATCAAATTCATTTAACCCTTCATTTGTATTCTTAACAGCGTGGGAATGTACCACATCAAGAAGCACTGCAATACCCATCTTGTGGGCGGTATTAATAAGGTCTTTTAACTCTTCACTGTGACCATACTTTGAGGATGCCGCAAAGAAATTGGACACCTGATAACCAAAGGAGCCATAGTATGGATGCTCCATAATCGCCATAATCTGAATAGTGTTGTATCCCGCCTTCTTAATTCTCGGAAGTATATTATCTTTAAACTCCCTGTACGTTCCGATATCATACTTCTCCTGTGCCATACCGATATGACACTCGTAGATAAATGGTGTCTTAGGAGTTACAAAATCTTCATCAGTCCATGAAAATGGTGCAAAGGTCTCTTCCACCTCAGCACACCACAAATAGGTCTGCTTGTCCTGAACCACTCTGGTAGCATAAGTAGGTATACGGCGAAGCTGCTGTCCGTTATGTATTACAACAGCCTGTATCTTCTGTCCGGAAATCAGCGCATCCTCTCCTTCTAACTCTACCTCAAACACACCATTGCCAAGTTGCTTCATAGGGCAGCCTAATGCATCCCAGTTATTGAAATCGCCTGTAAGATACATCGCCTCTGCTGCCGGTGCCCACTCACGGTAGACCCAGCCCTTCTCAGTGCGGTGAAATCCGAAATATTTATAACCATTTGCAAAATCCACAAGTTTGTCTGAACCTTGCAATAACTCTTCTCTCTTTTTGCTGTAGTTATCCATTCGCAGGTTAATATCCTGCTCAAATGGTTTCAAATAAGGGTCTATCTCTAAAATTTTATATGACATAGCAACCTCCACTCTTTACATTTACACAAAACCCAATTTGTTATACTCTCTAAATTTATACCTTAATTCCTGAAAGACCTGTATACTGTATTATTCTCCATGCCTCCATGACTTGCTGCCAATTCGCTTACAGTAACAAGTTCAAACCCCTGATTCTGAAGTTCCGGTACTATAGTCTTAATTGCTTCCGCTGTTGAACCATACAGGTCGTGCATAAGCACAATATCTCCATCCTGAAGCCCCTGTGTTGTATTCTTTATTACTGATGCGGCAGTTCTGGTTTCCCAGTCTCTTGTATCTATACTCCACATAATAACAGGCTTATTAATAACACTAAGTATTGAAGAATTATACAAACCTCCCGGTGGTCTGAAAACCGGTGCATCAATACCAATTAGGCTTCTAATTTCGTCATCCGCCTTCTTAACCTCAATAGTTACATCCGACAAACTAAGCTTAGTTAAATACTTGTGGCTGTATGTATGCTGCGCCACTTCACAGCCTAAAGCATGAATTCTTCTTATTTCATCAGGATAATTACCTACTCTGTCACCTACAACAAAGAAAGTTGCTCTTGCACCATACTTCTCCAACACATCAAGAATAGTATTCGTATGTCCTGACGGTCCGTCATCAAAAGTAAGCGCTACCTGTTTTAATGTAGTAGTTGTTGGTGGTAAATACTTGTTAAGAAAATTACCACTGCTGTCGAATACATATATATATTCTCCTATCTTATGATATCCGGTAAATAATGCACCATCACTTTCTGCATACGCAGTATTGCCATTTTCGAGAGTTATCCAGCCGGTCTGTATATTACCATTAGCATTTAACGAATAGTTTTTGCCTCCAATTGATACCACCTGTGAATAACATATTATTCCTTCATCGTTGGCAAATCCTTTTGTTCCATCTTCAAGGGTTATCCAGCCGGTCTGCACCGTAAACTGATCAAGCTTGTACTTTCTGCCCTCGATAGTATAATATCCGGATTCATACAAAAGCCCCTCACTATCTGCGAGCCCTATCGTATTATCATTATACCTGAACAAACCGTTCGCCATAATACCGTCATTATTAAAATAATAACGGCTTCCATTGATTTCACTTATTCCTATGTAAAGACTGCCGTCTTCTGCTGCATATGCTTTGTTTCCGTCAGACATACTAAGCCAGCCGCTCTCTAAATTACCGTTGCCGTTAAAATAATATACTTTGTCTTCGACACCGGCTGTGCAGTCATAACATATTCTTCCGTCGGATAATGCATATCCCTTAGTTCCGTCTTCAAGGGTTATCCATCCACTCTCAACTTTTCCCTTATTGAACTTATACTTTGCACTATCTATATCATAAAATCCGTTAATAGAAATCTTACCTTCGGTATCTGCATAACCAATACCACCATCATTATAAGTAAACCATCCGGTCTTAAGTAAACCATCTGTGTCAAACATATACTCTGCCGAATCTATTACTATTTGAGTAGTGCATAATCTTCCATCTTCATCTGCATAGCTCTTTTCACCTTCACTATCAGTTATCCAGCCGGTCTGCATAACGCCCTGCTCATTAAAGTAATATAATTTATCATCAACTGACTGTCTGCCGGTATAAGCCTTGCCATCAGCGGCCAGATAATAATACTGACCGTTATCATCATTACTCCAGCCGGTCTGCATAATGCCCTGCTCATTAAATAAATAGTAGCTTCCGTCTATTCCGGTAATACCTTTGCGGGCTTTACCGCCGTTGTCACAGTAATATCTTTCTTTATCATCAGATGTATACCAGCCACTTACACTTACGCCGTCATTATCAAATATATATGTATTTATCCCTATCTTACATATGCCGGTATAAGCCTGTCCTAAAACATCAGTATACATTCTCTTACCGTACCCAAGCTCAATCCAGCCGGTCATAAGTTCCCCGTCACTGTTAAAATAACGATTAACCCCGTCAATATTCTGCCTGCCTGTCAGGATTTCACCGTCGTCCTTTGCATAGTAAATACTATCACTGTTGCTTACAACCCAGCCATCAGCGAGCATTCCGTTATATTCAAAATAATACTTATGTCCATCTATATTATTAACTCCGGTATAAGCTATACCATCACTGCCAAAGTAATATGTATTGCCGTCAATCTCAAGCCAGCAGTCCAGTAACCTGCTGCCGTCCTCCAGATACACATACCCTTCTGCAGTTTCATAAAGCCCGCTTCTTGTCTTAAATGTATATAATCTGCCGGCTGCCAAAGCCATCAGCCCCAGCCCGACTATAACCATCATCACATATAATATATATATTCTGCTTTTTCTATTTTTATGCTTATCATCAGCCCTTTCAATAGCCGGTGTTATCTCTTGAATACTTGTCCCCATACATCTAGCTCCTTAATCTTGTGTATAATTAAATCATACTATTTTAAGTCATCAAATTCAACTAAATTTCATTAATTATTTCATTCCAAATGCTGCATTTTTGTTGAGCTGTTATTATGTATGTTATAGTTTTTTAGATGTGTAAAATAACCTTTCGCAGGTTTTGGATTTGTTTTGTTATTGCGTATACAATATCCTCCATATATTAAACATTATAGAAATTTACTTTTTTAGAAAAGATATTTTTGTAAATCTATTGACAAATCTATCCATTGTAATTATAATAAATTTATGTTAAATATGCGCATAAAAAACATAATTATTACTTATCTAGGATGTATTTCTAATGAAGTTTAAAAAAAGAGTTCTTTGTCTGGCACTGACTGTCGCATTGCTTATGGGATTATCTACAACAGCCTTTGCCGGAACAGGTAATATTAATTATGGTGGTGCTACAGTTTCATGGGAAGCTACACCATACAAAACATTTGTTAATTTTTCACACAATTATACTGCAAGTTTAAAAACTTCAGGTACTTTATATGTGCAAAGTGGTACTACGCCTGTAGCTAGAACATTTCAATCATCAACATTTACATCAAATAGATTTAATGTAACTTTTTATCCACCTAATGGTTATGTATTTGTTAATAATGCAAAAACTACTATGACTATCTATATTAATGGCAGTGCATTTGTAACATATAAACCTGTGCCATAAATTGCACATTATCAAAACAATTTGCGGAGCATAATATTATGCTCCGCTTTTAAGGAGGAATAAATGAAAAAAGTATGTTTATTATTATGTATATTAATCCTTTCTCTTACATGTGGATGCCAAAGTAAAGAAACAGAGAGCAATGAAGTTCCTGATATCTCAAATTTTACTGAACCTTCTGTTGACATCGATTTTGGTGATACTACATATCATTTTGAAACAGACTGCCAGAATTATTTTAATTATGATGCTAAAGATATTGCTGCCGGACCGGATGGATATTATTCTACAAAGTTGCTTGCAGGAATTGGGGGAGCATATGAACAATTAAGTTATATTGACCGTAATAGCGGACAATGTATTCTATTATGCAACAAGGCAGATTGTGACCACGATAAAAATTCTGACTGTGATGCATATACATCAGATTCTTTACATTATTTAACCTATTATGATGATAATTTATATACTATCCGTCAGAGCTTTGATGAAAGCACTTATGTGTCGACGATATTATTGCACCGTATAAGTGCAGACGGAAGCCAGAGAAATGATGTTTGTGAACTGTTTACAGAAAGTGCAGCAATTGAAGATATGTTTTTCTCTGCATCCATTCCTAATTATACGATTCACAGAGGTTACCTTTACTATTTTTTAAAGGATATAGAAGGCATAAAGTTATACAAAAAAAGCATTAACTCTTCAACTCCTCCTCAATTAATTATGAAAAACAATAATGAATATGCAGGTGTTGGGCGTATTATGGGATATGGGGATGGAGTGTTATTTGATACCTTATGCGAAATAACCGATAAGTATTCATATAAGCTACTATATTACAATGAAGAAACTGATAAAGTATCTCTCCTAATTGATGAAGAAGGCGGTTATTATACAATCGCCGGTGATTATATAATATACCAAAATACAGAATTAACAGGTATGACAAAATTCAGTCTCAAAGATTATACTTCTGAAGTATTTGCAGAGGGATATATAGGTCAGCTTTCATATGACGGTAATTATGTGTACATTGACAATCATTTGTACTGCAAACCTAATAAGAGTGATAGAACGGTAACGGTATTTGATATTTATGGAAATCTTATAGATACCATAGACATGGCAGGTGAGGAATATTTCCCTGAGTTCGGAGATGAATATTATCTTTTTAAGATAAGTTCTAAAGACGATAATATTTATATGCTGGATAAAAATCAAATAGGTACCGGAAATCATGAATGGATTAAAATAGAATAAGGGGCTGGTAAACAGCCCCTTATTGCCTCTATTTCACTGCATTTATTCTTGTAATTGCTCTTCTAAGCGCTAACTCAGCTCTGATAGCATCAAGATTAGCCTCTCGTCGGCTTAATCTTTCTTCAGCACGCTGCTTCGCTGCCTCAGCTCGTTTAATATCAATCTCACCCGGCCACTCTGCAGCCTCGGCAAGAACGGTTATCTTGTCGCCGAGTATCTCAACAAAACCGGTGTGAAGTGCAGCTTTCTTTTCTTCACCCTTTGCATGAATACTCATTACGCCCGGTGCCAGTATACATGTGGTAGACACATGCTCAGGGTAAATACCCATCTCGCCTTCGATTGTGGTTATCTCAAGAAACTCACAGTCTCCCTCGAAAAACACTCGGTCCGGAGTAATAACCTCAAGTAAAAATGTCTTATTATCAGCCATTTATGCTCCCCCCTTATTTTACGCGGGCGAGTACGTCATCAATGCTTCCTGCATTAAGGAAATAGCTTTCAGGTATATCATCATGCTTTCCTTCAATAATTTCTTTGAAGCCCTGAATTGTCTCACTAAGAGGCACATAACGTCCTTCAAGTCCGGTAAACTGTCCAGCCACGAAGAATGGCTGTGAGAGGAATCTCTGAATCTTTCTCGCTCTCATAACAAGTAACTTCTCGTCTTCTGAAAGCTCGTCCATACCAAGCATGGCAATAATATCCTGAAGTTCCTTATATCTCTGGAGAATCTCCTGAACAGAACGGGCAACCTTGTAATGCTCCTCGCCAACGATTCTCGGGTCAAGGATTCTTGATGTTGACTCAAGCGGGTCAACTGCCGGATAAATACCCTGTTCAACAATTGCTCTTGAAAGAACTGTTGTTGCATCAAGGTGGGCAAAGGTTGTTGCCGGTGCCGGGTCAGTAAGGTCATCGGCAGGAACGTAAACCGCCTGAACTGATGTGATGGAACCGTTCTTTGTAGAAGTGATACGCTCCTGTAAAGCACCCATCTCAGTCTGGAGTGTAGGCTGGTAACCTACCGCTGAAGGCATACGTCCAAGCAGCGCAGAAACCTCTGAACCTGCCTGTGTAAATCTGAAAATATTATCAATAAACAGAAGTACGTCTTTACCGCCGTGATCACGGAAATATTCCGCCATCGTAAGTCCTGTAAGACCAACTCTCATTCTCGCTCCCGGCGGGTCGTTCATCTGTCCAAACACCATGGTAGTCTTGTTAATAACTCCTGATTCCTGCATCTCATAATACAGGTCATTACCCTCACGGGTACGCTCGCCTACGCCGGTAAATACTGAATATCCACCATGCTCTGTAGCGATATTTCTGATAAGCTCCTGAATAAGTACGGTCTTACCTACACCGGCTCCACCGAACAGACCAATCTTACCACCCTTCTGGTATGGGCAGAGAAGGTCAACTACCTTGATACCGGTCTCCAAAATCTTAGTTTCAGTAGACTGCTCATCAAAGGATGGGGCCTTTCTGTGAATCGGAAGATGTGTCTCAACTTCCGGAGCTTCTTTATTATCAATTGGTTCTCCAAGCACATTAAAGATTCTGCCCAGTGTATTCTCGCCAACCGGTACCGAAATAGGCGCTCCGGTAGCTACAGCATCCATACCTCTTACAAGACCGTCAGTAGGACCCATGGCAATACATCTTACTGTCACATCACCAAGATGCTGTGCTGTCTCTACAGTCAGCACACTGCCATCTTTACGGGTAATCTTAACTGCCTCGTTGATGTCCGGAAGTCTTCCTTCTGAGAACTTAACATCAAGTACGGCACCAATAATCTGAGTAATCTTACCTGTGCTGGTATTCTTAATTTCAGCCATCTTCTTCCTTTCATAGTCTGTACCGGCAAAGCTTTACCGGCAGACTGAATATCTAAATTTTATATATCTTTTATTTTTATATCTTCTACTTATGTGAAACTCGGTTGTTCCGCTTCTAAAGAAGCTCCCACAACCGCCAGTATTCGTAACTTCAAGCGTACGCTTTTCGTTACTCATACTGTACATTCGCCAAATATCCGCAATCCTTCGTGTAAACACGATGATTGCGTCTGCTTGGCTCATTGTTTCACACTACCCGATTGCGTTTGCACCTGCTATAATCTCTGTAAGCTCCTGAGTAATAGCACCCTGTCTTGCTCTGTTGTACTGAACAGTAAGCTTATCAATCATTTCCTCGGCGTTATTGGTTGCAGAGTCCATCGCCTGCATACGTGCACCGTTCTCACTGGCAACTGATTCGGTAAATGCACCGTAAATCATGCTGGTGATATACTTCGGAATGAGGAAATCAAGAGCATTTTCTTCTCCCGACTCATAATTCATCGGAATGTTGTCAGAGTCTTCGTCCTTCTCTAAAGAGTCTACATCCACCGGAAGCAGACGTATAAGCTTAGGCTCATGAACCACAGTATTTATAAAAGAGGTGTAGGCAATATAAATCTCACCTATCGCTCCTTCAGCAAATGCTTTCAGCAATTCATCTGCAAGTACTTTTGCATCTTCATATTCAGGGTTCTCAATACAATCTGAATAGTCGATAACGTTCTTACAGCCTTTTCTTATAAATGCATCCCTGCCCTTGTGACCGACTGCATATATTACGTCTCCATTAATATCTACACCGCCGCTCATAACCAGCTTCACAATGTTAGAATTGTAACCGCCGGCAAGACCTCTGTTAGAAGTAACCGCAATAATCGCTTTCTTCTTACATTCGCTCTCAATAAGGTACCTGTGGTCAGCATTCATAGTCTTTGACAGTATCGAGGATACTGTTTTATACATATGTTCAAAATATGGTTTTGTATTTTCAGCTCGTGATTTTGATTTCTGAAGCTTAACCGTAGCCACAAGCTTCATAGCATTAGTAATCTGCTGAGTACTCTTAATGCTCTCACGTCTGTTTTTAATCGCTCTCATTGTGGCCATAATGTCACCTTCCTTCAACAAACTGAAATGTTAATCTTATTTATCGAACTGAAGCTTGAACTCATTAATTGCTGCTTCAAGCTGCTTTTCAGTCTCTTCTGAAATAACCTTTTCAGTACGTATGCTTTCAGGAATCTCCGGATACTTAGTATCAACAAATTCAAAGAATTCCTTCTCGAACTGGCTAATAAGACCTGTAGGAATGTCTAAAAGATACTTTTTAGTAGCCGCATAAATAATCATGACCTGATACTCTACAGCCATTGGCTTATACTGTGGCTGCTTAAGTATCTCCTTAATTCTCTCACCCTGAGCAAGCTTATTTCTTGTATCAGCGTCAAGTTCTGAACCAAACTGGGCAAATGCTGCCAGCTCTCTGTACTGGGCAAGCTCAACTCGGATAGGAGAAGCAATCTTCTTCATCGCCTTAATCTGCGCAGCACCACCAACTCGTGATACTGAAAGACCAGCATTAACCGCCGGACGGAAACCTGCATTGAACATCTCTGTCTCAAGATAAATCTGACCGTCAGTAATAGAAATTACGTTGGTCGGAATATATGCAGATACGTCGCCTGCCTGAGTCTCGATAATAGGAAGGGCAGTAAGTGAACCGCCGCCTAACTCATCTGAAAGTCTTGCTGCACGCTCAAGAAGTCTTGAATGGAGATAGAATACATCTCCAGGGTAAGCCTCACGTCCCGGTGGTCTCTTAAGAAGCAGTGACAATGTACGGTAAGCTGCCGCATGCTTTGAAAGATCATCATAAACGATAAGAACATCTTTACCCTGCTCCATCCACTCTTCACCGATGGCACAGCCTGAATATGGAGCAATATACTGGAGCGGAGCCAGCTCACTGGCATTCGCTGCTACTACAGTGGTGTAGTCCATAGCGCCATATTCCTCAAAAGTTTTAACAATAGAAGCTACTGTAGACGCCTTCTGTCCAATAGCTACATATATACAGAGGACATCCTTGCCCTTCTGATTAATAATCGTATCAATTGCAATGGCGGTCTTACCGGTCTGACGGTCTCCGATAATCAACTCTCTCTGACCTCTTCCGATAGGAACCATCGCATCTATCGCCTTAATACCTGTCTGCAATGGTGTATCTACTGACTTTCTTGTGATAACACCCGGTGCAACTCGTTCAATCTGACGATACGCATCTGCCTGAATAGGACCCTTGCCATCAATAGGCTGTCCAAGGGCATTAACTACACGGCCTGTCATGCAGTCACCAACCGGCACCTCAACAACTCGTCCGGTAGTCTTAACCATATCGCCTTCTGAAATATTTGACTGCTCTCCTAAGAGAACTGCACCAACATTATCTTCTTCAAGGTTTAATACCATACCATACACATCACCAGGGAACTCAAGAAGTTCACCCTGCATGGCATTCTCAAGGCCGTGGATACGTGCGATTCCATCTGCAACCTGAATAACAGTACCAACCTGTGATACTTCCAGATTCGCAGCATATCTGCTAATCTGTTCCTTGATAACAGAACTTATTTCTTCCGGATTAATCTTCATGGAACTCGTACCTTTCTTTATGCCAATTTAACATTTTCCAATTCTTTGGTAAGCCTGTTAAGCTTACCCTTCACACTGCCGTCAACTACACAGTCACCAACTCTGATAACAACGCCGCCAAGCAGACTCGCATCCACCTGGTAGTCCATCTCAAAGCTTTCATAATCAGTAGTATCAAGCAGCTTCTTTTCAATCTTTGCTTTCTGCTCGTCAGACAAAACAATCGCTGACTTCACAAGACACTTGCCGATATGCCTGTATTCCATAACAAGCTCATCAAAGTATCCCAATATGCCGACAAACTGAGTCTGTCTGCCCTTTTCTATAACAGTTAAAAGAAATCCCAGCATCTCACCTGAAATGCGTCCTTTGAAAATATTCTCCATCACCTGGATTTTCTCTTCTTTTACCACATTAGGATGATTTAAAAACTTTAAAAGCTCTTCGTTCTCAGCAAATACTGCCCTGACATCATCAGCTTCCTGCTTCAATTCATCCACTTTGTGATTCTCTAAAGCGACGGAAAACAATGCTTCACCATATGTCTTTTCTATTAGCTTTGCCATGTTCCCTCACCTATCTCATTCAAAGTCTCATCCAACAAGGATTCCTGAATCTCCGTATTCATCGAATCGGATACCACCTTGCCTGCCATCACAGAAGCTATAGAAATCATCTCTTTCTTCATATCATCAAGAGCTTTCTTTCTATCAAGTTCAATCTGTGCATTAGCACGGGCAATGATTCTTGCAGCCTCATCATTAGCTTCAGCTACAATTTCACTTTCTCTTTTAAGCGCTTTTTTTCTTGCTGCACTTAATATATCTTCAGCCTCAAGGTCTATGTTTTTAAGCTTTGCCTCGTAGTCTTCTCTTAAAACACTTGCTTCCTGCTTATCTTTCTCTGCTGATTCCAAATCACTGGCAATCTTCTCCTGGCGGCTTGCCAGCATCTTCTTTGCCGGATTAAACAGAAGATATGACAGAAGACAAAATAATATAAATACATTGACTCCGGTAATAATTACGTCATGTATAAGCTGTGGGCTAAGCTCTATAACATATTCATGCATCCCTGACTGAGCCTGTGTTAACAACATTCCTCCCAAGGTTCGGCCTCCTTTCTATTATTTTTTAGAACCCGTTACCTTAGAAAGGTTTAACAAACATAAGAATAATAGCAACAACGAGACTGTAAAGACCTGTTGTCTCGGCAACTGCCTGTCCAAGAAGCATGGTAGTTGTAACAGCACCTCTTGCACCCGGATTACGTCCAACTGCTGCTGTAGCCTGACCTGCTGCATAACCCTGTCCGATACCAGGTCCGAGGCCGGCGATCATAGCGATACCAGCACCTATAGCTGAACATGCGTAAATTAAATCCTGTCCTGTAATTCCATTCATTTTTATTTCCTCCTTGAAATTAATTAAAAGTTACGTCAATGGACACACCCTCTGAGTGATTACACCCAAAAATGTATGAACATCTGTGTTTTTACATCTTGTCATCTACATATAACATTGTAAGCATACAGAATACATAAGTCTGGATACAGCCAGAAAGCACATCCAGATATGCATGTAAGAAAGCCGGTATACCCAGTTTCACTACAAGCCATGGCATTACTCCATACCATAACGCCATAATAAGCGTACCTGCTAACAGGTTAGCAAACAAACGCAGCGATATTGATATTGGATTTGCAATCTCACCGATAAGGTTAATTGGGAACAATATAAATATCGGTTCAAACAGGCTCTTAAAATGCCCGAATTTATTCGATTTGATACCATTATACTGAATCAGAATAAATGTAATAACACCGAGACCAAGAGTCACACCAAAATCGGCAGTCGGTGCTCTAAGACCAAACAATCCGCTAAGATTACACAATAATATGAAAATAAAAATCGTACCGATGTAGTTAATAAACTTCTTCGGTTTCTTCATATTATCGCCAACCAGATTGCCTAACATCTCTGTTGCAAGTTCTATTACATTCTGAAGTCCTTTTGGTACCATCGCTGCCTTCTTCATATGGCGACCGGCAATAATCGCAAATATAATAATAACAGCATCAACAAGCAACATTCCTATATGGGTTGTTGTTATCCAAAATGTATATCCGAAAAGCTCATAACTAAAGAGTCCTTTAATCATGATATCAGCCTGTCCGGAATCTAGAGCCAGCAGTCCCACTTCATCACCCCTTTCTATAGGAATTATTTAAATCTTGAAAATATTTTATCCACAAGTGGTTGTAAATACGCTCCCGCCTTAAGGCCAAGCATACCAAACACGATAAAAAGCACATTAAAATATCCGCTTATACCTGCGACTATCAAAACCAGTGCTACAATACCAACTCTTGTGGCATAAGCCTTTGTATTATTCTTCTTTGCCGATTCTTCATCAGGCATATCAAGAGTATTCTCAAGGGATACTCCCATGTGTATAAACAAAATCACTGCCATAATCGAGCCTAAAAGGAATCCCAGCATGAGCTTACTGTCTATCCCCATAAATATAAATATTAAAAGCTCTCCAATAGCACACCACACTGCAATTACAGCGGATACCTGAAGGACTATCTTCTTTGTATGAGGGTACATCTACTCATCCTCCATAGATTTAATGGTACGCTTTAACAGTACATAACCATTACGTGCGCCAACCAAAACTCCTAAGATTAATAGTGGCAGGGTAAATGATTTGTCAAATCTCTCATCCACAAACACCCCTATGGCAGTAAGCAGCAAAATAGGTGTAAGAATAGAGATACCTGTCTGCATAACCAGATTAAAGCACTTTACAATTTTCCTCATATCATCATTCATAGTTCCACCAACTTTATATATTAACCGGGCTATAATGTCAAATCACAAATCCATCCAACTGTTGTTATGTCCGGAATATCACTTGTCTTTATAATTCTAAATTAATAACCCTGTTAGAAAACTCATACTTTCTAAACTCTACACCTGCTGCCGTAAGCATTCTCTTAGATGCACGCACTGCAGAAGTGTCTGCATACTTATCATCAGCATAAATCAAGGTTTTTATACCACTTTGTATAATAGCCTTAGCACATTCGTTACAGGGAAAGAGTGTAACATATATCTTGCTTCCCTCAAGACTGCCGCCACGATAATTAAGTATGGCATTAAGCTCACTGTGGGTAGAATAAAAATACTTTGAATCATATGGGTCTTCGCTCTCCCTGTTCCAAGGAAAATCATCATCAGAACAGCCTAGCGGAAAACCATTGTAACCCATGGATAATATCTTATTGTCCTGACTTACAATACAGGCACCTACCTGAGTGTTCGGATCCTTTGAACGAAGGGCAGAAAGCATGGCTACACCCATAAAGTATTCATCCCATGTAATATAGTCTTGTCTTTTATCACCCATAACATCCTACCTCCTCTTTCAGCTAATCATATATACTATTCAATCATAGCAATTCTTCTCTTATGACGCTCATCCTCAGAGAACGGAGTATTTAAAAATGTATCTACTATCTTAACAGCAAGCCCCGGTCCGGTAACTCTGCCGCCCATGGCAAGAACATTTGCATTGTTATGCTCTCTTGTAGCCTCAGCTGAGAAACAGTCTGTACAAAGGGCACATCTGATGCCTGCAACCTTATTCGCAGCTATAGAAATACCAATGCCTGTACCACATATAAGAATACCCTTCTCACACTCACCTGCTGCCACTGAATTAGCAACTGCTTTTGCATAAACCGGATAGTCAACTGAACTTTCATCATAACAGCCAAAGTTCTTATACTCTACGCCATGCTTCTCAAGGTATGCGATAACCTCCTGCATAAGTGCATATCCGCCATGATCACAACCTAATGCTACCATTACTGTACCTCCTTAAATATAATCTCTGCTGCCATCTTGGTCAGCAAATCCATCTGTTCATAAAATGCTCCGTAATCCGCCAGAGAACCGCCTAACGGAAGATTTATATCTCCTGAAGATCCAACAAACTCCCGGAGTGTAAACACATCCGCTGCCTCAGGATAACTTTCTTTAAGTCTGTTTTTCTGTGTCTCCGTCATGGTTAATATAAGCGGATGACCTTCTAAGTCACTAAAATTAAGTTCTTTTGACTCAGTTTGCTCCATAACAAGGTCTCTTGCTTTTAATACTGCAACTGCCTTTGGATTGACAGGCTCAGGAAAAAGCACAACCATACCTCTGGAGCTGATATTTAACTTTCTTCCGTCTAATACACTCTTAAATATAGTTTCAGCCATATTGCTTGCACATGTATTATCAGAACAAACAAAAATAACCTTATTGGATTGCCCAATGTAAAAATCAATACTTTCACCTACAAGTGACTCATATTCAAAAAGCTCTTCTTCACTATCTTCTGAAGGCTCCTCTGTCTGTATATCTTCGCCACCCTCTGCTTTAAGACTGTGTTTTTTTATCAGCAGTCGCTTCTTACTCTTATATACAGCATCAACTACATTATAACCGGCCGCCTTAAGCAGACGATTCATAATAGCCTGTCCAAGACTTCCTCCCTCAAAAGCTTCTGAATATATCACATCCACATCAGAGGAGTCAAATTCTCGTAGAATTCTGTACAAGTTAAGTGCAATCTCAACCTCATCATCTTTAGCACCGATACACTTTACTTCACCATTGGTATAAAGCTTCATGGTTTCTCTGGTAGAAATAACCCCGGCCTTCTTGCCATCTAACTGCGCCTTCTTAACAAGTTCATTAATCTTCCTTACAACACTGCTTGTATCACCCCGGACTACAGTAAGTGCTGCTTTAGGGGCATAATGTCTGTACTTCATACCCGGTGCTTTAGGCTGTTCTCCATCTTCCATCTTAGATACGCTGGCTTTATCAACTCTTACATCTCCCAGCATCTTCTCAAGAATCTCCTGAGTTATAAATCCGGGACGCAAAATCGTAGGTATATCACCAGTAACATCAATAATTGTAGACTCAATGCCTATTCCTACATCGCCGCCATCGATTATCATATCAATTTTACCTGATAAATCCTCGCACACATGCTCTGCACAGGTAGGACTTGGTCTGCCTGAAGCATTCGCACTCGGTGCAGCAATAGGAAGTCCCGCCGTCTCGATAAGAGCCAATGCCACAGGATGAGCAGGCATTCTTACAGCTACCGTATCAAGCCCTCCCGTAGTTTCATTAGGTACGACACTACTTTTCTTCATAATAAGTGTCATCGGTCCCGGCCAGAATGCATCCATTAACTTTTCTGCAATCTCAGGAATCTTATCTACAAGAGGATACAGCTGCTCTACAGAAGCTACATGCAGTATAAGCGGATTATCAGAAGGTCTTCCCTTTGCCTCGTATATTTTGGATGCCGCCAATGAAGACAATCCATTCCCACCAAGACCATAAACAGTCTCTGTAGGAAATGCAACAAGACCACCGCTTTTAATAATCTCTGCAGCTCTGTATAGAGCCTCTTTTTCATTTTCAACATCAGTAATTCTGACTAGCTCAGTATCCATAAAATTCTCCATTTAATAACAATTACACGAACACTCGATAATTATCAAATCCAGTCTATCATATCATATATTATTATTTTTGGGAACTGATTTTACTTACTCTCGATATAAAGGACACCTAATGTAGCAGGTCCGCAATGACTTGAAATAACGCTTCCTGCTCTTGTAATAAATATCTCTTCAAAGCATCCCAGTTCCTCAATAAAACTCTTTATACTATCTATAACTGATTCTTCGCAGCCGGAATGAGTAATAAACACCATTGACTTTTCAGCCTTAAGAAGTTCTTCCTTACGATCAGCAGCATATTTTACGATAACAGAGTCCTGCTTACCACGATACTTCTTACCTACACCCATGCTTCCGTTTTCAACAAATATCTCCGGCTTAAGCTTAAGTGTGTTACCAAAAAGAGCTGCTGCTCCTGAACAACGGCCACCGCGGTGTAAAAAGGTGAGTGTATCAACCACAAAGCTTGAACGTACACGAGTTCTTAACTCTTCGATAGCAGTCACTATTTCTTCAGCACTCATTCCCTGCCTAGCCATATTTACTGCATTAATTACAAGAAGACCTATGCCGGTTGATAAATTCATGGAATCTACTACAAAAAGTCTGGCGTGTTCAAGTTCTTCCCCGGCGAGTCTCACTGAATTACAGGTTACAGACATCTTCTCTGATATTCCTATATACACAATATCTGTGTCCTCTTTATCAAAAGGACTCAACACTTCCATTATCTTCTCAAAAGAAGCTGATGAAGTCTTTGGTGTAAGCTTTGTCTCATCAGACCATGCATATATATCATCCGGGAATATATCAACACCATCAGAATAAGATACATCTCCAAGATTTATAGCAAGTGGAATAATCTGAACATCAAATCTTTCTAACAATTCTTTTGACAAATCACAAGTGCTGTCAGCAATTATTTTTACAGTTCTCATAAATTACCTCCATAGTATATTCATATGATTTGTATAGTTATCTATAACACGCCAATTATAGTATAATAATAAAACCGAAAGAAAACAAGTATACGTTTTACAGTGTTTTGTTTTTTTATAAATTTATTATCTATTTTTATTATTTAGTTCTTATATATTCCAAAATACCATTCGCTACAGCCTCTGCAATCTTTTGCTGATACTCTTTAGTAACCAGAGCCTCTGCCTCTTCCCAGTTTGATAAAAAACCGCATTCTACTATGACAATCGGACACTTTACATTTAAAAGCATATAATAATCTTTATTAGCTTTTACCTGACGGGTTTTACCGCATGCAGCTGCCAGATTAAGCTGTATATTTTGTGCCAAATTTAAGCCTTCCTCTGAAGAAGTGTAATAAAACACCTGTCCTCCCTTCACCGAGGTATCACTGTAACTGTTCTGATGAATGCTTACTGCTATATCAGCCTCCCACTCTTCTATCATTTTGCATCTTTTATTTAAATCAGAAACCTTCTTATTTGTATCTTCTTCATTATACAATCCTTCATCTGTTTCTCTGGTCATATATACTGTAATATTATTTTGTTCAAGTAATTCTTTAACTTTAAATGCAATAGCCAGATTTACTTCCTTTTCAAGACTGTCGTTTACACCTACTTTTCCCGGATCCTGTCCTCCGTGTCCTGCATCTACAACTACTACAAAGCTGTTACGTTCTTCGTTATCTGCTTTTATTTTCATTGATATAGCTTCTGTATTTCCGGCCATAAAAGTTACAATCACTAGCATAAGCCCTCCAAGCAGCAGCTCCATTGTTTTATTATCCACCAGCCACCTAAACAAATTCATTTTCATAAACTCCCCATACAGCACATTTTCATCCCGCAAATGATAATGAAACATTTACGTTTTACACTGAAAAAGGCCCTATCTGCATATTTATATAATATATGCAGATAAGACCTTTTTTATGGTTTAGGTACATAATACATTTACTAAATCAAATTTAAAATTTCTTTATTCGAAATAATATAATCAAACATTGCCATTCCCATTGCAAAAATAACCATAAACCCGATTATTATTATTGCTGCAAAATCATACTTGAACACTTCTGCTTTCTTTAATAAAACCGAAATCGTAATCTCAATTCCAAGTATTATAAATATACATGGCCACAAATGAAATATTAATTCATAATTAATCATGGGAACAAACATATGAAGAAGAAATAATATACCAGCCAATATTAAGACAATGCCTAATGTAAAAGTTCCTACTCTTCTTGTCACGGTCATTTAGCACTCCTCCTTTTCATATGTAACAGCTTCATCAATATTTGTCTTTACAGGTGAATTTTCCACATTATTAATAATCTCATGCTCCTTCACAGGATAACCTTCCGGCTCACTTCTTGAAGCAATTTCTTTTTTCTTGCCTGTAATAAGCCTTATACCCAGTATAATTATCACAATCGCAAATATAATCTGGTATGAACGGTTTATAGCGTACTCAACCATCCAATATAATTCTTCATTTACACAGTATGAAAAAATACTCCACATATTATTAATAAGCATCACCACGCCTACTACTATTAACAGGAACGAACAAAAACTTCTGACCGAACGCTTATTTATAAAATTAAACTCAATATCTTTTCCCCATACAAATTCATCCTCAAGCTTATCAAAATCTTCCGCTGAAAGTGAATTCTTATTTATAGAATCAAAGAAACTGTAGAACCATAAAACCGGTAATAAAAACAGTAACATATCCAGATTTAACCATGCAGCTACTCCTATTATTCCAAAAAATAAAAGCATAAGGCTTACTCCCAGCTTCATAAACCCAAGATGCATCTGTCCGGCTCCCGGCAGACACGAAAACACAATATTCCAAAACTTATTTTTCTGCTTTCTCATAATAATTATCCTCTCTTCCATGATTGATTTCCAGTCCGCTAATATCTAAGTAAAATGAATTAAGCACGTCACTTATACTACCGGCAGTATTTCTTATGGTTTGAGAAATACTGCTCTTTTTTTCATCTATGCTATATTCAGCCTTGATATTAAAGTCTGATTCTTTGGCAACTTTGGTAAAATCAGCGGTAAACAGAATAAGCAAGGCAAAACACATAGCCACGCCAACCCTCATGCAGTAAAACAAAAATTCAAATCTTGATGCCATCTGTTTCTGCGCTGAATATTTAGCAGCTTCCTTTAAAATCATATCGTCTAAATATGGCATAGGCTCTATAACCTTTGTCTTGGGAATAAACTCCGTCATCCGATTAGCACAATAATCACAGCCGGATACGTGTTTTAGTATTTCTCCGCTATTTATACCACTTTCATAAAATGCCTGCCATTCACTATCTCTTATATGCATTTACCGCATCCTCCCTTCTCCACAGTTTTCTAAGCTTATCCCTCGCCCGGTAAATCCGGGTCTGAACCGTCTTCTGATTAACGCCACTTGCTTCGGAAATTTCACTTACGCTTTTTTCCTCATAAAAATACTGGTATGCGATTTTGTCATAGGGTGGTTTTAAACTTAGGCAAATTTCCCTGAACTCCTCCCGCAGACTGTTTTCCAGACATTTTTCCTCCGGTGAAGCCTCGTAATTTTGAGATGCTTCAAAATTTGTTTCCAACAGTACATCTTCTGTAAGCACATTTCTTCGCTCAGCCCTTTTTATGTAGTCAAGACATTTGTTTGTGGCAATCCTTGTAATCCACGCCTTTTCATTCTGACCATCAAATTTGTCCAGATTCTTATATACTGCCAGAAAGGTCTCCTGAGTCAAATCTTCTGCATCGAAATATTGCCGTGTAATATGATAACAAATGGAGAAAACCAGCTTTTCATATTCCGCAAGCAGCCTTATGAAATTTTCATCCTTACTGATTATCCCCACCTCCTCTTCGTATTACCTATACATTATAACGATTCCTGTCGTTCATAATCTTCACTTTTATAAAAAAGTAATTGAAAATTTAATTGTACATTGAACAAAAACTTTTTAAGGAAATCAATTAAACTATTTTACTTACTATAAAAAATAAAGTGCCGGTAAAGAACTTTACTGACACTTTAATCGTAATATATTTAACCTAAAATAACAATCCTTGCTGATAACAGCTGTATTTTGCAGCTCACATCTGCTTCTGCCACTGCCAAAACTTCTTCGTCACAGACATCCTTCTTCTTTACAGCAATCAGATTATATCTGTAGCTACTGAGCGGTTTTGGAACTGTTTAGATATGATACTATGACTTCCCAGACATCCTCCGTTTCAAGTCCCAGCTTCCAGAATGCCACACCGGCAATATCATACTCACTTATGCCCTCAAGCTTTACCTTAAGACTCTCTGCATCCTCCAGCCAGATTCTGTTCAACATTTCATCCTTAATATACTCGCCATAGTACTGTCCAAGATGCGCATCCCATTCCACGCTTGCATTATTCTCCTGAATAAGCTTCTGTGCTTTTGCCATGCCTATCGCTTCGGAGGTTACGGCGTATCTCCCAAAATATGAGTTTCCATCTTCAAAAATGACGGCATCCTCATCTGCCAGATTTTCAGGAATTTCTGTCCACACACGCATAAAAAAAGGCAACGCATGAATTAATTTTTCCGGTGGAACCTGGTCTAATGCATCTGCCACACCATTAACAGTAAATGATAAGGAAGCATTAGTTCCCGGTTTACTACCCTTCCAGTATTCGTCATATCCCATAATAATTACATAATCAACTACTCTGGCCTGTTCAGAAAGGTTATACCATCTTCTTCCGCCGGCAACAACATAATTATCAACTGATAATACTATGTTTCTCTTTCGGCATTCAATAGACAATTCTCTTAAAAATTCAAGATAGTGAGGAGCAGCCTCAGCATCAATCTTTTCAAAATCAATATTGATTCCATCAAAACCATATTCCTCATATGCCTTTATTAATCCTGATATAAGATTCTGCCTTGCTCCGGTACTATAAAACAACGCCTTCCTATCAAGACTTAAATCAAAATCATCTATCAGAGCCCACACTTCCAGTCCTAATTCATGAGCACGTTCCACATACTGCTTACTTGCAATAGATGAAAAATTGCCTTCGTTATCAGTTATGGAAAACCATGTAGGAGAAATAACTGTAATCCCCCGGCTGCCCTCAAGATATTCATCAAGACTGTCATTAGCCTCTTCGGTAAATATCTGATGCCAGGCAACACACTGTTTATAGTCTTTTGTAACGGACGTATATTCATAATCCACCAGATTACCGGCCTCATGCACTTCCTCTAAATTAGTCACTGCACCAACCTTAACATAACCAATATATCCACTATCGGTGTAAATCATAACCCAGTTGTCCACACTTCCGACAATCTCTACCTGCTCACCTTTGATAACTTCACATAATATAAGACTTTTATGTCCTGCATACCTTCTGACGTAAGCATCTTTCTTCATAATGGCAGATACATACTCCCGCTCATTATCATTTATCACAATTCTGTCCGGCTCCAAAAACACCTTCACCTTAACATCAGTAAACTCCATTACAAAGTCCGCGCACAGATATACCTTTCCTTCCTCTACCTTAAAAACCTCGTAATCTGTTTCTGTAAACATTCCATTAATTTCGTAGCGTTTCTCCCCTTTATCTGCCTTCACCAAAGATAGCGGAAGTGCATATATAAGTTTCGCTTCATCGCTGTAATAAAATCCTGCGTTCAAATATCCGGTTATTGTTTCTATATCAATATATGCCTTAGAATCACTGATAAACGCATCAGCTTCTATTCGCTCACTATTATAAAAGACTGCGGCCTTTCCTTCGCTAATACCATACTCATCTGCAAAATCTGCCCATTCTGTGCCGGGACTATACCTCCTATGGACAAATAGCACTAACAACACAACTAATATAACCAATAGTATACCAAGCACTGCTAAAACAGGTCGTTTTTTCAACAAACTATTCATACTGTCCTCCTTTGAATTACTTGATAAAAGTATATCACAAAAAAGACTGTACTCAATACGTAAATATGTCACTACATATGAATTATGAACTAATCTTTATTAATATAATATAAATATATAATAAATATATAGTAACAAAACTATGCCATAGACGTAAAAGCATATAATACTCACCCTGTTATTTTATCAAAACGAACCTCTATTATCTTTTCGGTATCATCCATTACATAATCAGCCATGTATGAACCTCTCTCTGTAATGGCACATGCTTTGGCAATCTCCTCTACCGACAGATTCATACCATCGATATATATCGGAATACCATTATCATTATATGCCTTCAGCTTCTCCACCATTGGGATATAATATTGTTTTTCTTCGTCAGTATTATCATTACTTTGCTTCATTAGCCCCCCTTTCAGCAGAAAAAAGACCAGAAGTATATACTGTGATAAATACAATTCCTATCAATTCTGCTGCAAATAATAATTGGAATAAAAAAAGACTTGTCGGTATATATCCGATCCTGAAAGAATAAGAGTTCTTACGCTATGCAGACTATCTGATAAGCAGATGTGAGCCGTGATAGAAATGGCATTGCTGATTGTCTCATAGCTAAACTCTTGATAAAATCATACACTATTTATTCAACTCTATCAATATTTTATAACCAATTTCTAGTAACAATTTGTTACGTCTATAAATATATTAAAATATTCTTTGCATATAATTTGTAATTAGGTTATACTAAATATCATACACTATTTTGATTTTTAGTAAGGAAGTGATTAATTGAAGATAGAAAAGATAGATGATAACAGAATACGATGTTATTTAGATAATAACGATCTTACAGCCCGACAAATTGAATTAAAAGAATTAGCCTACGGTACCGAAAAAGCCAGAAAATTATTTTACGAAATGCTTGAACAGGCTTCAACTGAATTCGGTCTTGAATTTGAGGGTTCACCAATTATGATTGAGGCTATTCCATTGACAGACAGTATTATTCTTAATATATCCAAGGTTGATGACCCGGAAGAGCTTGATACCAGATTTTCAAGATTCACACCATTTTCTGATGACTCAGAAGCTTACGATGAACTTGCATCATTAATTCCTCAATTGCTGGAAGGCTTCGAAGAACACTTTACCGAACAGACTGACAGTGATAACTCAGAGGATGAACCGCCAGCCCCGGCCGAATCAGAGAAAGATTTTACTCGCATTTATAAATTCAATACCATAGATGCTATTTCAAATGCCGCCAAAGCATTATCCTCTTCTCAACAGATGTATAGCACTGTTTATTTCAGTTCAAATGATAACAGCTACTATCTGGTAACTAATATTGGTGAACTTACTAATGATAATTATATAAAAGCATGTAACACTCTTTCAGAGTTTGGCAAGCGCATTGCAGGCAACAATGCAACCGCTGCTTACTACGAAGAGCATTTAGAATGTATTATAAAGAACCATGCTATCGAAATTTGCAGAACTCTTTAATTCATAATACTTTTGTACCTAACAACAAACCGGAAGGCATAATACCTTCCGGTTTGATTTATTTTTTATTTAGTTTGATGCTGCTTTCTTCTCTAAATACTCATTGATAGTATCAACAAGCTCGTCCGCATCCTTTCCGTGAACGAATGCAGCCTCTGCAAGGCTCTCGCCCTGAGCTGATGGGCAGCCAATGCAGTGCATTCCTGCTCCCATAAGAATTGGAATGATTCCTATATCAACCTGGATAAGTTCGCCGATAAGCATATCCTTTGAAACCTTAGTCATAATATAACTCCTCCTTGTGCATAAAATCTAAAAAGCCGAAAACCCACGTCCACGTTAAGCCTTCGACCTCAAGTGCGCCTCC
>JAZULV010000035.1:0-1982 GCA_045603305.1 Lachnospiraceae bacterium | reverse complement strand
GGATTTACACTTTATTTATACTGCAAGTCAGGTGAAGCGATATACGGAGAGTATATGATGCTTGATTTGTATCTTAATGTAACACTTGCAGGCGTCACTAAGGCACTGGTACCTCTTATGAGTTCGGTAACAAGGAGAGTTATTAAAGGGCTAGAAAAGAGGGGAGTAAGTGCGAATTACCTGACAAGTCTTTATAAAAGCCTTGACGGAGGAGCTTCCAAGATTGAATACTAACCTAAGCTTGATTTTGAGCCGGACATAAAACCGGACTTTGGTGGGGGCTCATGGGATTCTAAAGAGGTAAGGGATGCCTTAAAAGATACATATGGCGATGACATAGCCGATACCCTTTACGAATTTGGGGAAAATGGAGTAGAGCTTGCTGAAAAGTATGGTAACGAATTAGGCGGTGGCCTTGGAGGACTTGATTTCAATGACGGAAGAAAAGCCCTGGAGCTTATTAATAAGTATGGAGATGAAGCACTGGAGCTGCTTGAGAGTGGCAAGAATGTTGATGAGGTCGCAGAGATGCTGGGCAGCGGAGCAAGTAAAAAAATATGGAACTATGCTGGGCAATTTAATGAAGAATTAATTAACTTTAATGAGGGATATGAGATTAAAAATATTATTGAAGAAGATATGTATTTAGTTCAGTTACATTCAAATGCGGAAATAGGTAAAGGAAGAAGTTTGAAATACTGGACGACAGTAGATGAGGCGAAAAACTTTAAGTCAATAGATGATTATATGGATCGTATGGCATTGTTAAGTGATTGGGGAGCACGTGATAACGTTTCTATTGCTAAAATTCCAGCAGGAACAGATGTAAAATATGCAATAGGAACAGCTAGGGAACAGATTGGGCCATTAGAAACAAGACCTGGAGGCGGATTACAATTATTATTTGAGTATTTTGATGAGGCTTGGATATCTGACACATATTCTTTAAAGTGAAAGGAGTAGATTAACATGAAAAATAAATATGAAATATTAGAAAAAAAATTATTAGAATTGAAAGAATGCATAACGTCTATTGAAATACAGAGTGAGGTAAGTAAGAAATATTTGCAGCAATATTCTGAATATATTGACAAATTGATTATGGCCACTATTCAAAAACAGATAAGAAGTTCAAATGGAGCATTATTAGGGCTTACAAAAGGACTTTCCGATTATGATGAATTGTGCAGCAATAAAAAATTATGGGATTCTGCCCAACAGGTAGATATATTCTATAGTACAGAATGCAAATCATTTGATTAATATTATATATATGATATATGACAAAATTGCCACAGAATGTAGTTATGGCAATTTAATAAAAAATCAACTTTTTATACTATAAGGCATTGATTAAAAGAAGTGTAAATTTTACTGAAGGATAGGCTTGACGCAAATGGATAAAAGGTAATGTTCATGTATGAGGCTATATAATAGGTGGTGCAGGACAATTTGTTACACCGATTAAGGATTTTAGTAGAAATCGGACGTATTCTATGGAAGACAGATAGGCGAAGCAATCACCGGTTATATGCCTCAGGTATCCAGTATGTTTGGAGCACCGGTGGCAATCACAGAGGGAAGCGTATATATCGATGTGGATGCAAATACCTATGGTGTTGCAGAAAAGAGTGGGAATACGTCTTTGGACAACGTAAATACATCTGCAGACAATGAGGCTGCATATGACATGAAAAGGGAGTTTATGTTATACAGTGGAATTGCAGGCTCTTATCTTGAAAGCTTTGTGCTGGAAGAAACTACGGAAACTTTGTCTGTATCTACCATAAAGATATTTGAAGTTGCAATTTCCAGAGGAATTGAACTTGTAAAAATCGATCTGGAAAATGAAGAGGAAATTGAAAAACTTGATATTGATGATAAGACAAGAGAAGAAATAAGAAATGCCGTAAACAATGGAAAGACTGTAATTGTTCCTGAAAAAGAGATATGCTACTATGGATGGAAAGGCACCGGATATA
>JAZULV010000034.1:0-59631 GCA_045603305.1 Lachnospiraceae bacterium | reverse complement strand
AACTGGTATAAGCTGGTATTTATAGAGGAAGGTGAAGAACCAGAGGTTCCTGCAATTGATCCATTTGAATCAGAATATGACATTCATATTGAAGCGGAAGATTACGATTCAATGTACGGAGTAACATTAAGAGGTACATATGACCAGGGTACAGATGTACTGAGTAACATTGATGCTGACGATTATATGGTTTACACAGTAAATGTTACTAAGGCCGGTATATACCGATTTGATGTGCGTGCAGCTAAAAACAGCCTGGGTTCAAGAGTATTAAGCCTAAGAGAGAATGATACCACAATAGCAAGCTGTAATACAAACAATACCGGTTCATGGACAACCTTTAATACAGTTCATGGAACAGAGTTTTATCTTACAGAAGGTACTCATGTATTAACGGTATATGCAGATGACGGAGGATATAATCTCAACTGGTTCAGGCTTGTATATATTGAAGAGTAAATTATAATATTTTTTTATGTTACAAAAACAGTCCACCATAGCGGTGGGCTGTTTTTACAGTTTATATAGTTATGAGGTAAAAAGGAGATTTTTCTAAAGTGAAATTATTATTTTATAGCTTCTTTTGAATAAAAAGCTGTAACTAAATCATTGTAAGGCACTTTTTCAGTAAGGCTGTCATTCATTATAAGAATATCCTGAAGATGGTCGAAGCTTTCTTTTTCGAATACAGTATCAGCCTTCCAGGTATCCTGTGATTTATAACGCTCAACTATTGTTGTGATAGTCTCGACATCAGTTTCAGCAAACTGTGGAGAGATTACGGTTGCAATTTCTTCAGAGGTATGGGAATTGACATAGTCTAAGCCTTTCTGGATTGCGTTGGTGAAGCCCTGAATAACATCTTCATTGTCTGCATAGTAGCTCTTTAATGCACAGTAAGAGGTGTAAGGAACATAACCTGAGTCAACACCGAGTGAAGCCACAATGTAACCTTCACCTTCCATCTCAAGAGCAGTAGCGAAAGGCTCGAACTCTACTGTGAAATCAGCGTCACCACCGGTAAATGCTGCAGCAGTAAGGCCGAAATTAATGCTTTTATCGATATTTACATCAGTGTCAGGGTCGATACCATTTTCCATAAGAATATACTCGAAAACCATCTCCGGCATACCGCCATCACGGCCACCAAGCACATTCTTGTCAATTAACATACTCCAGTCAAAGTTTTCAATAGGCTCTCTTGAAACAAGGAAATTACCGGCTCTCTGGGTCAACTGTGCAAAGTTTACTGCGTAGTCTTCATTTCCCTCAGAATACACGTAAATAGAAGCTTCAGAGCCCATGAAACCTATGTCCGCATCGCCGGAAATAAGAGAAGTCATTACGTTATCTGCACCACCGTCATTGATTAGAGTAAGTTCAATACCCTCATCTTCAAAGTACCCAAGTTCTATTGCCGCATACTGTGGTGCATAGAAGATAGAATGGGCAACCTCACTTAAGGTTATTTTTGTGAGGTCAGAGTCTGACTTGTTGCAGCCTGCCATAAGAGTGCAGGATAATATCATTACTGATACTAAAAGTAGTGAGAGGATTCTTTTCATTATAAACCTCATATTAGGATTTGGTTTATTATATGTTATAGTTAAACCGGATGTGAAAGTGCAATAATCAACGTATATGTATCGGAGTAATACTTGCCAGGATCAAATTTAATCGCAAATTTAATATTCTTAAAGTTATTGATGAAAAGATATATAAAGCATGATATAATTATGTTCAGTGAATTTGGGAGGATATATAGATGGAGTTTACACAGTTAATAGAAGAGCGCAGAAGCATTAGAAAATATAAAGAGAATACGGAAGTTAGTAAAGAAACTATAGTTGAGTTGATTAAGGCTGCCCAGCAGGCACCGTCATGGAAGAATTCCCAGACAGGCCGCTATTATGCAGTTATTTCAGAGGACAAGCTTCTTGAGGTAAAAGAAAACTGTCTGCCTGCATTTAATCAGAACAACTGTAAGAACGCACCAGCATTAATCGTTACTACCTTTGAGAAGAAGCGTGCCGGGTTTGAAAGGGATGGAAGCGCAGTTAATGAACTTGGTGATGAATGGGGCGCTTACGACTTAGGGCTTCAGAATGAGAACCTTATTTTAAGAGCCAGAGATTTAGGGCTGGATACTCTTATAATGGGTATTCGTGACGAGCTTGCATTGAGAAGAATTCTTGATATTCCTGAGAGCGAAGAGGTTGTTGCAGTTATTGCGCTTGGGTATCGTGATATTGAGCCTGAGAAGCCTAAGAGAAGAGAGTTGGATGAAGTAGTGAGATTTTATTGATAATACAGACCTAATCAAGCATATTTGCTCAAACCGATTAGGCTTTCGGCGGAGTGTTACGATAAGCACTCCGCCATTTTAAAATATGGTTAGTAACGCTTATCTTTAACGGATAGGCTTTTTATTATGCAAAAATATATCCCCTAGGGAGGCTTGTTTTTGCAAATTAGTCTGATAAACTGTTAGAGAATTAAGCTGTGGAAAGGGGAAGATTATTATATGAGTAAAGATATGAACATAATTGACGCAAAGAATCTGACCCATTCCTACGAATTTGAGGGCAGTTCTTGCCGGTCCCTTGATAATTTATCAATGCAGGTTAAAAAAGGCGAATTTGTGGCGATTTTGGGCCATAACGGCTGTGGTAAATCGACCCTTGCCCGTCATATAAACGCTTTGATAAAAGTTCAGCAGGGCGAGCTTATAGTAGCTGGTCTGGATGCCGGCAATAACGTGAATGTTTGGAACATTCGCAAAAACTGTGGCATGGTTTTTCAGAATCCGGACAATCAGTTTGTGTCATCAATTGTTGAAGAAGATATCGCCTTTGGACTTCGTAATTTTGGATTTTCACGCAAAGAAATACCAAAAAGAATTTCAGAGGCGTTGAAAGCAGTCGGTATGGAAGGTTTTGAGAAGCGTTCGCCCCAGCTGCTTTCCGGCGGGCAGAAGCAGAGAATTGCTATTGCCGGTGTACTTGCTGTTAATCCTGACATTATGATTTTTGATGAAGCAACTGCGATGTTAGATCCTAGAGGAAGAAAAGAGGTTCTTGATGTAATCAGCAGGTTACATAAGCAGGGCAAGACCATCATTATGATATCGCATTATATTGAAGAAGCAATTTCTGCTGACAGAGTAATACTGGTGCATGACGGACAGGTGTTGGGAGAAGGAGCTCCAAGGGATGTATTTAAGGATTTGGAGCTTTTGGCAAGAACCGGACTTAACCCGCCGTTAGCAGTAAAAGCATACTATGATTTGAAGAAGGAAGGCATTGACTTGCCGGTATGTCCTTTGACAAATGAGGAGTTGGTGGAGGCGTTATGTCAGTTGAATTAAAAAATGTATCTTACACATATGCGCCGGGCACCGGTTACGCTACCCCTGCGTTAAAAAACATATCACTAAAAATTGAAGACGGCGATTTTGTTGGCATAATGGGGCAGACCGGCTGTGGAAAGTCAACATTTATTCAGTTGATTGCCGGGCTTATAAAACCGGTTACAGGACAGGTGCTAGTAGATAACTTTGATATAAATGCTTCAGGCTACGATAGAAATATTTTAAGGCAGAGAGTGGGTGTGGTCTTTCAGTATCCGGAGTGCCAGCTCTTTGAAACTACCGTGGAAAGAGACGTTGCCTTTGGGCTTAAACACTTTGGCTGGAGTCAGGAGAAGGTAGGGCAGGCTGTTAAGGAAGCACTTGAAATGGTGGGCTTTAACTATGATGAAGTCAAAGATTTATCACCACTTAGTTTTTCAGGCGGGCAGAAGCGAAGGATTGCCATTGCAGGGATTCTTGCGGCTAAGCCAAGCATTCTTATTTTGGATGAACCGATTGCCGGACTCGACCCACTGGGAAGGGATGCTTTTTTGAGGTTTATCACCGAGTTAAATAATAAAGGCGTCACCATTATAATGATTTCCCACAATGCAGATGCTTTGTCAGAATATGCCGGAAGAATTCTTGTGTTAAAGGATGGGGAACTTATTAACGATGGTTCGGCAAAGGAAGTCTTTTCAGACTATGACGGACTTAAAGAAAACGGACTTGGAGCAGGGCAGGTTAGGGAGATTACTGAGCTTTTGAGAGAGCGTGGATTTGAAGTTCCTAAAGATACCATACGCTATACAGAGCTTTTAGAATACATGAAGAAAATAGGAAGGAGAGAAAGTTTATGAATCAACTTCCTGTTGGAATGTATCAGCCCGGAGATTCGGTAATTTACAGGCTGAATGCAGGTGTAAAAATTATAGCAATGATTATTCTGCTGGTGGCTGTGATTTTTACTGACAGCGTGGCAGGCTATTGCATACTGGTGCTGTTTTTAGGAGCAGTACTGCTTGTTTCAAAAATAAATATATTTACTGCACTGGCCTCGGTAATGCGTCTAAAATGGTTCTTTTTAATTATTTTATTTATGAATATTTGTTTCTTTTCATCGGAGGAACCCTGGGTAAGATTCTGGATATTTCAGCCTTCATATAAGGGGCTGATGCAGGGACTTCATGTGGTTGTTTGTGTGGTATTTGCGCTAATTATCAGTAACATTTTAACGGTGACAACCACGCCGCTGGCACTGACTGATGCAATTAGCACACTGTTGTCACCTTTGCAGTTATTAAAAGTTCCGACGGAGCAGATTGCGATGATTATGTCGGTAGCAATTCAGTTCATTCCTACTTTATTTGAGGAAACGGACATGATTCGCAAGGCGCAGATGGCAAGAGGTGCCCGGTTTGACAGCAGGAAGCTTAGGGACAAGGCAAAGGCTGTAATGCCTCTGATAATACCGGTATTTATAGCTGCATTCAGACGTGCCGACGAACTGTCAATGGCGATGGAAGCCAGAGGTTACAGAGCCGATGTTTATAACAGCGGTGTCAGGTTTATTAAACCGGAAATTAAAGACATAGCGGCACTTATGATTTGTGCCGGTTTATGCGTGATACAGATATTAATATAAGATAATGCCAACGTGATAAATGTAGCCAAATGTGAGTTTGTTGTTTTAGTTATTATCAATTTACTATAGGATATGAGAGGGGAAATTTTATGTCAACAGTTAAAAAATCAATTCTTTGTGCGGTGTGTATTGCTTTATGTGTGGTGCTTCCACAGGCGTTTCATGCGATTCCAAATGCAGGTTCTATTTACCTTCCTATGCACATTCCGGTGTTGCTTTGTGGTTTGATATGCGGCTGGCAGTACGGACTGCTCTGCGGCGTTGCCGGACCGATACTTTCTTCACTTTTTACAAGTATGCCACCGGTTGCTTACCTGCCGCCAATGGTAGTTGAATGTGCGGTTTACGGATGCGTTGCCGGATTAATGATGAAGCTTGTACATACTAAGAAAGTATTTGCAGATTTGTATATCAGTTTAGTGGCTGCTATGCTTATTGGACGTATAATTGCCGGCTGTGCCAAAGCACTTATTTTCGCCAAGGGAAGCATTACAATGACTGCGTGGGCAACAAGTTACTTTGTAACAGGACTGCCGGGAATTATAATTCAGCTGGTGGTTATTCCTGCTATTGTGGTGGCACTTATGAAAGCCAGACTGATACCAAAGCGTTATCCTAATAGTTAAAATAGTCACAGGCATAGGCTGAAAAGCTACATGCCAAATCAGATACATTCTCTGAACTGCGGTTTGGAGAAGTTATAATAAGATGATGTTGAGACCAAAAGGTATTTTTGAGTTGGTATCATAAGATATATTTATAATGAGGTTACTTATGGATAAGAAAGATGTAATAGAGTTTTTCGACAGGCTCGCTCCTGGCTGGGATGCGGACATGATACGAAATGATGAGATAATCAATAAAATATTAGATGGCGCCGGAGTGAAGGAAGGGGTAAATGTTCTGGACGTTGCCTGCGGCACCGGTGTGCTGATACCTGATTATTTAGAGCGGAATGTTGCAAGCGTAACCGGTGTGGATATCTCACCGGAAATGATTAAGATTGCCAAAAGCAAGTTCCCTCAGGAGAATGTAAAGTTTATATGCGGGGATGTGGAAATGCTTACCTTTGAGGACAAGTTTGATTGTATAGTGGTATACAATGCCTTTCCTCATTTTCCTGAGCAGGAGAGGATTGTTAAGACCCTTGCCGGTATGTTAATAGCCGGCGGCACATTGACTATCGCCCACGGAATGAGCAGAGCGCAGATTGATAAGCATCATTCCACTGTAGCAAAGAAAGTGTCCATGGGGCTAATAAGCGAAGATGAGCTTGCAGGAATGTTTGAGCCGGAGCTTGAGGTAGTGGTGAAGGTGTCGGATGAGAGGATGTATCAGGTGACGGGAGTGAGGAAGTAAAAAGTGTAGAAATAAGAGTGTGAAAAAGGATATAATAGATAGTAAAGCAGTGCTGTTGCCGGAAGGTGGCGGGGCTGCTTTTTTTGATGGGAGGGTTATGGGACAGGGGATGGTGTAGAGTGATTGAAGGTGGTAGATGGTAAGTTAAATTTCAGATTGATAAAATCAGATAGATGGGAAAATATACATAATTAATCATACGATTACTGACATATAATAGTTATACAATAGACATAAATATTGACATAGACAATATAAATATGGTACTTTATATATGGAGGTGAGAATATGTTGAAGTCTTATTTAATGGAATACTATGGATATAACGAGCCAATATTTTTAAATGATTTAACTATAGAAGGATTATCTGAAAATGCAGTACGCCAGTCGGTAAAGAGACTTGTTGCAAATGGTTTCCTGGAGAGATATGATAACGGAATATATTATATACCAAAACAGGATGGATTGTTAGGAAAAAGTTATCTTGATCCTTATCTTGTTATTATGCGCAAATACGTGAAAAACAAGTCTGAAACATACGGTTATATAACCGGAATATCTTTTGCAAACCAGCTTGGATTGACGACGCAGATGCCGGCGGTAATTGAGATTGTTACGAACAGGGAATCTACAAATGGACGAATGATTACAATAGGCAATCAGAAGGTCAGAATTAAAAAGCCTGTAGTCACTGTATCAGATAATAATGCAGAACTTTTGCAACTTTTGGATAGCATTGGTCAGGCTGAAAAATATACAGAACTTCCGATGAATGAAACCATAGATAGAATGCTCGCTTACGTGAAACAGAAAGGTTTTACAAAAGAACAACTATCAGAAGTCTCATCCGGCTTAACCGGTGCAACTGCAAAAAAATTAATCGAATGGGGGATGATTTATGAGTTTGCATCATGATAGAGATGCATTTGTTGAATTGATTATCGGATAGTGGGATATAGATTGATGGGCATAATATCGGTAGTTGTTCATCTATAAGAGGCGTTTATTGGAAATGATTCAAGTATAATTAGAATTAAGTAAGAGCTTAAAAGTCTTGTTGATTCTTTTTTGTTTTTATATTTAGCTTTTTTTGTTGATGCCTAAAAGAAAAAGAAGATTGCAAAATGATTAAATAATTAATTATGAGTTCTCATACTTTCTATGGAGAATATAGTTGCATAATGCTAAAATAAATGGTATGATGATAGAAAATATGTTCGAGTTGGAGGACAACATGAAAATAACTTACAAAAAGCTTTGGAAATTACTAATTGACAAAGATATGATGAAAAAAGATTTGGCACAACGAGCTGGGATAAGCACAGCTTCTATTGCTAAATTGGGAAGAAACGAGAATGTTAATACTGATATTCTTTTGAAAATCTGTAAAGCTTTAGAATGTGATGTGTCAGACATTATGGAAGTTGTTGAGGACGCAGAATAGTATGGAGTATTGCTATGGATAGACTGACTAAAGAACAAAGACATAGGAATATGAGTAACATAAAGAATAAAGATACCAGTATAGAAGTAATACTTAGAAAAGCACTTTGGAGAAAGGGGTATAGGTATCGCAAAAATTATTCTGCACTCCCAGGTAAACCAGACATTGTATTAACCAGACATCGAATTGTTATATTTTGTGATAGCGAGTTCTTTCATGGTAAAGATTGGAGTGAATTAAGAAAACAGTTGCAGAGAGGGAAAAATGCTGATTTCTGGATAAATAAAATATCCCGTAACCGTGAAAGAGATGAAGAAATTAATAAACAGTTGATGTTTTTGGGATGGACTGTTATCAGATTTTGGGGGAAAGATATTAAAAATGATGCAGAGCAATGTGTGAGGGTTGTTGAAGAGACAATATTTGAAACATCACTTGAAGAAAAAGACATATTTGATTAAAGGAGATTGACCATGTTTACATCAATAGATTTGTTTGCAGGAATTGGAGGAATTAGAAAGGGTTTTGAAAATGCATTTAAGGATGATATTTCTACAGTTTTTGTGAGTGAATGGGATGAATATGCGCAAAAGACATATAAGGCAAATTATCATGATGATTTTGAGATAGCAGGAGATATAACGAAGATTGATGAAAAGGATATTCCGGCATTTGATATTTGTTTAGCCGGTTTTCCATGTCAGGCATTTTCACTTGCAGGAAAAAGAATGGGATTTGATGACGATTATAAAGGAATGTGTAGAGGTACATTGTTTCAGGATGTTGTGCGCATATGTGAATATCACAAACCAAAAGTGATTTTTTGTGAAAATGTAAAAGGCTTGACAATTCACGATAGAGGTAGAACTTTTAGAGTAATTACTAAAGCGTTTGAACAGATTGGATATACGGTATATGGTAAGGTTTTAAACAGTAAAGATTTTGGAGTGCCTCAGAATAGAGAACGAATTTATATTGTTGCTTTTAGAAATGATATAGATAGTTCAGGGTTTGTATTTCCGGAAGGTGATAATCCAAATACTAAAATTAAAGATATTATGGAGAAAAATGAAGTAAGTGTAAAATATTATTTATCTGACACTTATTTGGAGACACTAAAGCGTCATAAAGAAAGACATATCGCAAAAGGAAATGGTTTTGGCTATGAAATACGTGATGTGAATGGACAAGCGGGTGCGATAGTATGTGGTGGCATGGGTAGAGAAAGAAATTTGATTGTCGATAAGAGACTGAAAGATTTTACACCTGTAACACATATAAAAGGAGAAGTGAACAGACAAGGAATACGAAAGCTGACACCAAGAGAATGGGCAAGATTACAGGGATTTCCAGATGATTTTAAACTGGAACTCGCAGATACTCACTTGTATAAACAGTTTGGTAATAGTGTTACGGTTAATGTTATCGAGGCGATTGCAAAGAATATAAAGGAGAAGTTAGATAATGTGGGAGTTTAATTATGGGGAATGGACAGAGGCATATGTTTTTTTGCACTTATTAGCATATGGACGTATTTATGCTGCTGATAGAAATTTTGAACGTGATACGAATGTGTATATTGATATTATAAATATCATTCGACATGAAAAAGAACATATTTTGAGGTTTGAAAGGGAACAGGAACTTGCGGTAGTTCATGCAAAGGATAATGATGTAGTGTTTAGAGCAATGGCTTATAGCGAACTGGTAGATAAAGCGGATTATTTATATAATGCAATTAAGAATGTTACATCAGGGAACAGAAAATTTTCGGTGCCAGAGATTGAAAGGTATTTGATGGATTTAAGGTTTTCGCAACCTAAAGTTCCAAAATTGCCGAAGGAAGTAGAGATTGCATATGGAAAGAAAACAGATATTATTGTTACAATACAGGATTCAACAGATCATGCAGTATCAACAACCGGATTTTCTATCAAGTCGCATTTAGGAAGTGCTTCATCTTTATTCAATTCATCAATGGCATCAAATTTCTTATATGAGATCGTTGGTTGCAACGAGCAGGAGATGTATAAAATAAATGGTAATTACATTGTATCCGAGATAGGTATGTTTGAATATATTCGAAATAATCCTGATTTGACGTTAGAGTTTAGAGGAACTTCGGATGCGTTTAACGATAATCTTGATTTTGTGGAATTGAAGATGCCTGAAATATTAAGTTGTGCAATTCTCACACAGATAGGGTATTACGATAGGGCAGATACGAGCAAAACTAGAGATGTTATTGAAAAAGTGGCTCAGATGAATCCTGTTCGTGTAAGACGACCAGAAACATGGTATGAGGCAAAAATGAAGGACTTTTTATATGCTTCATTCTCAGGTTTGACTGCTTCTGAACCATGGGATGGACGACGTAAATTGTCTGGGGGATATATTGATGTAGGAACAAATGGTGAAATACTTTATTATAGAGCAGTTTCTGATGATATTTTTAATACTTTTCTATATGAACATACATTCTTTGACAGACCAAGTAGAGGTGTGAATAAAGATAAAGCTAAAGTTGTAGCTCAAGCATATCTTGAAGGACGAGATGTTACGGAAGAGGAAATCTTGGAGGTAACAATGAAAGACGGAAAACCAAAACCTAAAAAAGGTGATTGGGGATATGTCTATAAGGGCGAAGATGGTAAATATTATATTACGGTTAATTTTCAAATTAGATTTATTTGAGAAATTATTGAATTCAAGAGATTATTAATTATAAACCAATGGTCACTACCTATTATGAATTTTAAGATGAAATTAGAGTATAGTGTAAGAAATGATATTTATGAATATTTTACGAAATAAGAGGTGTACCATGAAAACAATCCAAGTAGTAGCAGCAATCATTAAAAAGGACAACCAAATCTTCGCAACCCAGCGTGGCTATGGCGATTTCGCCGGAGGCTGGGAATTTCCCGGAGGTAAAATCGAGCCGGGTGAGACCAGAGAGCAGGCGTTGATTCGTGAAATAAAAGAGGAGCTTGACACTGAAATTGAAGTCGGGGAGCTTTTTGACACTGTCGAATACGACTATCCAAACTTCCATCTGACCATGCATGTTTATATTTGTACTATCAAATCAGGCGACCTGATTTTAAAGGAACACGAGGCGGCGAAGTGGCTTACGAGGGATACTCTTTATAGCGTGGACTGGCTGCCTGCAGATGAGGGTTTGATTGAAAAACTCATAAAGATAATGTAAGCACTATTTTATTAAGGGTTATAAGATGTTTTTTTAGATAACCATAATAAAAATCTAAATTCTAAAAAATAATTATGATTAATATGATATTTGTTTCAAAAAAATATATGAAGACTATATTATTTATAGTAGTAATCCTCACCTGTATTATTACCACCTCATGTACAGACATTCAACAATCGACCGAAACTACCGGGTGTTATGAAACTGAAACAGATATTGATTGTTCCACCCAGTCTGAGGATTTATCTATAGCAAGTACCGAGGCTGAGCCTTTAACCCTTGATGATATCCCGCCATTTGCTGGCATGCCATACGTTGTACTGGATAACAATATTCCTCATTTCACAGAGAACGATTATTTATCGGCTTCCTTTGAAATTTACAGTGATATGGACTCTTTGGGTAGATGTGGACTTGCTTTTGCAAACGTCGGTCCGGATACTATTCCGACTGAGGAGCGGGGGGTGATTGGTCACATAAAGCCTTCCGGATGGCACACGGTTAAGTACGACTGTGTGGACGGAAAGTATCTGTACAATCGTTGCCACCTCATCGCCTACAATCTATGCGGTGAGAACTCTAACGAGAAGAATCTTATCACCGGAACCAGATATATGAATGTGCAGGGGATGCTGCCCTTTGAGATTAAGGTCTACGATTATGTAGTGGCAACAGGCAACCATGTGCTTTACAGGGTAACACCTATATTTGAAGATGATAATCTTCTCGCGGCAGGAGTTGTGATGGAAGGATGGTCTGTTGAAGATAGTGGCAAGGGCATTTGCTTCAATGTATTTGTGTATAACGCTCAGCCGGGAGTTGAGATTGATTATGTAACCGGTGAGAGCAGATTGATAGAGAATGTTACAACGGAGATTATAACTGAAGATAATACAGCCAATGATGAAATAACAAGTTCAGAAGCTGATAACAGTGCATCCGATGAGCAGGAATACGAGTCGGCTGTGATACAAAATGCAGACTATATTTTAAACACTAACTCCTACAAGTTTCATTACCCAACCTGTGAGGCTGTGGCAGAGATGAGTGAGAGAAATAGAAAAGAATACATAGGAGATAGAGCAGAATTAATAAATCAGGGATTTGTGCCTTGCAGAGTCTGTAATCCATAAATTATTAAGTTTAGTATAGAAGCAGAAATGAGTTAAGTATAATTGAAGTTTCAATGTATAAAACCCATTTTATGTTATGAAATAATATTGTAATTTACATTGTGATTTGGTAAAATGATATTACTAACAATTAAACGATTAATTTGAAGCGGGGTGTAATTATGCAATACAGAGATTTTGGTAAGACCGGCTGTAAAGTTTCAGCACTTGGATTTGGTGCTATGAGACTTCCGGTTATTCAGGAGACAGGCAAGATTGATGAAGCTATGGCGATTAAGATGATTAGGGATGCTATAGATGCCGGTGTGAACTATATTGATACGGCTTACGTTTATCATGATGGTGAAAGTGAAGTTTTAGTAGGTAAGGCTTTGAAGGACGGGTACCGTGAGAAAGCATATGTTGCTACTAAGAATCCGGTATATTTTGCGAAAGCTGAGGGAGATTTTGAAAAGTATCTTGATGAGCAGCTTAAGAGACTGGATATGGAGTACATAGATTTTTATTTGCTTCATGCCCTTGAGAAGGCTACATGGGAAGGTAATGTTCTTAAGTATGACATGCTTCGTTCTCTTGAGAAGGCTAAGGCTGCGGGCAAGATTAAGCATATCGGTTTCTCTTTCCATGACAGTCTTGATGTGTTCAAGGAGATTGTGGATGCATTTGACTGGGAGTTCTGTCAGATTCAGTACAATTATATTAATACTGATTATCAGGCAGGCAGAGCCGGCCTTGAGTATGCGGCAGCTAAGGGACTTGGTGTTGTTATTATGGAGCCGCTGCTTGGCGGTAAGCTCGCGATTCCACCGGTTCAGGTTGCTAAGGCACTTCCTGATACCAAGACTCCGGTAGAGTGGGCATTTGATTTCCTTTGGGATCAGCCGGAGATTGGACCTGTGCTTAGTGGTATGAGCCTTCCAAATCAGGTTGCCGATAACCTTATCTATGCAGCCAGAAGTTTTCCGGGCATGGTTAAGGAAGAAGAGAGAGAAATATATGCCAACGCTAAGAAGATATTTGACACTATGGCATTAGTTCCATGTACTAAGTGTCAGTATTGTATGCCATGTCCTGCAGGACTTGATATTCCAAAGATATATGAGGCGTATAATAAGACTGCGTCAGAAGGTATGGAGAAGGCGCAGGAGTTTTACAAGACTATAGAGGTTAATGCATCAGAGTGTCTCCAGTGCGGTATGTGTGAGGAGAGATGTCCACAGCATATCAGGTCTACTGAGCTTATGCCTGAGATTGCAGAAGTATTTGCGAAATAAATATATATTATTATGTTAGGGGCAAAGGTATTTTGCCCCTGATATTATTTTGTGTTCTAATAATTTATTCGTTGGTATATTAATAGTATGAGTAAATATATTTAGAGGCAGTGTGGCAGTTTTTAATGATTTGGTAGTCAGAGTTCCTATTCTTCAGGTGAAGAAATCACCGGACATATGCTCTGAAACAGTGGATGAGCTTGTTCACGGCATGGTAGTAATTAGACTGGACGTTGATGATAATTGTGACTATGTGAATATACGCACCGGATATGATTATGAAGGCTGGTGTTTGAAATCCGGCTTTCTTACAAATGAATGGCATGTCAGGAAGTACATAAATCAGATTGATTTGAAGGTGTGCTCCTTATTTCTTGATGTTATGGAGGCGCCTGATATACGAAGCAGAGTATTGTGTAATCTTGTAAAGGGAAGCTTGCTTGCTTTTATTGAAGACTGTGATAATGGATGGATCTGTGTTTCTACAGCTGATGGCATAATTGGTTACGTTCGTTCTTCCGGAGTCAGAACTTTATCATCAATTAAACATAATACAAATGTCAGGGAAAGTGTTGTAAGTGACGCACTTATGTATCTTGACACAGGGTATCGCTGGGGCGGAAAGACTCCCATGGGCATAGACTGCTCTGGACTTACATCGATGGTTTATTTGAACAATGGTATGATAATTCACAGAGATTCCTACTGGATGGAAGGCTTCGGCATAGAAAGAATAGACTTATGTGAAGCACTTCCCGGGGATTTGCTATATTTCAGAGGTCACATAGGTATTTATCTTGGTGACGGTCAGTTTATACATTCAACCATGGGCGAATATGGCGATGGCGTGATGATTAACAGTTTAAATAAAAGAGATACATTGTATAGAGCAGATTTGTGGGATAAGTTTCTTTATGCGGGAAGAAAAATTAAAGATTATTAAATTGATGTCACCGGCAACCCTTATAAATTGGATGCCGGTGGCATTTTTTGAACAAACTAACTTCAACCTTAAAAATTTATTTAGTTTTTGTGAAATAAATGTGTTATTGTTGACGCAAAAATTTCAGACGTGTAAAATATATAATAGTCTGAATTAATTTTATAATTAGTTCCTAATTATTTGAAAAGGATGATGTGTAGTGAATAGATTTCGAGATAGTTTTATGAGATTTATGACCGGGAGATATGGTGTAGATGCTTTTGGTAAGTTTTTAAATATTACTTCTTTGATACTGTTGATAATAGCTCTCATTTCGCGACTTGATATATTTTATTTTCTTGGAGTTGTATTAATCATTTACGAATATTTCAGAATGTTTTCAAGAAATATTCAAAAGAGATATGCTGAGAATCAGAAGTACCTTACATTAAAATATAAGCTTGCTATTAAATTTGGCAGGTTTAAAAATATATTCAAGCCAAGAGCTGATGCAAAGACTCACAAGGTGTTTAAGTGTTCTTCCTGTAAGCAGAAGGTTCGTGTACCAAGAGGTAAGGGAAAGATTGAAATTACATGTCCGAAGTGTAAGAATAAATTTGTTAAGAAGAGCTGATAATTAATATTTAGAACTTAGCTCTTGTTTTGGAGTGATAATATGTTTGGATATGTGACTATTAATAAAGACGAGCTTAAAGTTAAAGATTATGAAAGATACAGAGCTTATTATTGTGGGCTGTGCAGTGCTTTAAAGAAAGCATATGGTCCGGCGGGGCAGTTAACACTTTCTTATGATATGACATTTTTGGTAATATTGCTTACAGGACTCTATGAAAGTGAGCCTGATGACAGTAAAAAATTTTGTATGCTTCATCCGGGGCAGAAGCACCGCACGCTTATGAATGAATTTTCAGGGTATGCTGCAGATATGAATATTTTGCTCAGCTATAACAATCTTAAGGATGACTGGAATGACGATAAGAATCTATTAAGTGCGGTAAATATGACTGCATTAAAAAGAAAGTATAAAAAAGTTTCCGAGAAATATAATCGTCAGGCAAAGGCTGTGGAAGACTATATGAAGCAGTTAAAGGCTTGTGAAGATGCCGGTAATATGAATATTGACTTGGCTGCGGGTCTTACCGGAAGTATGTTAGGTGAGTTGTTTGTATATGGTGAGGATTGCTGGGCCGATGAACTCAGGCGTATGGGATTTTTCCTTGGTAAGTTTATATACTTAATGGATGCATACGAGGATTTGTATAAGGACAAGAAGTCCGGCAGCTACAATCCATTAGTATATATAATGGACTCAGAAGACTTTGAAGAGCGATGTGAGAGTATTCTTACTATGATGGCTGCCGAGTGTTCAAAACAGTTTGAGAAGCTTCCGATTATTTGCGATGTTGATATACTCCGAAATGTTTTATATTCCGGGATATGGATGAAGTATGAAAAGATAAAAGCTTCCAGAGAAAAAGAAAAGCTTTAATAAATTATTTAGAAAGGGAATGAATCAAGTTTATGATTGACCCGTATAAGGTACTGGGGGTATCAAGAGATGCCACAGATGATGATATTAAAAAAGCATATAGAAAGCTGAGTAGAATTTACCATCCGGATGCTAACGTTAACAATGCCAACAAGGAACAGGCAGAAGAGAAATTTAAGCAGGTTCAGGAAGCATATAAGCAGATAATGCATGAGCGTGAATACGGAAGCCAGAGTGGGTATAACAGCTATGGTTACGGCGGTTCATCAACCGGAGGTTATAATCAGGGAGGTTACGATAGTTATGGCAGTTCCGGAAGCTATGGTAGTTTTGAAGAATTTTTCGGAAGCTTTGGAGGCTTTGGTAACTTTGGTGGTTATTATCAGCAACGCAATACATCATCAACGGATGATAGAGATACACTCCAGTTAAATGCAGCTGAAAATTATATAAATAACCGTTATTATAAAGAGGCCATGAATGTACTTAATAATATAGCTAATAAAAGTGCAAGATGGTATTATCTGCACGCATTGGCAAATGCTGGACTTGGTAACAATGTCAGTGCCTTAGAAGATGCAAGGACAGCTGCTAATATGGAGCCGGGAAATGTGTTGTACAGACGTCTTGTCAGTATGTTAGAAGGCGGAGGGCAGTGGTACCAGAGTCAGGGTACCGGTTATGGTTATGAAAGGCCGAGAGGAAGCTCAATGAGTTGTTGCTGGGAATTTATATGTCTTAATTGTCTTTGTAATTGCTGTTGCAGATAGTCAATGAACTTTGATTAAAAACATAGTGAAAATAGAAGAAAAGACCTGCCCTAGGGCAGGTCTTAATTTGTAAAGTTTAAATTGTTTTGTACTTAAATGTTATACTCTAAAATAGTGTATGACTTTTAAATATTCGGGTTTATATTATGATTAAGCTCTCTTCTTATTGAAAACAAGAACAGCACCTGCACATAATACTACTAAACAAGCAATAACTGTAGGAACAGCTGTTGAACCTGTAGCTGGAGCCTGTGTTGAAGGCTGTGTAGCTGGAGCATCGCCTGCTGGAGCATCGCCTGCTGGAGCACCGCTTCCTGCTGGTGAGCTAGTTGTGCTTGTCATAAGTCTAGCGTCAGAGATTGTGAAAGAAGCACTCTGGATATCTGGGCTGAGGTAATGTAAGTGCATACCTACATAATCACCAATATTGATACCTGAAGCTTCTAAATCGATAATGATTGTAGTTGGTGAAGTAACGTTTGTTGGGATAGCACTGCCATCAGCTGTTACGAACTTCATGAACTGATCTGCTGCAAACCAGTAAGGTCCCTTGTTAGTATCTTCAGCTGTGTTCATCTCGATACGGAACATAGAGATATCACCTGTGTAAGTAAGCTGTAAGTACTTGTAATCAGAAGTAGCTTCCTTTGTTGTAGCATAACCAAGGTACTTATACTCTCCGCCGCTAGCTGAGAATTCCTTGATAAGTGAGCTTTCGCCCTGATCGCCATCTAATACGATATCGTCTGCTGCAAAAGCAGTAGCTGAGCAAAGGCCTAATACTAATGCCAATGTCATAATTGTTGCGATGATCTTCTTCATTTGATTCATCCTCCTTATAAATGTTTAAATGTACTACACTAAGAATAATTGTATAAATTGTTTTAAAAAGATTGAAAAACAAATATAAAACTATACTTAATGTCAAAAAGAACATGAATAAACATGTTTATTTTATATTAGCACTTGTGCAGTTTTTTGTCAAGACGAAAAGGGTGTTATAGTGATTTATCATTGCATATTTCTGATATTGCATATATAATAGTAACAATAAAATTATATTATTTGAAAGATGGTGTTTTAGTGAAAAGTAACAATAATTCAGATATAGCTGATAATAACGAGATTACAGAGAAGGCCGGTAAAGGTTCAAAGAACAAAGCAGTATCTATAATATGCTTTACAGCAATTGCTGGTGCACTGCTTTTTCTGCTTTATTATCATGTGATACAGCCTTATCTTTCCGAAAGGGCTACTGATAAATACAGAGATTTGTATCATAATGAAGAAGCAGATACAGCGTCATCAACGGAAGAGGAGAGTACAGACGAGACTAAAGCTGCTGAAGCAGAAAGTAGTGAGGCTTGCAGTACCGAAGCTGACAAGCAGGATAATGCGGAACGTTTTGCTGCCCTTATAAATTATAATAGTGATATCAGAGGCTGGATAACAGTTCCTTCAACTAATATTGATTATCCGGTGGTTTTTGCGTCTGAAGATAAGACAGACTACTATCTGACTCACAATATTGACGGAGAAGAAGATAAGAACGGTGCATTATTCATTGATTACCGTACGGAGCTTACCGAGGATTCTAAAGTTGTCGTGATCAATGGTCACAACATGAAGTCTACGGGACTTATGTTCCATGAACTTAAAGAGTACAAGACTTTAAGCTTTTATCAGAACAATCCTGTATTCACCTTTGATACCGTCTTTGGAGATGGCGAGTATAAGATTATATCATTAATTAAGACGAATAATAATGAAAGCCATGGCGAAAGATTTAATTTTTTCAAGACAGATTTTGATACTGATGAAGAATTTATGGAATATGTATATCAATTACAGTTAAGATCTTTATTTAATTGTCCTGTTACTGTAAATGAAGATGATTCTCTGCTGCTTCTTGCAACATGCACCTGGGATATGGATGATATGAGATTTATAGTTGTTGCACGAAAGGTACGTGAAGGAGAAGATGCATCGGTAGATACCTCACAGGCGTTTAAGAAAGACGCAGTACTTTATCCAGATGCCTGGTATGAGAAGTATGGAGGAACAAGACCTAATGTAACTAGCTTTACAGAAGCTTATGCTGCCGGCGAGATAACATGGTATGACGGTAAGCTTTTTGAATAATTTAACATTGTGAAAATATCGTGTATTAACTTGATATAATTGGCCTGAAAAGGTATAATTATATTAAGATATTTATCGTGGAGGATACATATTAATGATAAAAAAAATAATGGTATTATTACTTGTATTAGTAGTCGTTTTTTCAATGACTGCCTGCAGTGATAAAGAGAATAATTCTATTGATGATGTTACTACAGAGGCTTCGTTAACAGAAGAAGAGACAACATTAGAAGAGATTATTACAGAAGCAGAGAAGGCAGAAGAAGAGACTGCTGAGGTTGTACTTACCGGTTGGGAAGACTTGGATTTTGAATTAGCGGGAATACCGTTTTCAGTTCCGTTTAAAGCCGGTGAACTTGGCAGTAACGGATGGGTTATATCAGGACTTGAAGATAAGTATGATACAGACTATGTGCTCAAAGCTGGAGAGAAACTGTCGAATGTATATATGATTACCAATGCAGATTACAATAGTGATGTAAGAACACTTGTAGGTTTTGTTAACAGCGGTACAGTTGATGCTAAAGTAACAGAATGTGATGTGTGGTCATTTGTATGTAATATTTATGATGAGACCAATGGTGTTCTTTTTGAGAATGTTCCTGATATAAAGCTTGCCAATGGTATTACATGGGGAAGCACTCCTGAAGAAATTAAGTCGGCATATGGTGAATCTCTGAAGGATATTGAAGGAGAAGCTGATGATTATACAGTACATATGTATATGTATAACGACGGACTTAATATCATGAAGCTTACAACCAGGGAGAATTTAGGACTGGTTGAAATAGTGCTTTTAGGTTATAATGAAATATAAGATGAAGTTTAGTTTTGAGGAGTAATATGGAGAACATTAAGAATAAAAAGTTTATTATTGCAGGGGCAATAGTATTAGTTATTGTAATTGCTGCTATCATTGCACTTGTAGCAAGTTGTAATTCGGGCAGTAAAGATGGCGAAGGTGATACTTTAGGCAGTGAAGATAGTACATATGAAAGTATTGATGAGTTATCTTCTGAAGATATAGAGAGCGAAGAAGAATCAATTATATTAGGGGACAATGAAGTACCATTTGATGATGCGGCTGCAGAGTCAACTAATGATGAAGGCAATACCGGAGAGACCAAGGTGTATGAGGTAACAGAGCCTGATGGCAGTATAGTAACTGAGGCTGACGGAAGTGTTGTAACAACCGTAGCCTATATTCCGGAAGAAGAGTTTGGTGATAATGAAGTATCATTTGGCGAAGATACTACAGCATCTTCAGAAAATAATAGTACTGAAAGTGCAACTGAAGAGGAAGATACTACAGAAGCTGATACAGAAACTGTTGAGGAATCTTCAGGGGATGTTGTTGAAGTAGAAACCGATAGTGACGGTTGGACTACTGATATTGTAAAACCATAGTTTATACTTGCGAGAATAATAACTCGTATTAATGTATAATAAGATTACAGAGAGGCAGGTATATCATTATGAGAGCAAATTATGAAGAACCGGATTTTAAAGTAGTTATGTTTGAAACTGAGGAGATTATGACTCTTAGTACACAGCCGGAGACTGATGAGGATGGCTGGACAACGGATATTGTAAAGCCTTAATGAGTTGATACATAATAAGCACTACTGGTGAGAATATTGTAGATTACAATAGGCTTTGCCGGTGGTGCTTTTATTATTATATTGATATGGGAGGTATTATGTTTAACTGGGCTGTTATCGGAACCGGAACAATAGTTAAGAAGTTTATAAAGGGATTATCGGCTGTAAGTGATGCGAAAGTTTACGCAGTATGTTCCAGAGATTTAAGCAGGGCGGAGAACTTTGCAAAAGAGTATGGTATAGAAAAAAGCTTTGGAAGCTGCGAAGAGATGGTTAAGGATGATAATATTGATTGTGTTTATATTGGCGTTCCGCATGCATTACATAAAGAATATATGGAGATATGTATAAAGAATCATAAAAATGTTCTTTGCGAAAAGCCTTTTACCATTAACGCTAAAGAAGCAAAGGAAATAGCTGATTTAGCAAGGGCTAATAAGGTTTTTGTTATGGAAGCTATGTGGACCAAATATCTTCCTGTAATCCAAAAAGTAAAAGAATATATAGATACCGGTGTTATTGGTAAGTTGTCAGGTATCGAGGCTTCCTTTGGGTTCTTTACCGAAACCGATATTACAAATCGTCTTTTTGATATTAATTTAGGCGGCGGTGCCTTGCTGGATATAGGAGTGTATCCTTTGAGTTTAGCAGTGTTCTTTATGGGAAGGTTGCTTGATGAAGTGAAATCGAAGGCTTCTTTAGGTGATACAGGCGTTGACGAAGTTAATCATATGGAGCTTACATTCCGTACAGAGTATGGTGAAATAAAAGCAACTCTTGCCTCGGCTTTAAAGGAGAATCAGGGTGCGGATGCAGTTGTATTTGGAGCAAAGGGACGTATTGTTATACCGGACTTCTTTCAGGCAGATAAGGCTTATGTTTATAGTTTATCAGGTGATTTAGTTGAAACGATATCAGTGCCACACTTGTCGAATGGCTATGAATATGAGGCTGTTGAGGTTCAGAATTGTATCAGGGAAGGCAAACTTGAGAGCAAGGTTCACACTTTAGATGATACTATTGCTATCTTTGAGATAGCAGATGCTATGCGTAATGACTGGGGATTAATATATCCGGCAGATAATGATTAATTTATTATTATAAATATTTAGCGCTATTTATGGAGGAAATATGGAGTACAGAGAGAAGTGGCTTGAAAGTGTTTATTCCGACGGTACCAAATATTTTGTAGATAACCCTCTGCCTAAAAAGGGAGAGCCTGTTAAAATATTTCTTCGATTATATGAAGATGCACCGATAATCAATGTATATCTGAGAACGAAGCTCAATGGTGCGGAGCATGTGCTTAAAATGGATTTGGAGTATGTAAGGAATGGACTGGCATATTACAGTGTCAGTGTTGCTACTTACGATAAAGAACTTCGTTATCAGTTTTATTTGCTGACTGAAAATTGTATTTATTATTATACCCAGTTTGGTATCACTACTTATATACAGGATGAGTGCCATGATTTCAGGATTTTAACTGATTATAAGCAGCCTGAGTGGGTCAAGGAGTCGGTGTTCTATCAGATATTTCCTGAGCGTTTCTGCAACGGAGAGCCTGATAATGATGTGCAGAATGGTGAATATACCTTTGACGGACATCCAACAATTAGAGTTGATGATTGGAATACTTCGGCAAAGACCTATGACAGGACCTTCTGCCTTGACTTCTACGGTGGTGACCTTAAGGGGATTGAGCAGAAGATTCCGTATTTAAAATCCCTTGGAGTAACTGCACTCTACTTAAATCCGATTTTTTATGCGGCAACTGTTCATAAGTATGACTGCCTTGATTATTTTAATGTTGACCCGCATTTTGGCGGTAATAAGGCACTGGAGTCTTTAGTAGAAGCACTTCATAAGAATGATATGAAGATTATTCTGGATATCTCTATAAATCATACCGGCACCGCTCACAGGTGGTTTAATAAGGCCGGAGAGTTCTTTGATAAATCAGTAGGTGCTTATAACAATTTAGAGGCAGGCGAAAGAGATTATTATTTTATTGGTGAAAACAATGAATACCGAAAGTGGGCGGGTGTGGATACACTCCCGGTACTTAATTATACTTCTGATAAACTAAGGGATGTCATTTATCGTTCAGAGGATTCTGTAATTAAAAAGTGGTTAAAAGCACCTTATAATATTGACGGCTGGCGCTTCGATGTGGCTGATGTTATGGCAAGATATGATGAGGTTCAGCTTAATCATGATGTGTGGCCGGAGATTAGACAAAGTATTCATGAAGAGAATGCTTCTGCTTACATACTCGCTGAAGACTGGAGTGACTGCACTGAATATCTGAATGGTGATGAGTGGGATTCACCTATGAATTATTTCTCCTGTGCAAGACCTTTAAGGCAGTTTGCAGGAGAGGAAGATTTGTTTAACGCAAGGGTTAATGGATTGTCGATGGCAAACTATAAAATGACTGCCAAGGATTTGCACGGAAGAATAAGAGGTTATCTTTCAAAGCTTCCTACAGTAATTCAGCAGAATATGTTTAACCTTATCGACAGCCATGATGTTACAAGACTTCACAATAATCCAAAGGTGCATCCGGGAGATTATCGAGGAGTGATAATGCTTCAGTTTGGTCTTATCGGAACGCCTAGTATTTACTATGGTGACGAGGCTGCAATAGATGGGCGAATAACTGATGTTGAGGGTGCCAGATATCCGATGCCTTGGAATAGTGGATTTGAGGAAAGTGATACATTTAAATTGTACAGCGCTTTAGCACATTTAAAGCAGACAAGTGAAGCTATGAAGTATGGCGGTATGAAAGTATTAAGTGATGATGGCTATACCTTTGCCTTTGCAAGATTTACTTTAGATGAGGTTATATTATTTGTTGCTTCGACGGATGATAAAGAAAGTGTTGTTTCTGTTCCGTTTAGGGCATTAGGAGTATCAGATGTCTTAGTGAAAGAAGATATATTTGGTTCACCTTTAGAGTATGAAGCAGACGGAGAAGCTATATTATTAAGAGTGAAGCCTCATACCGGTTATGTTATTAAATTAGCATAGTATTTAATTGTTACATTTGGTTTTAACATATCAGACTCCTTTAGCATATCCTATAAAAAAGGCATGCGAAGGAGTTTTCTTTTGGCATATAAAGTAGTAATTGATGCGGGGCATGGCGGAGCTGATCCGGGTGCCGTATACGAGGGAAGGCAGGAGAAAGATGATGTACTCGCTCTGGCCCTTGCTGTAGGTGAACTGTTAGAACAAAATGGTATAGATGTAGTTTATACAAGGACGGAGGATGTTTATGACACTCCATTTGAGAAGGCAATGATTGCAAATAATTCCGGAGCCGATTATTTTGTTTCACTGCATAGAAATGCGGTTCCGACAGCAAATACTGCAACCGGTATTGAGACACTTGTATTTAGAGACGGTGGTGTAGCAGGTGATATTGCCAGGTCTATAAATAGTGAACTTGAAAATCTCGGATTTAATAACAGAGGTGTTATTGAAAGACCTAATCTGGTAGTTTTAAAAAGAACACGTATGCCGGCAGTGTTGGTTGAGGCCGGATTTATTAACAATGAAGCTGATAATGCTAAGTTTGATGAGGAGTTTGATGGTATTGCGGCAGCTATTGCCAACGGTATTTTAGATGCGTTGGACGTTGATTTTAATGAAAATGCCGGAAGCAATAATTCATCGTCCATGAGTTCTTCAGAGGCAGTTGACGATACAATGGTTTATTCTGATGAGGCCGTAAATGTGGTGACAGATAATGTTTCGGATTATTATGAATCTGATGATATAAATTATTATGATGACGTTATGTGGCCGGATTACAGAATGAATGAAGGCAGAGGAAATAGTGATTCTAACAGAGCAAATTTGAACAATAATTCTCAGAACAATAATATTAATCGTAATATATGGGGCGTTTTATTCCCTGAAAACAGTAATATTCAGGGCGGAATTATTAGTAATATTCCTCTTCCGGGCAACAGGCCGAATAACAGACCAGACAACAGACCGGGAAACAGACCGGGTGACGGAAGACCAGGTAACAGACCGGATGGAGGCAGACCACCGGAAGGAAGACTGTATCGTGTGCAGACCGGAGCATTTCGGGTGAAACGATATGCAGACGATTTAGTTGAAAGGCTTAGAAGAGATGGATTTGCACCATTTGTAGTGTATAATGATGGTCTTTACAGGGTTCAGATTGGCGCGTTCAGACAATTGGATAATGCAGTGAAAATGGAACAGAGACTTAGAAATCTTGGATATAACACATTTATAAGTTCATAATATTATGGAGCTTTTGTAAAACTGGTTTTATCAGCAATACAAAAGCTTCTTTTATTATTTATTGTATTGAAATTTAATCAATTTAACAATTTGAATTATTCGCCTAAATAGGTTAAAATGTGAATATAAATTAACTATATGATTGACGCTTATATAAAGGGAGATTTATCATGGGAGACAAGCTTACTAAAAGTGATATTGAAAAAATTGAAAAAGAAATTGAATATAGAAAGCTGGTTGTGCGAAAAGAAGCTTTAGAGGCAGTAAAAGAAGCCAGAGCTCACGGAGATTTGAGTGAGAATTTTGAGTATCATGCAGCAAAAAAGGACAAGAACCGTAACGAAAGTCGTATCAGATATCTGGAGAGGATGATTAAGCTTGCGGAAATTGTAGATGACAGTTCTAAGGAAGATGAGGTTGGACTTAATAATACTGTAGAGATTTATTTTGAAGATGATGATGAGACTGAGATTTACCGAGTTGTTACCAGCGTGCGAGGAAATTCTCTCGCGAATCTTATAAGTATTGAATCTCCTTTAGGTGCTGCGATTGTAGGACATAAGGTGGGAGAAAGAGTCTTTGTGAAGATAAATGATACTGCCGGTTATTATGTTGTAATTAAAAAGATTGAAAACACCTTTGACGACAGTCAGGACGAAATAAGAAAGTTTTAATTTTATAATAATGCCATGTCCATCTTTATGAAAAAACATAATGATGTGCATGGCAGTTTTTTATTTTGAATATTTGATTTTAAGTAACTTTTCACATATTAATTTTGCACATATACCGGTAAGACAACCTATAACAATTCCCACGGTGACATCTGACGGATAGTGTACCCCAAGGTAAAGTCTTGAAAATGCTATAAGAGATGCAACAATTATGGCAGGTACGCCATATTTCTTTGGAAGAAGCATAAATATAACTGAAGCTACGGCAAAACCGGCAGAAGAATGACCTGAGGGAAAAGAATAATCCGAAGGTAAATCTATAAGTGGTATAAGACTTTTAAAAGCATCATAAGGTCTGATTCTTCCTACAAGCGGTTTTAAAATAGCATTAACAACTAATAAATTCAGTATAAGAGATACTGAAGCAGTCACACCAACTACTCTGTATTTCTTAATTGCCAGCAAAACAAGACATGCAACAATAAAAATCATGCCTGCATCGCCTAATACGGTAAAAAACTTCATAATGAAAGTCAGAATAGGAGTACGTATGTATTCCTGCAGAAAAAATAAAAACTTTACTTCAAAAGCTGTAAAAGCATCCATGTTATACCTCACAAAACACTAAAATTGACAATAGTATTTGCCATTATATCATATTTAAAATAATATGCTATAGAAAAATACAAATTTTATATTTATGAGAAATCAAACAATCTTGAAGACTTAATTTTATTTAGAATATTGTTACAGGGTTGGGATAAAAAACTTCCAAAAGCGCCTGATAACGCAGTATAGGAAGAATATATCCGGTAAACATGATGAAGAGTTAATTTAATTTAGAACATTGTTACAGGGTTGAGATAAAAAACTTCCAAAAGCGCCTGTGAACGAAGTGAACCGAAGCGGCTGGAAGTTTTTTATCTCAACCCTATAATAACAAAACCCTAAAAACTAAAATTAACTCTTCAACCATTAGAATTTTTGTTGTGTTTTTGCAGATTATAAAGTAAAATTCTTTTTAGCATGTTAATTGTTATAGGATGTCTGGGAGGAAATGATGAAGGATTTACTTAGTATTTTACAGACTGAAGGATTGCTTGTTTCATGCAACGACTTTAGTTTTTTAGATAAGAAGATTTCACATATTACTGCTGATTCAAGAGATGTGGTTGATAATACTTTGTTTGTATGTAAGGGTTATGGCTTTAAACCGGAGTATTTATATTCAGCGATTGAAAAGGGTGCAGTGATGTATCTTAGCGAGGTTGATTATGATATAGATTTACCTTGTATAATTGTAAATGATGTCAGAAAGGCATCTTCTGTAGCAGCACGATGGTTTTATAATTGTCCGGGAGATAAGCTTCTTATTACAGGTATAACCGGCACGAAGGGTAAGACTACAACAGCATATATTTTGAAGGCGATTATTGATGCTTACAAAAAACGTGTGACTGCGATATTTTCCACCATGGAAACTGACACTATTAAAGTGCAAAGGGTTTCACATCTTACAACACCGGAACCGATTGATTTGCAGAGACTTTTCAAAGAGGCTTATGATAATGGTGCCGAGTATGCGGTGATGGAAGTTTCCTCACAGGCTGTTAAGATGTCAAGAATACATGACCAGCAGTTTAAGACCGGCATTTTTCTTAACATAGGTGAAGACCATATTGGTGGTAAAGAGCATGCTGACATGGACGAGTACATTTCCTGCAAGACTACATTTTTAAAGCAGTGCGAGAACACTATTATTAATAGGGGTGCTGATTGTTTTGAAAAGGCATATTCTGCTGCAGAAGGCACAAAGAGAATTGTATATGGTTTTACAGAAGATTGTGATGCAAAAATCCTTAATATGAAGTCGGATGCCGGAGGAGTAAGCTTTGATTTAGAATACGAAGGAAGTATCCGTTCCTACTCATCTAATCTTATAGGAGAGTTTAATGTTGAAAATATAACTGCGGCAGTACTTGCAGCTTATGAACTGGGTATTGACTCAGATACTATACAGGAGGGCATTGAAGAAATATATATTCCGGGAAGAATGACCCTTATAAAGTATAATGATATAAATATAATTGTTGATTATGCCCACAATTATCTCAGTTTTGTGAAATTATATGAGACAGTGAGAGATTCTTTAAAGCCGGTTAATATTCATTCGGTATTTGGTGTGCCTGGAGAACGTTCTGCTGTAAGAAAGCGTGATTTAGGAATGGCTGCTGAGGAGTATGCAGATTATATTTACCTGACTGCGGATGATCCGGGTTATGAAGAGGTTGAAGATTTGTGCAATCAGATGAAAGCATATATCAGCAAACCGTGTATGATTATTGAGGACAGGGTAGAGGCTATATATACTGCTCTTAATAATGCTAAACCGGGTGACGCAGTAATACTCGGCGGCAAGGGAGCCGAGACCACCCAGAGGTATAAGGGCGGCTATGTTGCCTATCCTTCAGACCAGAAGGTTGCAGAAGGGTGGATTGAGATGCAGAAGCGTAATGGCGGACAGTGTGAAGTTTAAAATTTAATATATGCATTAGAAAACCTCCGAGAAAAATCCCGGAGGTTTAATTTTAATTAAATCCATAAATCTTCTGTGATACACCATAGCCCCATATAGCAATAGCTTTGCCGACTTTGCCCGGAAGGTTCATTCCAATACCTAAGAAACTGTAACGAATCTTCTTATACATCTCATAATCAGTCTTTTTTAAGTAATCCCAAAGCTCTTTCTTCATCTGCATATGCTTATCAGTACCGGACTTGATTGAAAGAATAGAAGATACAGTAGTGATAATTGTCAGGTATGAATACATATATTTGGAAAGTTTGTCACTGGTAATACTTTTTCTGATATTCTTAAAATAATCAATCATAAGGTAGTTAACCTTGTACTGCTGGTCAAGTCTTGAAATCATAACGGTTTCATTAACTGACTGGTCGTCTCGTCCGATAAAATATCTGTAAAAGTCTACATCTATGTACTCAATAGTTTTTACAAAAGGCATTGGCTGGAATACATAAAGATTATCAACATAAAAGGTGTGCTTCGGAAGCTTTAAACCGGATAATCGCAAAATCTCAGTTCTGTAAATAACTGAATGCATCAAAATATATTTGCCGGTAGGCATTGTTTTCATATCATTCCATTTGAATGTTTTCTCAGCAGGCATAAATCTTCTGTACTGCATAACAGTTTTGTTTTCAACGCCAACCTTTTCATATACATAATTAGATATAAACAAATCTGTTGGTGAAGAGGTTCGTGAGGATTTGCGGAGCTGCTTTAATATCTTCATATAAGAAGCCTTGTCAACCCAGTCATCACTGTCTACAACTTTAAAATATAAACCTGTAGCGTTTTTAATACCTGTATTTACAGCACCGCCGTGGCCGGCGTTCTCCTGATGGATTGCTCTTACAATACTCGGATACTTTGCGGCATATTCGTCTGCAATCTCTGCTGTCTTATCCTTTGAACCGTCATTGATAACAAGAATCTCAACGTCTTCTCCACCGGGAAGAAGTGATTCAATACAATTAGCGAGATAACCTTCAGAGTTATAACTTGGTATAGCGATAGAAAGTAATTTCATAATAGTCCTCCAAAAAGTTAGTAAATAAACTATAATCTACATATAACTATAACAGATATATATATTATATATTCAAAAATAAAAAATGTGTACATTGTATATATAATATAGAATATAACAAATCAATTATATAATTAATTTGTGTATATTTCAAGGTAACAAATAGAACATTAGCATTGAATAATAGAGGGTTTTATAGAGTTATCACTTTAAAGTGCAAAGTTTTTTAAAATGTTGTTGAATTATACATCTTCATGCGATATAATCTTAATGCTATTTTGTTTAATCATAATTAGTTGACCATTGTTGTGAGTGACTTAGGAGGAAACAGGTAATGAATAATTTCGACAGTTTGTCAGTTAATGCAGTCAGAATTTTATCAGCAGATGCTATTCAGAAAGCTAATTCCGGACATCCGGGACTTCCACTTGGCGCAGCGCCAATGGCATATGAGCTTTGGGCAAGACATTTGAAGATTAGTACCAGTGATATTAACTGGGTTAACAGGGATAGATTTATCTTATCTGCAGGACATGGTTCTGCGATGTTATATTCACTGTTACATTTATTTGGCTATGGTGATTTAACAGTAGAAGATTTGAAAAACTTCAGACAGTTAGGATCTAAGACACCGGGTCATCCGGAGTACGGTCATACCCTCGGTGTTGAGGCTACTACCGGACCGTTAGGTGCAGGTTTGAGTAATGCTGTAGGTATGGCTATTGCTGAGAAGCACCTTGCAGCTGTATTTAACCGTGAAGGATTTCCTGTTGTGGATCATTATACATTTGCGCTTTGCGGTGACGGATGTATTATGGAGGGTATTTCATCAGAGGCATTTTCACTTGCAGGAACCTTAGGTCTTGACAAGCTTATTGTACTATATGATTCAAATAATATTACTATCGAAGGTGATACTGAATCAAACTTCACCGAAGATGTATTAAAGAGAATGGAAGCTTATGGTTTCCAGACCATTGAAGTTGAAGACGGTACTGACCTTAACAGCATATGTGCTGCTATTGAGTCTGCAAAGTCAGATAAGGAGAGACCATCATTTATTAAGGTTAATACAGTGATTGGTTTCGGATGTCCTGCTAAGGCCGGCAAAGCAAGCTCTCATGGTGAGCCTTTAGGTGAGGATAACGTTAAGGCACTCAGAGAAACTCTTGGCTGGGAATATGATGAGGCATTTTATGTTCCGGAAGAAGTATATGCGAACTGTGCTTCATATATGGAGAAGGGCAATGAAGCTTTAGCAGAGTGGAATAACATGTTTGCAAAGTATGCAGAAGTATATCCTGAGCTTAAGACGCTTTGGGATAAGTATTTCAATACAGATATCGCTGATGAATTAATGGATAATGACGATTATTGGGCTGTAAGCGGCAAGAAGGATGCTACCAGAGGTTATTCAGGTATGGCACTTAATAAGTTAAAGGATATCTTACCTAACCTTATCGGTGGCTCAGCTGACCTTGGTCCTTCAACTAAGACTATTATGAAGGATGAAGCTTTTATTTCAAAGGATAGCTTTGCCGGAAGAAATATTCACTACGGTATCAGAGAACTTGCCATGACAGGTATTGCCAATGGTATCGCGCTTCACGGCGGACTTAAGAATTACGTTTCAACATTCTTTGTGTTTAGTGATTTTATGAAGCCTATGGCAAGAATTTCAGCTCTTGCCGGTCTTCCTGTAACATATGTACTTACTCATGACAGTATCGGTGTAGGAGAGGACGGACCTACCCACGAGCCAATTGAGCATCTTGTAATGTACCGTTCAATTCCTAATTTTAACGTATTCAGACCGGCAGATGAGACAGAGACTCTTGCTGCATGGTATAGTGCAATTACAAGTAAGAATACTCCTACAGCTATTGTATGTTCAAGACAGGGTGTGCCTGTTATTGATGGTACTAGCAAGAATGCCCTCAAGGGTGGTTATATCGTATTTAACAGTGAGAAGTCACTTCCTGATGCTATTATTATTGCAACCGGTTCAGAGGTATCTATTTCTATTGAGGCAGCAAAGAGCCTCAAGGAAGAAGGCATTGATGTAAGAGTTGTAAGTATGCCTTGTATGGAACTCTTTGACAGTCAGAGTGACGAGTACAAGGAAGCAATCCTTCCAAGCGAATGCCGTAAGAGAGTTGCAGTGGAAGCTCTTTCAGAGTACGGATGGCATAAGTATACCGGTATTGACGGCCGCGTAATTGGAATGAACAGCTTTGGTACTTCAGCTCCGGGTTCAGTTATTTTTAAGGAATTTGGATTTACAGCAGAGAATGTAGCCAATACAGTAAAAGAAATTTTATAATTAGTTTATTAGGCGTGTCCGGTAAGGATACGCCTATTCTATTAAAGTCAATTTTTTTCGAAAAGTATGTATTTTTTGTAATACTTATTTGACATTGTACGACTTATAAATGTATAATAAAACTAGCTATGTTATATAGATTAAAACGAAAAAGTTTAATTGTTTATTTTATAACTTTTTCGCGGTATAAACTTATAGGAGGATTAAATCTATGTCAAGAAAAATGAAGACTATGGATGGTAACCATGCAGCAGCTCATGTGTCATATGCATATACTGATGTTGCGGCTATTTATCCTATCACACCTTCATCTGTTATGGCTGAGGCTACTGATGAGTGGTCTACTCAGGGCAGACAGAACATTTTTGGCCAGACAGTTAAGGTTGCAGAGATGCAGTCTGAGGCTGGTGCAGCCGGAACAGTACACGGTTCTTTAGCTGCTGGTGCATTAACAACAACTTACACAGCATCACAGGGATTATTACTTATGATTCCTAATCTTTATAAGATTGCCGGCGAGTTATTACCGGGTGTATTTAACGTTTCAGCCCGTGCTTTAGCAAGCCACGCACTTTCAATTTTTGGTGATCACTCTGACGTATATGCATGTCGTCAGACAGGTGTAGCTATGCTTTGTGAATCAAGTGTTCAGGAAGTTATGGACCTTACACCGGTTGCTCACTGTGCAGCTATTAAGGGCAAGGTACCATTTATCAACTTCTTCGACGGTTTCCGTACATCTCACGAGATCCAGAAGATTGAGACATGGGATTACGAAGACCTTAAGGATATGGTAGATATGGACGCTATTGATGAGTTCAGAAGAAACGCTCTCAATCCAAATCACCCATGTCAGAGAGGTTCAGCTCAGAACCCTGATATTTTCTTCCAGGCTAGAGAAGCATGTAACCCATACTATGATGCACTTCCTGCAATCGTTCAGGAGTACATGGACAAGGTTAATGCTAAGATTGGTACAGATTACAAGTTATTTAACTACTATGGTGCAGAGGACGCAGAGCAGATTATCATTGCTATGGGTTCAGTATGCGATACTATCGAAGAGACAATCGACTATCTTGCAGCAGCAGGACAGAAGGTTGGTGTTGTAAAGGTTCGTCTTTACAGACCATTCAGTGCAGCAGCTCTTATTGACGCAATTCCTGAGACAGTTAAGAAGATTACAGTTCTTGACCGTACAAAGGAACCGGGTGCTATGGGTGAGCCATTATACCTCGATGTTGTTGCTGCTCTTAAGGATTCTAAGTTCACAGATATTCCTGTATATTCAGGACGTTACGGACTTGGTTCTAAGGATACAACTCCTGCACAGATCGTTGCAGTATATGAGAACACAGAGAAGAAGGTATTTACAATCGGTATCGTTGATGATGTAACTAACCTTTCACTTCCTGTAGGCGCTCCAATCAGCGTTGATTCAGCAAGCACAACTTCATGTAAGTTCTGGGGTCTTGGTGCTGACGGTACTGTTGGTGCTAACAAGAACTCTATTAAGATTATCGGTGATAACACAGATAAGTATGCTCAGGCTTACTTTGATTATGACTCAAAGAAGTCAGGCGGTGTTACAATTTCACACCTTCGTTTTGGTGATGACCCAATCCGTTCTACATACTTAATTTCAAAGGCAGATTTCGTTGCATGTCACAACCCTGCTTATGTTAGAAAGTATAATATGGTTCAGGATCTTAAGGATGGCGGTACATTCCTTCTTAACTGTTCATGGGATATGGAAGGACTTGAGGAGCATCTTCCGGGTCAGGCTAAGAGATATATTGCAGAACACAATATTAAGTTCTACACAATCGACGGTGTTAAGATTGGTATTGAAGTAGGCATGGGACCTACACGTATTAATACAATCCTTCAGTCTGCTTTCTTCAAGCTTACAGGTATTATTCCAGAGGATAAGGCTATCGAGCTTATGAAGGCTGCTGCTAAGGCTACATACGGACGTAAGGGTGATGACGTCGTTATGAAGAACTGGGCAGCTATTGACGAAGGTGCTAAGCAGGTAGTAGAGGTTAAGGTTCCTGAGCATTGGAAGGATGCTAAGGATGAGCCACTCGGAGCTGCTAAGAATGCTGGTGATTCAGCAGCAGCTAAGTTTGCCGGTACTATTCAGGCAGCTGTTAATGCACAGGAGGGTAACAAGCTCCCTGTATCAGCATTTACAGATTATGTTGATGGTACAACACCTTCAGGTACATCAGCATTTGAGAAGCGTGGAGTTGCAGTTTCTGTTCCTGTATGGAATCCTGATAACTGTATCCAGTGTAACTTCTGTTCATATGTATGTCCTCATGCAGCAATCCGTCCGGTTGCAATGACAGAAGAAGAGGCAGCTAAGGCTCCAGCTTCTATGAAGAAGATTCCTATGACAGGTATGCCGGGATACTACTTCTCAATGTCAGTTGACGTTCTCGACTGTATGGGTTGTGGTTCATGTGCAGTTGTTTGTCCTGGTAAGAAGGGCGAGAAGGCACTTACTATGGATAAGCTTGATGCTCATCTTGACGCTCAGGAAGGATTTGAATATGGTCTTACACTTCCTAAGAAGCCGGAAGTACTTGCTAAGTTCAAGGATACTACAGTTAAGGGTTCACAGTTCAAGCAGCCATTACTTGAGTTCTCAGGTGCATGTGCTGGTTGTGGTGAGACACCTTATGCTAAGTTAATTACACAGTTGTTCGGTGACAGAATGTACATTGCGAATGCAACCGGATGTTCATCTATCTGGGGTAACTCTTCACCATCAACTCCATATACAACAACTCCAGAGGGCAAGGGTCCTGCCTGGTCAAATTCACTCTTCGAAGATGCAGCTGAGTTTGGTTACGGTATGAATCTTGCACAGCAGGCTATGAGAAGTGCTCTTAAGGCTAAGGTTGAAGATGTAGTTGCTAACGGTGACAATGAGGCTGTTAAGGCTGCAGGTCAGGAGTGGTTAGATACATTCTCAGTTGGTGCTACAAATGGTACAGCTACAGACAAGCTTGTTGCAGCTCTTGAAGCTTGCGGATGCGAAAAGGCTCAGGCTATCCTTAAGGATAAGGATTTCCTCGCTAAGAAGTCCCAGTGGATCTTCGGTGGTGACGGATGGGCTTACGATATCGGTTTCGGTGGTGTTGACCACGTTCTCGCAAGCGGACATGATGTTAATATCATGGTATTCGATACAGAAGTATACTCAAATACAGGCGGTCAGTCTTCTAAGTCTACACCTACAGGTGCTGTTGCACAGTTCGCAGCAGGCGGTAAGGAAGTTAAGAAGAAGGATCTTGCAGCTATCGCTATGAGCTACGGTTATGTATATGTTGCACAGATTGCTATGGGTGCTGATTACAATCAGTGTGTTAAGGCAATCGCAGAGGCAGAGGCATATCCTGGACCATCACTTATCATTGCTTACGCTCCATGTATCAACCATGGTATCAAGGCTGGTATGTCAAAGGCTCAGTTAGAAGAGAAGGCTGCTGTTGAGGCTGGTTACTGGCATTGCTTCAGATACAATCCTGCTCTTGCAGCAGAAGGCAAGGCTGCATTCTCATTAGACAGCAAGGCTCCTACAGGCGATTATAAGGCATTCCTCAATGGTGAGGTTCGTTACAATTCACTTGTACGTGCTAACCCAGAAAGAGCAGAGAAGCTCTTCGACGTTGCAGAAGAGAATGCTAAGGCTAAGTACGAGCATCTCTTAAAGCTTGTAAAGCTTTACGGTGCTGATGAATAAGCCGGGTAATTATTAATAGAATTAAATAATAATATTAATGAAGGCGGTATGGCTTAGGCTGTACCGTCTTTTGCAGGTTAAATACGTAAATTTGCTGAATATATATTCTAAATCTTGAAAAACTATTTATAATAATAAATTTTCGAGGTGTTCTATGTCAGATAATATTCAGCACAAAAATGATTCCAATGAAGAAATCTCAGAGTTTGGTCAGATAACCGTAAACAACAAAAATTCCGGTACAGGTATTCATATACTTTCTATAATTGGTGAAGTTGAAGGTCACGAAAGTCTTCCTCAGGGAAGCAAATCCACAAAATATGACCACGTACTACCAAAACTCGCTGAAATAGAAGGAAATGATGATGTTAAGGGCGTGCTTATTCTTCTTAATACCCAGGGTGGGGATGTGGATGCCGGTCTTGCAATTGCTGAGATGATTTCATCATTAAGTAAGCCTACGGTATCACTGGTACTTGGTAGCAGTCATTCTATAGGAGTTCCGTTGGCTGTCTCTTCAGATTACTCTTTTATAGTTCCTTCGGGAACCATGCTTGTTCATCCGGTGCGCATGGGCGGCACTGTTATAGGTGCAAAGCAGACTTATGACTATTTTAAGAGAATTCAGGACAGAATAACCGGATTTATTGCTTCTCACTGCAATGCCTCTCAGGAAAAAATCGAGAAGATGATGATGGAAACAGGAGAGTTATCTAAGGATTTAGGAACCATTCTTATTGGTGATGAGGCGGTAAAAGCAGGACTTATAAATGAAATCGGCGGAATAAGGGAAGCTTTTGATAAATTAAATGAGATGATTGGCGTCTAAATTTTAAGACCTGTTTGTGAGTATGTAAGTATTCGCAAGCAGGTCTTTATGTTAGCTTTATGTTAATCAGACTATAAGTTGCTGATGATTGATTTTTAGTATATAATCATATGTAAATAAATTTATTTGGAGAAGGTAATAATATGAAAGCTTTTAAGGAAGAGCAAAAAATGAATTCTATATCAGTAGAGCAGGTTATTGATGAAATCAAAGCCAGAACAAAGATGACTGCATATTCACTGGTTATTAATAAGGATAAAAAACCAGACATATTTGACAGTAAGTTTGGAGGAGTGCCTTACTGGGATTTGAATAAAGAGTATCCGGTTGATAATGCTGGTAATATGCTGGTGCTTTTGGCGCAGATTAATTTGGATAACCTGGATGTTGACGATAGACTTCCGGGAAAGGGGATGCTTCAGTTTTTTATAGGAGCTGAAGATTTGTTCGGTATGGACTTTGACAATCAGGATAATCAAAATAAATTTCGTGTCGTTTACCATGAGAAGATTGATTATACAGTGGTAAAGGAGCAAATTCTTGGCATTAATCCTCCGGTTAGTAGCGATTTTGAAGAAGGATACGAAACTCCTGTATTCAAAGAATCTGCTGTAGAAATTATAAAAAAAGAAGTAGCTATGGGTGAAGGAGATTATCGTTCGGATAAAATTTTTAGGGATATATTAAGAGAAAAATTTAATTATGAAATAGGAAACCAGTCACTTTTTAATGTGTTTAGTGATGAAGAATATGATATTATTAATAATGCGATATCAAATGAAGGACACTGGCTCCTTGGTTATCCTTATTTTACCCAGTCTGACCCTAGAGAATATAATAAAGAGTATGCTTATTATGATACGTTACTATTCCAGATGGATTCAGACTATATTGATGATGAATATTACACTATCTGGGGAGACTGTGGAGTAGGTAACTTCTTTATTAACAGTGAGGATTTAAAAAAGTGCGACTTTAGCAGGGTGCTTTACAATTGGGATTGTTGTTAATAATTAATACATATAAACGAAGGTCGATGATTCTGTAAATGTACAGGTCATCGATTTTTTGTTTGGTGAAACACTCCATTTCGTGCACTTGCTTATTTTTCATAAATAAATTATAATATAATAATCTATGACTATTAGTAAGTAATGAATTTATGTATCATGGAGGGGTAAGATGTTAGAGTACATCAGAGACTTAGTTTTAGCAAAAAGAGTGTTGATTCTTGGTTTTGGAAGAGAGGGACGCTCTACATATAATTATCTGGTTGAGGCCGGCGGATTTGACAGTATTGGTATAGCAGACCGCAGGGAGATTACTGAGGATTTTGATATACCGGTAACGCTTCACTGTGGCGAGAATTACCAGCAGGTTATTAATACATATGATGTGGTTTTCAAGAGTCCGGGGATTGTTTTAGAATCGGAGGCACTTTGCTGTACATGTATGCTTATGTCCCAGGTGGAGGTGCTTCTTAAGTGTTATAAAGAGCAGATTATAGGTATAACCGGCACCAAGGGAAAGAGTACAACCACCTCCCTTATATATCACATATTGAAGGAATGTGGAAAGGATGTGCTTATTGCCGGCAATATTGGCATACCGGTATTTGATATTGTGGACAATATAAATCCGGATACTATTTTGGTATGTGAGTTTTCTTCTCATCAGTTAGAATATGTCAGTGAATCACCTCATACCGGAGTGCTTCTAAATATTCATGAAGAGCATTTGGACCACTATGGTACGATGGAGAGATATGTGGCGGCAAAGAAGCGCGTATATCTTTATCAGGAAGATGATGATAAGCTCTTTGTTAATAATTTATTCCTGCCGGATGAAGGTGAGAATCATGGTAATATCATATCAGTTGGTACTGATGGCGATGCGGATATCTTTGTAGGTGAGGATTATATTTTATATAATGACAATAGATTCGATATACCTGTTGATAACATTAAGCTTTTAGGCCACCATAATTATTTTAATATTGGTGTGGCATATGGTATCTGCCGTCAGTACGGTATCAGTGATGAAGATTTCAGAAAGGCTTTAGTTACCTTTGAAACTCTTCCTCACCGACTTCAAAACATTGGTGAGGTTAATGGTGTTACCTATTATGACGATTCTATTTCTACTATTTGTGATACTGCAATACAGGCACTGACAAGTGTTAAGAATGCAGGTACTATCATTATCGGTGGAATGGACAGAGGTATTGATTACACTGAACTTATTGAGTATTTAAGCGGCTCATCTGTTGAGCACATTATCTGCATGTATGCAACAGGTAAGCGTATATATGATGAGATTCATGATAATTATAAGGATTTTGTAAATATAGAGAGACTTGTGCTTACTGATACCTTGGAGAATGCAGTTGAGCTTGCGAAAAAGCTTACCGGCCCTGGCAAGGCATGTATTTTATCACCGGCGGCTGCAAGTTACGGATATTTTAAGAATTTTGAGGAACGCGGAGAGGTGTTCTGCGAATTAGTTAAGAGATAGTTTGTAAATTATAACAACTATTCAGAAACAAGTTTTAAATTGTGTTGATTGGAGGGTTTATTTTGGCTTCAGGAAAAGGTAGTACTTCAGCTAAATCAAATACTAAAAAAAGCACTTCAAAGACGAATACTGCAAAGAAAGCATCAGGAGCGGCAAAGACTAATAAGACAAACGGGGCTAAGAGTACAAAAACAGCTTCTGCAAAGAATAGCAGTGCCAAGGGACAGATTAAAAAAACTGCTTCAAAACCTAAAACACCTGCAATGACTAAAGAAGAGTATGAACGTTTGCATGAAAAAGAAAGAATGTTTAAAAATGAAATAGGTATTCTTATTTCAGTGGCAATATCGTTGTTTTTGTTTTTCAGTAACCTAAACTTATGCGGAACTATTGGAGAGTTTTTTCACAAAATCATGTGTGGTTCCATGGGTGTATTAGGCTATGCTTTTCCTGTGTATATTACAGTAGCGGTATGTTTTATTTTACTCGTAAAAGGAAGTTTTAAGCCTGTATTCAAGATGATTGCGGCAGTTTTACTATACTGGTCTTTATGTGGTATTGTTGAATTGTTCTTTGGCGGAAAGTTTGATAGTTCGTTAGAACTTGCAGACTACTATAATAAAGGTCTGGATTCTGTCGGAGGAGGTTTGCTCGGAGGAATCATTACCAAAAATCTTGTTCCTAATATAAGCTCTGTAGGAACAGTGATTATGCTGCTTGTAATTTTATTAATCACAATTGTATACATATCAGAACATTCTATAGTTAAGCCGGTAGGAGAAAAGAGTAAGAAGGTATATACTACCGCAAAAGAAGATTTAGAAAAGCATCGTGCTGACAGAAAACGTTACCATGAAGAGGTTAAAAAGATAAGAGAGAGAAATTATTTTCAGCCGGATATTGACGGAGATAATAGAGCAAATGTCAGACCTAATCTTATTTCAACAATAAAAGACAGAAGCAGTCTTAATAAAACACCGGTTGTTAATGGACTCAACGGCAGTTTAGTTGTTAATCAGAATGAGAAAACTGCTTCACCATTTATTGATGCTGGTAACCGCGGTAAGATGTCTAAGGTTAATGAATTTATAATTACGATTGATGAAGATAAAGAACATGTTAAACCTGCAAATGCACCTGCTGACTGGTATAGAGACATCGAAGAAAAACCGATAAAGCATGAGTACACACCTCCGAAGAAGGATGATATTGATAATATAGATGTCATATTTGATGAGGATTTTAAAGTTAGTGATGAGGCCCGTAATGAAATTTTAGAAGAAGTTAATCATTGTGAATATGATGAACTTAAATATGATTCTGAAATTTACGAAGATATATTGGCTGATGATACCGGTAGAACAAGCGATATACGACGGGTTGTTACTGCTACAGGAAGAATAATTGAAAATGAAATTGATCCTACAGAAGACCCGATTGCAGCAAAACGAAAAAAAGCAGGAAGTATTTCGACCATTAACATTAACAGTACATCAGGTACAGCTAATAAGACCGGTTCCGGTGATGCTATGTTTGAAAGAAAAGAATATGTTAAGCCGCCTAAAAAGGAGAAACCTTATGTTAAGCCGCCTATTAGACTTCTTTCAAGGCAGACAAAGTCTTCGGCAGGTATGACAAAAGAAGCACTTAATAATACTGCCATGAAGTTAGAGCAGACCTTAAGAGATTTCGGTGTGGGTGTTACTGTTACAGATTACAGCTGCGGACCATCAGTTACCAGATATGAGCTTCAGCCGGATCACGGTGTTAAGGTTAGCAGGATTGTAGCCCTTGCTGACGATATTAAGCTTAATCTTGCTGCGGCAGACATTCGTATAGAGGCTCCGATTCCGGGTAAATCGGTGGTAGGTATTGAGGTTCCTAACAAGGAGAACTCTACAGTATACTTTAGAAATGTTATAGAGAGTGATGATTTCTGTAATCATCCGTCAAAGCTTGCCTTTGCGGTTGGTAAGGATATCGGCGGTAACAATATAGTTACCGATTTGGCAAGAATGCCTCATCTGCTTATTGCCGGAGCGACCGGCTCAGGTAAGTCAGTTTGTATAAATACACTTATTATGAGTATTCTTTATAAGTCTACTCCTGAAGAAGTGCAGCTTCTTATGATTGACCCTAAGGTGGTTGAGCTTAGCGTATATAACGGTATTCCGCATTTGAAGTACCCGGTTGTAACAGATCCTAAGCTTGCTTCCGGAGCACTTAACTGGGCAGTAGCTGAGATGACTGACCGATACAAGAAGTTTGCTGAGCATAATGTCCGCGATATTAAGGGGTATAATGATAAGGTTGAATTATTAAAAGCCGAGGGAGAAGATGTAGCAAAGCTTCCGCAGATTGTTATTATCGTGGACGAGCTTGCTGACCTTATGATGGTTGCACCGGGAGAGGTTGAGGATTCAATCTGCCGTCTTGCCCAGATGGCGCGAGCTGCCGGACTTCACCTTGTAATTGCAACCCAGAGACCTTCGGTAAATGTTATCACTGGTCTAATTAAGGCTAATATACCTTCTAGAATAGCCTTTTCAGTGTCTTCCGGTGTGGATTCCCGAACAATCATTGATATGAATGGTGCAGAGAAGTTATTAGGACGAGGAGATATGCTCTTTTATCCTAATGGCTATACAAAGCCTATCCGTGTTCAGGGTGCGTTTATCTCGGATAATGAGGTATCAAAGGTAGTTGAATTCCTTTCAGGAAATACTACTCCGACCTATGATAATAATATTACTGAGGCAATTAGTAAGTATTCTTCATCATCTAAGGATGTCCAGAGTGGTAAGTCTTCTGACAGCCAGTATGATGAATATTTCGAGAAAGCAGGAAGATTTATCATTGAGAAGGACAAAGCATCTATAGGTATGCTTCAGAGAATGTTTAAGATTGGTTTTAACAGAGCCGCAAGAATTATGGACCAGCTTGCCGAGGTTGGTGTAGTTGGTGAAGAAGAAGGCACCAAGCCAAGAAAGGTGCTTATGAGCATGGAGCAGTTTGAACTGTTTATTGAAGAGTGCTTATAATATTAACATACAAAATTAATATAAATTAATCATTAATTCTTCCACAGTTCATATATTTAATTATATGAATTGTGGGAGGATAAGCTATTGAGATTTGAAAAGATATTAGCCGGAATTGAGTATGAACTGATATGTGGAAGTTCTGAAATTGAAATTACTAAAATAATATGTGATTCTAAAAAAGTAGAGCCGGGTACTGTGTTTGTCTGCATAAACGGCAGTTTTTATGATGGACATGACTACATAAAAGATGTTGTACAAAATGGTGCATCAGCTATAGTTGTGCAGAGAGGTTTTTCTGTTCAGAAATTAGATGATATAACAGATGAATGGGATATTACGGTGATTAGTGTTGAAAATACTGAAAGTAGTCTTTCGGTTATGTCAACGCTGTATTATGACTCTCCGGCAGAAAAACTGATTACAATTGGTGTAACAGGTACAAAAGGTAAAACTACAACATCCTTTATGATAAAAGAAATTCTTGATTATGCAGGAATAAAAACAGGCCTTATCGGAACTGTAGGTATACTTACGAATAATGAATTTGAACAATGTGACAATACCACACCTAATGGATTAATTATAAATCGTGCTTTATCGGAAATGATTACATGCGGTTGCAAAGCGGTGGTAATAGAGGTATCCTCACAGGCTTTGAAGCATAACAGAACGGATGGTATTCTATTTGATTACGGAGTGTTTACTAATTTGTCTTTGGACCATATAGGAGAGTTTGAACATAAAGATTTTGAAGAGTACAGAGAATGTAAGAAACGTCTCTTTGAGTTATCAAAGAAAGGCGTTGTTAATATAGATGATAAGGCCACTTTATATATGATGAAGGGAAAATTCTGTGATTTTATAACCTATGGTTACAGGGAAGAGGCTGATTTAAGGTGTATTTCCAGTAATTTTGGTTTGATTGATAACAGACCGGTTACGGACTATGAACTTGAAGGGTTAATTAATGTTAAGGCAAAATCTTACCTGCCCGGAAAGTTTAATGTATATAATGCAATGGCTGCGATGGCAGTGTGTGCTGATATTGGTGTTAATACAGAGTGCTTAAAAGCTGTTGAGAATACAGTAATTCCGGGAAGAGTCCAGAAGGTAGTTTCTGATGATAATCTTCAGGTTATTGTAGATTATGCACATAACGAAGCAAGTCTTGAGAGCCTGCTGATTGCCTGCAGGGAACATAATCCCAGACGCCTTGTGTGTATATTTGGCTGTGGCGGTAATCGTTCAAAGGACCGCAGAATCGGTATGGGTAAGGTCAGCGGAAAATATGCTGATTTTACTATAATAACAGAGGACAATTCGAGGAATGAATCTCTGGATAATATACTGACTGATATTAAAACCGGTCTTGCGATGACTGATGGTTTTTATATGGAGATGCCTGATAGAAGGAGGGCAATAAGATTTTCTATACTTCGGGCAAAGCCGGGAGATTTAGTAGTAATTGCAGGAAAAGGACATGAGGAATATCAGGAGACTGATGGCAGGAGAGTACCTTTTAGCGATACTTTGGTAGCATTAGAGGCTTATGAAGAGTTGAAAGCAAAGAAGTAAGCCTGTACATTTATGGAGGAAAACATGGAGAATATAACGGTTAATGAAATACTTAAGGCAACTAAGGGTGAATTGATTTTTGGAAACAAGGATACAATAGTTTGCAATATTAGTATAGATTCAAGAGTTATGAAGGGTGATGACATATTTGTACCGCTTATTGGTGAAAGAGTTGACGGACATGATTTCATTGATAAAGCTGTAGCAAATGGTGCTGTGGCAGTGTTTACATCAAGAGATATGGCGCCTTTTGGTGACATTGCATGGATAAAGGTTGACGATACACTAAAAGCATTACAGCAGCTTGGAGTGTACTATAAGTCACTTCATGATATGCCGGTAGTAGCAGTAACCGGAAGTGTTGGCAAGACTACCACAAGAGAGATGGTTGCTACTGCATTGTCTGCCGGTTTCAATGTATTTAAGACCTCTAAGAATTTTAACAGTAATATCGGTCTGCCGGTTACCTTGTCTGAGATAAAGAGTGATGATGAGATTGCAGTTTTAGAGCTGGGTATCAGTGATTTTGGTGAGATGGATGAGCTTACAGATATGGCAAGACCGGACGTAGCAATTGTTACTAATATCGGAGTTGCCCATATCGCCCAGTTTAAGACCAGAGAGAATATCTGCCTTGAAAAGCTTGCAGTTGCAAAGGGGCTTAACCCAAAGGGACTTCTTATCTTAAATGGTGATGATGATATGCTTATAGAGCATGGACATAATGCCTTTAATAATGTGCTTTACTATGGTATAGGTAAACATAATAATGTTTATGCTGATAACATTATTTATGATGAAGATAAGACTGTTTTTGATGCCGTAATTGACGGAAAGAGTATAAAAGTTGAACTTCCGGTAATAGGTCAGCATATGGTGATGAATGCTCTGGCTGCTTTAAGTGCAGCATCCTATTTTGGTGTGGATTTAGAGAAGGCATCAGAAAAGCTTTGTCAGTTTGGCGGGTTTAATAAGCGACAGCAGATTTTAAGTATTAATGATGTGAAAATAATTGATGATACCTACAATGCAAGCCCTGATTCCATGAAAGCTGCAATCACCGTTCTTGAGAATATGAAGTCTAAAGGGCAGAAAATAGCAGTGCTTGCTGACATGTTGGAACTCGGAGAGAATAGCCCTGAATATCATACAGAGATTGGAGAATTTGCTGCTCATCATAAAGTAGACAAACTTATTACTATTGGTAACATGGGAAGAAGAATTGCAGACGGATTCAATACTGAATGCAGCAAAAGTGGTACCAAAGCAGAGATAGTATCGTTTTCGGATAATAAAGATGCTTATGAATTTTTAAATAAAAATGTTAAAAAAGAAGATTTAGTATTGTTTAAGGGTTCAAATGGTATGCATCTTGGTGAAATAATTGGTTGGATGAAAGAAGGAAAGTAAATGACTGTGCTTTATGCAGATGTAATAATTGATATTGCACTTTCAACATTAGATAAGACATTTCAGTATAGAATACCTGAAGAACTTGTTGATAAAATATCAGCGGGAAGCAGGGTTAAAGTACCATTCGGAAACGGCAACAGTCTCAGAGCCGGATATGTTATTAATGTTACCGATAAGCCGGAGTTTGATGTCAACTTTATAAAAAGCATTGACAGTATTGCAACCAAAGAAGTTTCCATTGAAGGCCAGCTAATAAAGCTTGCCTCATGGATGAAGGACAGATATGGTTCGACTACTATTCAGGCGTTAAAAACTGTGATTCCGGTTAAGAAGAAGGTTAAGCAGGCTGAAAAAAAATATGTTTCGCTTAATGTTACCAGAGATATTGCAGAGTGTGTTCTGGAGGAATGCAGAAAGAAGAAATACAAAGCAAAGGAAAGACTTATTAGTGCACTGTTAGAGGATAATGAGCTTCCTTATAATATTGTAATTCACAAACTGAATATATCCCAGTCCACTATTAAGTCTCTTAGCGAGGATGATATTATTTCTATACATCATGAGAGAGTTTACAGGACTGCTGTAAAGACTGATTATGGTAAGGGAGAGAGAGTTAAGTTAAATAATGAACAGCAAAGTATTGCTGACGAATTTATTAATGATTATTCAGCTGGAGTCCGCAAGACCTATCTGGTACATGGTATTACCGGAAGTGGCAAGACTGAGGTTTACATGGAGATGATTCGCCATGTAATAAGCGAAGGTAAGCAGGTTATCGTGCTTATACCTGAGATTGCCCTTACTTACCAGACTATTATGCGTTTTTACCGCCAGTTCGGTGACAGAGTTTCCCTTATAAATTCAAAGCTTTCAGCCGGTGAGAGATATGACCAGTTAGAAAGAGCAAAAAAAGGCGAGATTGATATTATGATTGGTCCCCGTTCAGCATTATTTACGCCTTTTAACAAGCTGGGACTTATAGTAATAGATGAGGAGCATGAGGGGGCATATAAGAGCGAAACCTCACCAAGATACTCGGCAAGGGATGTGGCCATTAAGCGAGCTGACATGTGTGGTGCATCAGTTGTTTTAGGTTCAGCAACACCTTCCGTTGATACTTATTACAAAGCACTTAATGGTGAATATAAGCTTATGTCTCTTACAAAAAGAGCAAAAGAGAACAGCAAACTTCCTGAAGTTGACATAGTTGACATGAGGGAAGAACTTTTAAATGGTAACAGAAGCATTTTCTCAAACCGTTTAAGAGAGCTTATTGAAGAAAGACTTGCAAAGAAAGAGCAGATAATGCTTTTTATTAATAGACGAGGATATTCCGGATTTATTTCCTGCAGAAGCTGTGGCAAGGCAATAAAGTGTCCTCACTGTGACGTTACCCTTACTGCCCATAATTATGGTCGAATGGTGTGTCATTACTGCGGATATGAGCAGAAGCTTCCTAAGGTTTGTCCGGTGTGTAGCTCCAAGAATATAGCCGGATTTGGTATAGGAACTGAAAAGGTAGAGGTTATGACCCAGAAGGAGTTTCCAGATGCAAGAGTGGTTCGAATGGATTTGGACACTACCTCAAAAAAAGGTTCCCAAGAGAAGATTTTATCAGACTTTGCCAATGGCAAGGCTGACATTATGATTGGAACCCAGATGATAGCAAAGGGGCATGATTTCCCTAATGTTACCTTGGTTGGAGCATTGGCAGCAGATATATCATTAAATTCAAGTGATATATTTGCAGGGGAGAAGACTTTTCAGCTGCTTACCCAGGCGGCAGGACGAGCCGGAAGAAGCGGCAAACAGGGTAACATGGTAATCCAGACCTACAGCCCGGAGAATTTTAGCATAAAAACTGCTTCCAGCCAGGATTATTTAAGCTTCTATGAAGAAGAGACAACTTTTAGAAAGCTTTTAAATTATCCGCCATACAGCCATCTTATGACAGTGCTTGTGACATCACCGGATTATAAACTGGCTGATGATGCTTCCGCTAAGATAGTTAATCTAATTAAGAGAAGTAATTGCATGGAGACAAGGACAGAGGTAATCGGCCCGTCAGACGCACTTATTTCAAAGATAAATGACATATTCAGAAAGAATCTGTTTGTAAAAACTGAAACAGTGCAGAATATGATTGATATAAAAAATCTTATAGAAGCAGAATTTAAAAACATAAAAAATATTATGATACAATTTGATATGAATTAAATGGTTGATAATGCTGTTTTTTTATTTTATGGATTGTGTGAATAATTATTTCCACGCAAATTCCGCTCCGGCTTACGCCTGCGAAGTCATTTGCTAAGGAAATAATTATTCACACAATTAAAAAACTAAATAATTAGCAAGTATCACAAGGGGAAATAATTGTGAGATATGTCTGTTTAAACGCCTGCGAAGTCATTTGCTAAGGAAATAATTATTCACACAATTAAAAAACTTAAAAATTAGCAAGTATCAAAGTGGGTTATAAGTTGATTTTAAGTAAAATATTATACCAATGATAATTATATGAAATACTAAGAAAGCAGCTGTTGCTGTATTTTAAGAAAAATGGAGGAAGATTATGGCTTTACGTACAATAAGAGAATTAGGAGATTCAGTTTTAAGAAAACCTTGTAAAGAGGTTAAAGAGGTTACACCGAAGATTTTAAAACTGATTGATGACATGATTGAGACTATGTATGAGACAGAGGGTGTTGGTCTTGCGGCACCTCAGGTTGGCATATTAAAGAGAATTGTTGTTATAGATATTGGCGAAGGTCCAATTGTATTTATTAATCCTGTTATTACTGAGACAAGTGGCGAGCAGACCGGTTACGAAGGCTGTCTTAGCGTACCGGGTAAAAGCGGTGTTGTAACTAGACCTAATGAAGTTACTGTAAAAGCTTATAACGAGAATATGGAAGAGTTTACTCTTACCGGAACAGAGCTTCTTGCAAGAGCTATCTGTCATGAATGTGACCATTTGGATGGTATTGTATATGTGGATAAGGTAGAAGGCAGACTTTACGACAACGAAGAACTTGAGGAAATGGAAGAGGCTGAGTAGTCTTAAAATCAAGGTTGTTGTGTGTTTTAAAATAAGTTGCACTATTATATAAGTTTGAGAGGATGTGTAGACTTTTATGAATATAGTTTTTATGGGAACTCCGGATTTTTCAGTGCCGGTGCTTGAATCTTTAGTCGAAGCCGGACACAATATTGTGGCAGTTGTTACCCAGCCGGACAAGCCTAAGGGCAGAGGAAATGTTATGCAGATGCCTCCTGTTAAGGAGAAGGCTTTAGAATTAGGAATTAATAATATATACCAGCCGGAAAGAGTAAGAGGCAACGCTGAATTTTACGAGGCAATAAAGGCACTCAATCCCGATGCAGCTGTGGTTGTAGCTTTTGGGCAGATTTTACCGAAGGAGATTCTTGATATTCCAAAGTACGGCTGTATTAATGTTCATGCATCAATTCTTCCTATGTACAGAGGAGCTGCACCTATACAGTGGGTGATTATTAATGGTGAGACTGAAACCGGGGTAACCACCATGTACATGGACGAGGGACTTGATACAGGAGATATTCTTTTGAAGGAATATGTTACAATAGCTGATGATGAAACCGGCGGAAGTCTTTTTGACAGGTTAAGTATGCTTGGTGGTCCTTTGGCGGTGAAAACTCTTGAGGGTCTTGAAAAAGGTACAATTACAAGAGTTAAGCAGACCGGTGATACCTGTTATTCTCCGATACTTAAGAAATCCACAGGTATGATTGACTGGAATCAGTCGGCCATAAGTATTGAAAGACTTATCAGAGGCTTAAATCCTTGGCCAAGTGCTTATTCATCATTGAATGATAAGACTCTTAAGATTTGGAAGGCTGAGGTTATTGATACTGAGTATAGCGGTGAGAATGGCGAAATAGTTGAAGTTACTAACGATAAGATTATTGTTAAAACCGGTCAGGGTGCTTTGGCAATTTGTGAGCTTCAGTTAGAGGGCAAGAAACGCATGGAAACTGATGCCTTCTTAAGAGGTTATCATGTAGAATGTGGCATGAAGCTGGTTTAAATTTATTATATGATACCAGGAGCACATAGTGCGTAGCAATCCGTAGGTATCATGGGATCAAAATATCTTTTGACCCCAACATCATTGTATATAGGTAATTATTTGTTTTACACGGAGGCTTTAAAGTGACTAAAGAGCATGATTTGCGAAATATCAGCCTGAATTTAATAAACAGTGTGATTAGCGATAAAAAGTTTGTTAACATTGCACTTGGCGATTATTTTGAGCTTAATAGTGAGCTGGATAAATCAGAGCGTGCATTTATCACCAGACTTGTAACCGGAACTATTGAGCAGTTGATTTTGATTGATTATGTGATTGGTCAGTTTGTAAAGACTCCGTTAAAGAAGCTTCGCCCGGCAGTCCTTAATATTTTAAGAATGTCGGTTTATCAATTGCTTTTCATGGACGCTGTGCCTGACAGAGCGGTCTGCAATGAAGCGGTAAAGCTGGCAAAGAAGCGGGGCTACAGTAATCTGTCAGGGTTTATAAACGGAGTGTTGAGGAATATTATCCGACAAAAGGATAATATTTGCTATCCTGATAAAGAAAAAGAAATAATATATTATTTATCTATAAAATATTCAATGCCGGAGTGGATTGTTGAGAATTTTATTGATATATATGATGTTGAAACCACTGAAAAAATTTTAAAATGGTATGTAAGTACCGACAGTCTTACTGTCAGGTGCAATGAGTCAAATGCTGATGTTGATACTATAATCGATATGCTTCGTGGAGATAATGTTACTGTCAAACAGAATCCTTATTTTAAGCAGGCTTTGGTGCTTGAGAATACAGGAGCTTTAAACAGCCTTAAGGCATTTAATGAAGGTTATATTCAGGTTCAGGATTTGGCATCTATGCTTCCGGGCTTTATACTTCCTATAAAGGAAGGTGACACAATTATTGATGTTTGTGCCGCGCCGGGAGGAAAGAGCCTTCATGCAGCGGACAGGCTTAAAGGCACCGGTAGTGTTATATCATGTGATATTTCCGAAGAAAAAGTGGCAAAAATAATAGAGAATGTTAACAGATGTGGGTTTGAAAACATATCGGCTAAGGTTCAGGATGCTTTGTTAAAGGATTCTTATATGATTAGTAAGGCTGATATTGTTATTGCTGATTTGCCATGCTCCGGTATCGGCATAATAGGTAAAAAACCGGACATTAAATATAACATATCTACGGAAGCAATAAAAGAACTCTCCCAGTTGCAGAAGGATATTCTTACTAACGTGTGGGAATACGTTAAACCGGGTGGATATCTTTTATACAGTACATGTACCGTAATCAAGGAAGAGAATGTTGATAATTATAAATGGATATTAGAGAATCTTCCTTTTGAACCGGTTAGAATTTCGGACTTGCTTCCTAAGGAAATGTACTGTAACACCTTAGATAAAGGATATATTCAGCTTGTTCCGGGAAGGTATGGCACTGATGGATTTTTTGTAGCACTGTTTAGAAGAATAGAGGATAATTAATGGATAAGTTAGATATAAAATCATTAAATCTTTCAGAGCTTAAGGAAGAGATGGTACTTATTGGTGAGAAAGCATTTAGGGCAGGTCAGATTTATGACTGGCTCCATAAGAAACTTGCTGTTTCTTTTGAAGAGATGACTAATTTGTCGGCGAATTTACGAGATAAGCTTTCTGAAAGGTATGAGATAATAAATGTAAATCCGGTAGATATAAGGACATCGAAGATTGATGAAACCAAGAAGTTTTTATTTGAATTAAATGATGGAAATGTAATCGAAAGTGTTTGGATGAAATACCAGCATGGTAACAGTGTGTGTATTTCTTCCCAGGTAGGCTGCAGAATGGGGTGTAAGTTCTGTGCTTCGACAATTGACGGCATGGTTAGAAATCTTCGTGCCTCAGAGATGTTAGAGCAGATATACAGAATACAGAAGATTACCGGTGAAAGAGTATCCAATATTGTAATTATGGGTTCGGGAGAACCACTGGATAATTATGATAATCTGATTAAATTCCTTGAGTTGATTTCAGATGCTAACGGTCTAAACATTAGTCTCAGAAATGTTACGGTTTCAACTTGTGGACTGTTAGATAAAATATATGAGCTGGCTGATAAGAAACTTCAGATTACTCTTGCATTGTCCTTACATGCAACAGATGATGAGACAAGAAAGTCACTTATGCCGATAGCGAACAAGTATACCATAAAAGAGCTTCTTGAGGCATGTGATTATTATTATAAATCAACAGGACGCAGAATAAGTTATGAGTACAGTTTAGTAAGTGGTGTAAATGATTCAGAAGAATATGCACTTGCGTTGTCAAATCTGCTTAAGGGACGTAATTGTCATGTGAATCTTATTCCGGTTAATCCTGTAAAAGAACGGCAATTTACACGAACAAATCGTGATAAAGTCGTGAAATTTAAAAATATACTTGAAAAAAGCGGAATAAATGCTACTATAAGAAGAGAACTCGGCATGGATATTGACGGTGCCTGTGGACAGCTAAGAAGAAGCTATCAGGCATCAAAGTTTGGTAATTAGTAATAAGGAGGATTTTTGCATGCAGGCTTTTGCGCTGACTGACAAAGGAACATTCCGTACAAGTAATCAGGATTATTTTTATTGTCAGCCATGTAAGACAGGTGTTCTGCCCAATTTGTTTATTGTTGCAGATGGTATGGGTGGACATCTTGCCGGAGATTATGCATCTAAATATACTGCGACGAGAATTGCAGAACTTATTGAACAGAATGTTTCTGAACAACCTGCATTAAAACTTATTAATGATTGTATTCAGAAAGTTAATTATGAATTGTTCGATAAAGCAAGAAGGGATGCTGATTATTATAAAATGGGGACTACCATGGTTCTGTGTTATTTAGAAGATAATATAGTCCATGTTGCTAATGTTGGAGATAGTCGTTTATATATAATTAATTCGTCTGAGATAAGACAGATTACTCATGACCATTCATTAGTAGAAGAGTTAGTAGCACAAGGCAGTATTGAGAAAGACAGTTCTACATATTACGAAAAGAAGAATGTAATCACAAGAGCTATAGGTGCAGCTGGATTTGTAAATGTAGATTATTTTGAAGAAGAGCTGTCTGACGGTGATGTTGTGCTTTTGTGTTCAGATGGACTTACTAATATGGTTAGTGATGAAGAAATTATGAGCATAATTAATAAATACAATGATTTAGAAGAATGTACAAAAGAATTAATCAATAGAGCTAATTACAATGGTGGTATGGACAACATATCAGTTGTAGTTATTAAGCAGGATTGGGAGGCTGTATTATGATTAGGATAGGAATGTTTCTTGGTAACAGATACGAGATATTAGAGAAGATTGGCTCAGGCGGTATGTCTGATGTATATAAGGCAAAGTGTCATAAGCTTAATAGAAATGTTGCTATTAAAGTACTTAAACAGGAATATAATGCAGATAAGACTTTTATCAGTAAATTTAAAGCTGAAGCACAGGCTGCAGCAGGTCTTTGTCATTCCAATATAGTAAACATTTTTGATGTAGGTGATGAAGAAGATATTCACTATATCGTTATGGAGTTAATCGAAGGTATCACATTAAAGAAGTATATTATGCAAAAGGGTAAGCTCGATATCAAAGAGTCTATTGATATTGCCATGCAGATTGCACAGGGTATCGAGGCTGCTCATCAGAAGCATATTATTCACAGAGACATTAAGCCGCAGAATATGATTTTATCAAAAGACGGTATGGTTAAGATAACTGACTTTGGTATTGCAAGAGCTGCTACAGGTCAGACTATTAATTCCAATACTGCAGGTTCGGTGCATTATATTTCACCGGAGCAGGCAAGAGGCGGCTACTGTGATGAAAGAAGTGATATTTATTCACTCGGTATCACTATGTATGAGATGCTTACCGGTAAAGTGCCTTTTGACGGAGACTCGGCAGTATCAGTGGCATTGCTTCATATTCAGGGTGAGATGACACCACCAAAGAATATTGCTCCGATGATTCCTAACAGCTTAGAAAAGATTATTCTTAAGTGTACTCAGAAAAAACCAGAGAGAAGATATGATAATATAGGTCAGTTAATTGACGATTTAAAACAAGTTATGATAACTCCTGACGGTGATTTTGTTACTATTGCGGCTGTCGATGCCACCGGAGTAACAAAGATCATGAGTGATAATGAGATGAATTCTATTAAGAATGGTATTGAAAGAAAAAATATTGATGAATTTGTAGTTGACACTACAGGTGAGTTGCCAATTATAAGTGATGATGATTTATCAGATGAAGAAATTGATGAGTTAGATGATGAATATGATAACACATCTTTTGAGAAGATACTTACAGGTATTATTATTGGTTTAGGTGTTATTATAGTATTTTTACTTGTATTTGTCGGCGGAAAATATGCAGGCTGGTGGAACTTTGATGATAACTCAGAAAAGGTTACAACCGAGGCCAGCAGTGATGATGTTACTTCAAAAGAAGTAAGAGTCCCTAATCTTGTTGGTATGACTGTTGACGAGATGGTGAATACTTTAGAAGCTCTTGAATTAAAATATAAAATCACATACGAAGAGTCTAATGCTTATGATAAGGATTGTGTAATTGAGCAGGATAAAGCAGAAGGCGATGTTGTTAATAAGCAGTCAGTTATTAAAGTAGTAGTTAGCATTGGTACTAATGATGTGATTATGCCTGAAAATATAGAAGGCAAGAGTGTAAGTGAAGTTAAGGCTATGTTAACTGCATTAGGACTTATTGTAACAACAACTGATGAGAGCAGTGATACTGTTGAAGATGGATATGTAACCCGAACAAGCCCTGCTGCAGGACTTACTGCAAGAAAAGGTGATACAGTTATTATCTATATCAGTACCGGTGTTATGAAGGTTGAAGTTCCTGAATTAAAGGGTAAGACACAAATTGAAGTTGAAGCGGCACTTAAGGCTGTCGGATTAAAACTTGGTAAGGTAACAGAAGAATATTCTAAAGATATCGAAAAAGGCAAGGTAATCAGTCAGAGCGTTGTAGCTGAAGAACAGGTAGAAATTGACACAGAGATTGATATAGTTATTAGTAAGGGTATTGAGAAGGTTGTAGTTCCAAATCTTCGATATATGACTGCAAAAGAAGCAAAAGAAAAACTTGAAAGCATAGGCTTGGAATTAGGTACAGTAACAGAAGAGTATTATTCCGGTTTAGGTGTAACTGTTGGTTTGGTATTTACTCAGAGCATAGATGCAAAAACAGAGGTTGATTCCGGTACAAAGGTTAATATTGTTATCAGTAAGGGAGAAAAGCCGACGGAGCCACCTACAGAAGCTCCAACCGAGGCACCTACTGAGGCACCTACTGAAGCACCAACAGAAGCTCCTACAGAAGCTCCTACGGAAGCCGGTACTACTGAAACAGAAGTGATAGAGCCTGTTGAAGAAGCGTAATTAATTATTACTTGAAGCAGACCTTAGAGGTATTTATGCAGGGAAAAATTATTAAAGGTATTGCAGGATTCTACTATGTCCATGACGGACATAGTAGAGTCTTTGAATGTAAGGCAAAAGGTATTTTTAGAAATAAGAACATTAAGCCATTAGTTGGTGATAACGTAGAATTTGATATAATTGACGAGAAGGAACAGACAGGCAATATAACGGCGATTTGTGAAAGGCAGAACAGCATTATTCGTCCCGCGGCAGCCAATGTTGATCAGGCAGTTATAGTGTTTGCTGTAAAAAATCCGGAGCCTAATCTAGATTTACTTGACAGGTTTCTTGTTATGATGGAGTATCAGGATATTCCGTGCAGTATTATATTTAATAAATGTGATTTAGCCGATGATAGTCTGATAGATAAGCTGAAAAGCGTTTATGCACCAACCGGATATGGTGTTCACTTTATAAGTGTTGCCGATGAAGCCGGTATGGATAATATTAGAAGTTTATTTTCTGGAAAGACTACAGTGCTTGCCGGACCAAGTGGTGTAGGTAAGTCATCATTTATGAACTGGCTTAATCCTGAGGCTTTTATGGAGGTAGGAGCTCTTAGTGAGAAGTTAAAACGCGGAAAGCATACCACAAGGCATTCCGAGTTATTTCCTGTAGGTGATAATTCTTATGTTATGGATACACCGGGTTTTAGTTCACTTAGTATAGATTTTATAGAGTATGATACTTTGAGATATTATTTTCCTGAATTTGAGGATTATGAAGGTAAGTGTCGTTTTAATGGCTGCGTACATGATAAAGAGCCGGATTGTGCTGTAAAGCATGCGTTAGATAATAGTCTAATAAGTTCAGAACGATATAAAAACTACGTTTATTTATTGAATGAATTAAAAAATATTAAAAGATACTAGTGATTAAACTTTTATTTTTATAATGGAGGATTGATTATGATATATTTAGCACCATCAATATTATCAGCAGATTTCACAATATTAGGAGAGCATATCAAAATTACTGATGAAGCAGGAGCAGACTACATTCATCTAGATGTAATGGATGGTATGTTTGTGCCACAGATTTCTTTTGGCATGCCTATAATTAAGAGTATCAGAAAGAGTACAGATAAGGTGTTTGATGTACATCTTATGATAGAAGATCCGGGAAGATATATAGATGAATTTGCAAAGATTGGTGCGGATATTATCACTGTTCATGCAGAAGCCTGTAAGCATTTAGACAGAGTGGTAAATCAGATTAAAGAAAAGGGTATTAAGGCTTGTGTGGCACTTAATCCTGCTACACCGGTAAGTGCTATCGAGAACATTATCGGAAGTCTTGATATGGTGCTTATTATGTCTGTAAACCCTGGTTTTGGAGGACAGAAGCTTATACCATACTGCATTGATAAGATTGCTGAGGTGAAGGCACTTGCAGACAGCAAGGGTCTTAATGTTGATATCCAGGTTGACGGTGGCATGAACCATGAGAATGTATCTTTAGCAATCGAAGCAGGAGCTAATGTAATCGTTGCCGGTTCTGCAGTATTTAATGGTGATATTGCGGAGAACACAAAGAAGTTCAAGCAGATTTTTGCGGAGTACGATAAATAATGAAAGTATTAATTATATCAGGCGGCAGTGTGGAGTTAACCTTCGCTGCTGCCTTTTTAGAAAAGTATAAATATGATAAACTATTTGCAGTTGATAAAGGGTTAGAGACAGTTATTAAGCTTGGAGCAGCACCTGATTTGTTGCTTGGTGACTTTGACTCTGCTAATTCAGTTGTTTTAGAGGAATATATCAAAAATAATCATATCGAAGTAGTAAGACACAATCCGATTAAAGATGCTACGGATACAGAACTTGCTATAGATAAGGCAATGGAGTTGGGCGCACAGGAAATATATATTCTTGGTGCAACCGGGTCAAGAATAGACCATATGCTTGGAAATATTCACTGTCTGTACAAAGCTCTTATTAATGGTGTAAAATGTGTATTATGGGATAATCACAATCGAATTGAACTTATTAATTCACCAATACAAATAAACAAAAATAATATGTATGGCAAATATGTTTCATTTATACCATTTAATGGTGTAGTTTGTGACTTAACTTTGAAGGGGTTCAAGTATAACCTTGATAAATATAGATTGGAATATGGTACCAGTATTGGAGTAAGCAATGAAGTAACAGAGCAGATAGCTTCAGTAAAGTTTAGTTCAGGAATTCTTATATATTTTCAGACCAGAGATTAGGAGGGCGTATGAGCTCACACAACAATCAGAATAAAATTGCAGTTATAAATGATATGTCCGGATTTGGCAGATGTTCTCTTGCTGTTGCAATTCCTATAATTTCAACTATGAGAGTACAGTGCTGTCCGGTGCCGACATCAATATTTTCAAATCATACGGGCTTTAAGTCCTATTTCTTTGAGGATTATACAAAGAAAATGGTTCCCTATATTGAAGAGTGGAAGAAGCTTGATTTAAAGTTTAAAGGAATTGCAAGCGGTTTTTTAGGCTCAAAGGAGCAGATTGATATATTAAGAGACTTTATTGAGTATTTTAAGACCGAAGATACAATTGTAATTATTGATCCGGTTATGGGCGACTATGGCAAGCCTTATGCAACCTATACACCCCTTATGTGTGAGGAAATGAAGAAGCTTACCGAGTATGCTGACATTATAACACCTAATCTTACCGAGGCCTGTGTGCTTACTGACACTGAGTATCATGACGGAAAGTGGAGGATGTCAGACCTTTATGCCATGGCAGAGAAAATCAGCAGTAAGGGTCCGGAGAAGGTTGTTATTACAGGTATTATTCAAGGTGGCTTTTTGGCAAATTACATATATGAAAAGGGTAAAGAGCCAAAGATTGTACGTTCTCACAAGATAGGCACCGAAAGGTCCGGAACCGGTGATGTTTTTGCTTCAATTATTGCTGCTGATGCAGTTAATGGTGTAGATTTTGTTACATCAGTAAAAAAAGCGTCTAGATTTGTAAGTAAATGCATACAAAAATCTATTGAACTTGACATACCGGTCACTGATGGTGTATGTTTTGAAGAAGTACTTCATTATTTGAGATAAAATGATTTTGTGATATAATTATGGAGGATGATATGACAATATTATATGAAATAGGCAATAGTTTATATGTAAATATGACAAATAAGTGTCCGTGTGCATGTACCTTCTGTCTTCGTCAGACAAGGGATCACATGGCAGATTCAGGTTCATTGTGGCTTGAGAGAGAACCATCTGTTGAAGAAGTAATTGCAGATTTTAAGAATTTTGATGTAGATAAGTATAAGGAAATTGTTTTCTGTGGTTTTGGTGAGCCTACAGAGAGGTTAGATGATTTGCTTAAAGTGGCAGCTTATATTAAAGCTACATGGTGTGATAAACCGATAAGAATTAATACTAATGGCTTATCTGACCTTATTCACGGCGAAAGCACTGCACATAAACTTGAAGGACTTATTGATGTGGTATCAATCAGCCTTAACACACCTAATAAAGAAAGATACCTTGAACTTACAAGAAGTAAATTTGGCATCGGTTCATTCGATGCTATGATTAAGTTTGCTTCTGATTGTGTACAGTATGTGCCGAAGGTTATTTTATCAACAGTTGAGACTACTCTTACTAAAGCTGAGGAAGAAGAGTGCAGAAATATCTGTGAAAGTATAGGTGTAACATACCGTATTAGAGAGTGGGAAGATTAAGGAGTACTGATGGAAAAGATTATATTAGCTTCCGGTTCACCAAGAAGACGTGAGCTTTTAAGTCAGATTGATATAGTATATGATGTCGTATTAAGTAATGTCGAGGAACATACAGAAGAAATTCTTCCTGACAAGCTGGTTATGGATTTATCAAGGCAGAAGGCATTAGAGGTTGCCTCAAGAGTAGATGAAGGTAAAATTGTACTTGGTGCTGATACTGTAGTAGCTGTTGACGACATCATTCTTGGCAAGCCATCTTCAAGGGACCATGCTTTCTTGATGATAAAAAGCATAAGCGGCAGACAACACAGTGTATACACCGGTGTTACCTTAGTTAAAAGGAATGGCAGCTTTGAAAAAATAGTTTCATTCAGCGAAAAGACTGATGTATATGTAAAAGAAATGTCTGATGATGAAATATGGACATACATCGATACAAATGAGCCTATGGACAAGGCCGGAGCCTACGGTATTCAGGGTCGTTTTGCTGCCTTTGTAGAGAAGATAAACGGTGACTACAACAATATCGTCGGTCTGCCTATATCCAGGGTCTATGACGAACTTAAAAAATTTACTTGAGAGGTTTAACATGATAAAATTGATAGCTTCTGATATTGATGGTACATTGGTAAGAGATGGTGAGTCAAAGCTAAATGATGAGCTTGTTGAGGTTATTGACAGGCTGCACCAAAAGGGGATTATATTTGCTGCCGCCAGTGGAAGGTCAATAGTCAGTGAAAAGCAGTTATTTGAAGCAGTTGGTGATAAGATTTATTATATTGGCTGCAACGGAACCTATCTGGGTAATCACAAAGAATGTCTCTATCGTTCTGTAATTAAGCCGGAATATGTTAAAGAAATCGTTAAAGACTGCAGGAATTACCCGGACTGTACTTTGTTTTTAAATATTGACGATGGTTACTATACAGAGACTAAGGATGAGAAGATAATTAAGTGGCTGGAAGAAGGTTATCGTGAAAAGGTATTACCGGTAGATGATCTTTTGGCTGTTGAGGAAGATATTATTAAAGCCTGTTTATATGACCCTAAGTGCCAGGCTAATATTACGGGTAAGGCTTTGATTGAAAAATGGAGTGATAAGGTTTCTGTTGTTACTGCCGGTACAATGTGGCTTGATTTCTTTGATATTAATGCAAGTAAAGGTACTGCACTTAATAAGCTGCAGGAGATGCTTGGCGTTACAAAGGAAGAGACCATGGCATTTGGTGACCAGCAGAATGATATTGAAATGTTGAAGCAGGCGTATTATAGTTATGCTATAGGTAATGCAATTGATGAGGTGAAGCAAGTTGCCAGATTTGAGGCAGATACTAATATAAACAACGGCGTGTTAAAGGTTTTGAAAACACTGCTGTAGTTAAAATGGAGGGAGTTAATTGACTAAGACATTTTTGATAAGAAGATTGGCCTGCTGTGTTTTGTCAGTTTGCCTGCTTTTTACCACCGGATGTACAAATCCTATTGATTTTCTGAATAGAGTAAAAATAGTCAGCGATTTAAGAGATGATGAACTTTTCAGAATTAATGGTGAAAGCTGCAGCGTTACAGAGGCTAAGTTATTTCTTGTAGCACAGAAAAATATTTATGAGAACTCATATGGAAGTGACATCTGGAGCACAAAGCTTGGAGGCAAGGTTTTTTCAAGCTATGTTAAGAGTGACATTAAAACATTTCTTACACGTTTCAAGATATTAAAGCTTATGGCTGATGAATATGGTACTACATTATCTGTTGATGATGCCAGATATGCAAGCACGGCGGCTGAAGAACTGTATTTGTCACTTACTGATGATGAGAGAGAATATATCGGATGTACACAGAATGATATTTTTGAATTGTTCAAGGACTTTAGACTTGTAGATATATATCTTAACGAGTTTACTAATGATGTGAGCATGAATATCAGTGAAGATGATGCCCGAGTTATTACTATTCATAATATTTTTATCAGGACAACTTCAGTTGATGAGTCC